>DCHY01000001.1:9388-31045 GCA_002315715.1 Clostridiales bacterium UBA1740 | reverse complement strand
CGTTCCAAAGGAACGGTATATCATCGCGGCGTAGCCGTGTATCTCATCCGAGCCAAAGGCTCGGTATATCATCCGCCGCACACGGCGGCATTGAAAAACTCCCGTTTTTCAAACTTTGCCAGGCGTCTTTTTTCAAACAAAAAAGACGCGCCTTTACAGGTCGCGTCTTCCTTCCAATGCTCGCATGAGGGTGACTTCGTCGGCGTACTCGATGTCGCCGCCGACGGGGATGCCGTAGGCAAGGCGTGAAATCTTTACGCCGTAGGGCTCGAGGATGCGTGCGAGATACGCCGCGGTGGTATCGCCGTTCGGCGTCGGGTTGGTGGCAAGGATGATTTCCTTTATGCCGCCGGCTTTTATGCGCTCTTCGAGTTCTTTGATGTGCAATTTATCGGGCGTCATGTTGTCGAGGGGGGAAAGCGAACCGCCGAGCACGTGATAAACGCCGCGATAACCGCGGACTTTTTCCATGACGGTGACGTCCTTGGCTTCTTCGACGACGCAGATGATGCCGTGGTCGCGGTCAAGGTCGGAACAAATATCGCAAACGTCGCCGTCCGAAAATCCGCAGCAAACAGAGCAGGTGCGCACGTCGCGCGCTGCACCGAGCACGGCATCGGCGAAAGACGCCGCCTCTTCTTCCGAGAATTTCAAAACCGAAAAGGCGTATCGGACCGCCGTCTTTGCCCCAACACCGGGCAGGCGGCGAAACGCGTCGATCAACCTTTCGATCGGTGCAATATACCCCTTCATCAGAACATACCGGGCAAGCCCATCGTGCCCGTGATTTTCTGCATTTCGTCGGCGGAGACGGCTTCCACCTTTTTGATAGCCTCGTTGACCGCCGCGGTCACCAAATCTTCGAGAGTTTCGGGATCATCGGGGTCGATGACCTCTTTATCAATCTTGACGGAAAGGATTTCTTTCTTTCCGTTAATTTTTACGGTTACGACACCGCCGCCCGAAGACACTTCATACTCACACTCTTCGAGTTCTGCCTGCTTTGCCTGCATATCCTCCTGCATTTTCTGTGCCTGCTTGAGCATGGACTGCATGTTGGAGGGGCCGCCGCCCATTCCCTGCGGTAATCTGACTTTCATATGTTTCTCCTCTTAGAAGTTATTAAAATCGTCGGTAAAGGCACCGCGCGCAGCGGTCGGTTTCGGCTCGACCGAAAGATATATTTCATCGGCGGCGACCCCCTCGATTTGGGAAATAATGCCGCGGACGATGGAAAGATCCGCCTCACTGTGTTTCAGTTTATCGGCAAAGAACGCCGTCACGTAAGCCGTAAAGCGGCGGTTGTCCGCAGTCGTCGCGGAAGACCCCATAAACTGCACCGAAAGGGGCGGTTTGACGTCGCCGATGCGCTCGATGACGCGGCTCCATTTGGCATACGCCGTGGACTTTGCCGTCGGCGCGGAGGGCATCCCCGTGGGGTTTTGCGTGGGTTTTACAGGGGTTGGCGCGGGATTGACGGGGGTTTTCGTGGCTTGTGCCGTTTGAGGCGCCGTTTTCGGTGCCGTGGCAGGTGCCTGTGGCTGGACGCCGGAGAGGCGCAACATAGACACCTCTTTTTCGAGGTTTTCAAGGCGCAACGCCAACGCTTCCGCGGAGGTGTCGCTCTTGGGATCGCACATTCTCGTCAAGGTCATTTCGGCAAGGCTTCTGCCGGCATCTGCCGAGCGTTGCATATCCGAAAGCGCCGCGGAAAGCAGCGAGATATGAAAATGGATTTTCGCATCCGAAAACTGCGGGGCAAGTTGTTTCAAGGCGTCGTATTCGGCGTCCGTCAAGTCAAGATACGTTTTGGCAATTTCGGTGTTTTTGACGACGCACATATCGCGGTAAGCGTTCATCAGTTCCTGCCAAAACGAAGAAATATCCGACCCGGCGCGAACCGTTTCGCCGACGATATCGTAAATCCGTGCAAAATCGGTATCGGCGAGGGCTTTTAACATGCGATAAGCCGCGCCGCGGTTTCCGACTCCCACCATACGGGAGACGAGCGCCTCGTCAACCGCTTCGCCGGTGCCGGCGCAAAGTTCAAGCAGGCTGACGGCGTCACGCATACCGCCCTGCGCCGCACGGGAAAGCATTCTCGCACCGTCTTCGGTGAGAGCAATCTTTTCGGCTTGTGCGATATGGAAAAGACGTTTCATTATCGTTTCGGTGTCGATGCGCTTAAAATCAAAGCGCTGACAGCGCGAGACGATCGTCGTCGGCAATTTCGAAAGTTCCGTCGTAGCCAAAATGAAAATGACGTACGCCGGGGGCTCTTCGAGAGTTTTCAGAAGGGCGTTGAAGGCGGAGCCCGACATCATGTGCACTTCGTCGATGATGTACACGCGGTAGCGGAGTTCGGCAGGGGTAAAGGCTATCTCATCCTTCAAATCACGGACGTTGTCCACGCCGTTGTTGCTGGCGGCGTCCATTTCGAGGACGTCGGTCGCCGTGCCTTTGTCGATAGCGAGGCAGGCTTCGCAGGCGTTACAGGGATTGCCGTTTTTCGGATGCAGGCAGTTGACGGCTTTTGCCAAAATCTTGGCACAGCTGGTCTTTCCCGTTCCGCGCGAACCGCAAAAAAGATAAGCGTGAGAGGTTTTTCCCTCTCGTACTTCGTATTTCAAAATATCGGTCACGGCGTTTTGTCCCGATACGTCGTCAAAATCGACGGGGCGCCATTTGCGATATAAAGCGCGATAATCTCCCATAACTCCTCCCTATAAAAACAAGCGAGCATTCGCGGGAACACTTCCCGATGAAAAACCCGCCCATTTCGTTTTCCTGTGTCAAAAAGAGCCATACACCCCTCCGTCGAAACTACCCTTACACACGGGAACCGCCCCCTCTGCTCCGAACAGGCGTCCTCGCGGCACACACCGAAATCTGCTAAATGCTGCTTGGTTCCCCACCTGACATGGTTCACAGCACGGTGTTGCGCAAGACCCATTCTTCAACACAGAAAGAAGCGGTGCAGACTGCACAAAGGCATCCCTCGGGAGGGGAATGAACCCCTGCTATAGCGGACTTCAGGTACAAGGCCCCGCTGCTCCCCCGGCTGGTATGACTCCGTCTGACACAGGAAAATCTTACACGTATTATATCAAAGTTTTAACCTTTTTTCAAGGGCTTTTCCAAAATTAAAGGGAGAAGCCTCCGCCGACGTTAAGGTTCTCGCCGGTAATGAAGGAAGCGGCGTCCGATGCCAAAAACGAAACGGCGTCGGCAACGTCACGCGGCGTGCCGATACGCGGAATGGGCGTTTCTTCCGCCAAGGCTTTCATATCCTCCGCCGAAAGGTTGCGGTTCATATCGGTGTCGATGACGCCGGGCGCCACCGCGTTGACGGTGATTCCCGAGGGTCCGACCTCTTTGGCAAGGGCTTTGGTAAAGCCGATAAGACCGGCTTTGGAGGCAGAATAAGCGACTTCGTAGGATGCGCCGACGACGCCCCAAATCGAGGTGACGTTGATGATGCGCCCCGCTTTTCTGTCAATCATCTCGGGCAAAACGGCTTTGGCATACAAAAACGCCGCCGTCAGATTGACGGCAATAATGCGGTCCCAATCCGCTTTTTCAAGGTCCTGCAAAAGCGAACCGCGGCAAATGCCGGCGTTGTTGACGAGAACGTCGATATGACCGAGCGCCGCTTTGGCAGCGGCAACGGATGCGACGATTTCCGCCTCTTTTTCGGCGTCCGCACGCAGGGCAAAAGCGCCCGTTTCTTCGGCAAGCGCCAAGGCTGCCGCCTCGGATTTTTGATAGGTGAACGCCACGGCGTAGCCCTCGGCTTTCAATCTTCTGACGATTTCGGCACCGATGCCGCGCGAACCGCCCGTAATCAAAACTGTTTTCATCGTCCGTCCCTCTCTTTTTCTATACGCCCATTATACAGGAAAACGCGCGCGCTGTCAAGAAAGAAACAAACTCTTGACGGCGTTATGGCGGTATTATATACTATAGTATCGAGGTATTTTTTATGCTGCTTATTATTCACAAAGACGAAAAGAACGCAAACGCCGTGCGAGAGATGTTTCGGTTTATGAACCTTCTCTCCTACACCTGCAAACCGCAGGACGCCAAGAGGGAACTTTCGCCGCGCTATCGCGCCGTTTTGATTTTGAATCCCGAATCCTTCCCCGATATTCAGAGTTTCGTCACCTCTTTGCGTGACACGGCGGCACTGACGCCGGTATTTGCCATGACGCGCGAGCATCTGCCCGTTGGGAGTGCTTGTCTGTTTGCCAAGGTTTTTTCGTTTGACACCTTGTCGTCGACGCTGGCAAAAGAGATGGTTTCATTCTCGCTCGACCACGGACTGCCCGCCGTCGGGGACTACCGTCTGTCGGGAGTGAACGTTTCCGCCGACCTCGACGTGTCGACTTTTTGTGGCAAGCCGTTTCCGCTTACGAATACCGAAAAACGCATTTTGCAATTTTTGATTCGCACCTATCCCGACGCCGCGACGGCGGAGGAAATCCTCGATTACGCCTTTCACCCCCTCAAAACCCCCGGCAAATCCAGCGTGCGCACCCATCTTTGTGCCATCAACCGCAAGTTTCGGGCGCTGACGGGGCGCCCTCTTTCGGAACGTGCCGAGCCGTTTGGCTATCGCATCGTGACGCCAAAGACGAAAAATTACACTCCTTGCCTATAATTGCCATATCCGTTTCACCTCCTGCATAGGATAGCGCAGGAGGTGATTTTTTGCCGTTTTTGGATTTTCTGTTTCGCTTCGTGGCGCTGATTTTGGGGATTCACACGGGGCAGAACTTTCCCCCGCCGCTCAGCCGTGCGGAGGAGGATTTGCTGTTTAGCAAAATGAAGGAAGGCGACAAGGAGGCGCGCGCCAAACTGATTGAACACAATCTGCGGCTCGTTTCGCATATCATACGCAAGTATTACGGCTCTTATCCGCAACCCGAAGAATTGCTCTCGATAGGCTCGATGGGGTTGGTCAAGGGGGTGGACTCGTTCAAAGCGGACTTCGGCACGCGGTTTGCCACCTACGGTGCCAAGTGCATTCAAAACGAAATCCTCATGTTTTTTCGTGCCCAAAAGAAAACGGGGAGCGAAATCTCGATTCACGAAACCATCGACGTGGACCGCGACGGAAACCCCCTGACCTATCTTGACGTCATCAGCGTGGACGACACCATGGCGGAAGATATCGACCTTTGCGACTATATGACGAAAACGCGGGAGTTGGTCGGAAAAGTTCTCTCCCCGCGCGAGCGGCAGATCATCGTGTTGCGATACGGGCTGTCCGGTTATCAACCGCGCACCCAAAGAGAGGTGGCAAAGCACTTAAACATCTCGCGCTCCTACGTATCGCGCATCGAGAAAAAGGCGCTTGAAAAACTCAAAGACGCCTTCGGAAAACCGCCGGATCTTTCGGACGGGTAATTTCTTGCATAAAGAGGACAAAGCGGCGCACACTACAGGCAGGGACGAAAAGTCCCGCTTTGATAAGGAGGAAAGATATGACAGTCATTCAAAAGATAGCACTTTTTATCGCGATTATCGGCGCTTTGAACTGGGGTTCTATCGGTCTTTTTGGGTTTGATTTCGTCGCCCGGATGTCGGGCGGTGCCATGACGGCTCCGGCGCGCGTGATCTACACCGTCGTCGCTCTTTGCGGTCTGATTTCCATTTCCATGCTGTTTTGGAAAGAAGAAAAACGCCCTGTCCGCGAATACCACGCGTAAGCGTTATTCATCGATTTTGCAAAGTATTCTTTGCAGAATATAGCAAAAGTGCATAGAAAAAGCCACCCGTCGGGTGGCTTTTTCATTGGGGCAATCAATCAAACGTCGTGCGCGTCAACTCGGAGGTGCCGTCGGTGCAGCGGACGGTGTAGGCGTCCATGCCGTTATCCCAGTTTTCACCGAAGTCGATGGCGTTCCACATCTCGAGAGTACCGTCGAACTCGATGTCGGAAAGGCGCTTGCATCCGTCAAACGCCGAGGCCTCGACGGTTTTGATACTGCCGGGCAGTCTCACGCTCGTAATGGAGGAAAGACCGTAAAAGGCGTAGGAGGCAATCGTTTCTGTCGGCAGAGTTTCGTACTCGTCGGGAATATAGACTTTCGTGATGTTCGAACGGTTGATGTATCCGAGAAGACCGAAGCCCGTCACGACTGCCGACGTTTCTTCACCCTCGGTCGCGTAGTACGGCACCGTACCGAACGTGTAGTCACAATCACGGCAAGTAGCGGCGGCACCCTCGGTGATTTCTCCTAACACGTGGTCTGTCTCGATACGTTCACAGGCAAGAAGCACGCCGCAACGGGTGCAGAACTGACAGCGGAAGCCGTCTTTCTGACAGTTTTCGGCTTCGATATACGTCGTCCATTCGCCGGCGGTGCAGGTGTGCTCACCCGAGACGGCAAACGCGACGTCATCCGCAAAGGCGGACATACTGCCGTCAAACTCGCACCAAGCGTCGGTGAAATCCGATTTGGCGTCCTCGAGAAAGGAAGCGTCGCAACCGGTGGCGAAAAGCGCCGTGCCGATGATACACATCAAAATAAATAGAGCGGTTATTTTCTTCATATAACACCTCTGCATTTCGTTTTTTTCATTATAACACATATAAGGCGCCGCCGCAAGAGAAATATCAACCCTTCTTTCGACTTTTCATAAACTGTGAGTAGACGTTAAAAACGTTTTTTCGTTTGGATGAAAGAATCAACAGAAAATTGCCATACTAACGTTGAAATACTAAAGGAGCAGAAAAGTAATTTTCGTTTGGAAAAGATGAACATAAAACGCGGTGATATTTTTTATGCGGATCTCTCCCCCGTCGTCGGCAGCGAGCAAGGCGGTCTGCGCCCGGTTTTAATCGTGCAAAACGACGTCGGCAATCGCTACAGTCCCACGGTGATCGCCGCCGCCATCACCTCGAAACTCAACAAAGCCAAACTCCCGACGCACATCGACGTGTCGGGCAGTGACACCGGCCTTGCCAAGGACAGCGTGATTTTGCTCGAGCAAATCCGCACCCTCGACAAACAGCGTTTGCGGGAAAAGATGGGGCATCTCGACGAGGGAACGATGACGAGCGTCAATAGCGCCCTCGGGGTGAGTTTCGGACTGTCGGCGCGCGACGGTTCCGATTTCGCCTGAGCGGTCTTTTGCGGCGATTCCCTTCATATACTGTGATAACGGAAGTAGAAGGGGGATTCGTATGAAAAGCGGAAACTATCAGCCGGAGGGCGCCCTCATCGCCTCGCCCGAGGTGCAAGGGTATCTCTCGTCATGGCAAGGACTGGAGCGTGCCATGGAAAAAGGCAAAATTCTCGAAGGTATGCCGTATCTGTGCGACCACGACATGACGCTTCATTTTTCTTTTGACGGGCACGTGCACGGTATTATGAAAAAAGAGGACGTCCTCTATCCCGGGCAAGGAGAGGACGTCAAAGATATTGCGGTACTGACGCGCGTCGGCAAACCCGTGGCGTTTCGGGTATTGCACCTCGAGAAAGAGGGAGAACAAAAAATCGCCTTTCTTTCGCGCCGCGCGGTGCAAAAGGAATGCACGGAGCAGTATATCAAAAGCCTTACCCCCGGAGATTTGATTCCGGCACGGGTGACGCATCTTGAAAATTTCGGGGCGTTTCTCGACGTCGGCGTCGGCATTTGTGCCCTGCTCTCGATTGACTGCATTTCGGTATCGCGCATCTGTCATCCGCGCGAGCGGATGGCACTCGGAGAGCTCGTCTACGTGCTCGTCAAGGAGATTGACGAAAAAGGGCGCATCTACGCAACGACGAAAGAACTTCTCGGCACTTGGGAAGAAAACGCCGCTCTGTTTTCGGAGGGGCAAACGGTGCGCGGCATTGTGCGAAGCGTCGAGGATTACGGCATTTTCGTCGAACTTTCCCCCAATCTCGCGGGGCTTGCCGAGTACCGCGACGGGGTGGAAGTCGGCGACACCGCCGCCGTTTATATCAAGAGCATTATCCCCGAAAAAATGAAGGTGAAACTCATCATCATCGACGCCCGACCGTGTGAGAAGGCCGAAGCGCCGCTCTCCTATTTCACCGACCCGTTTGAAACCGACCGAGTCGATGCGTGGCGCTATTCTCCGTCCGTGTCGGGACGGATTCTCGAAACGGTGTTTTAATCTTGCAAAATTCCCGTTTTTGTGATAATATGAAGAAAAACGGGAGGCGCGTATGGTACATATCGGCAACGACTGGGACGAAAAACTCGGCGCGGAATTTCAAAAGGACTATTACTTAAAACTCCGCGAATTTTTGAAATCGGAATACGCACACGGCCCGGTTTTTCCGCCGATGTACGACCTTTTTAACGCGCTCGTTTATACCTCGTACGCCGACACGCGCGTCGTCATTTTGGGGCAGGACCCCTATCACGGCGTCGGGCAGGCACACGGACTTTGCTTCTCGGTGAAGACAGGCACCAAGCCCCCGCCTTCTCTTCAAAACATTTATAAAGAACTCGAGGGCGAATACGGGCAAAAAATGCCCGACACCTACGAACTGACGGGTTGGGCAAAGCAAGGGGTGCTGCTGCTCAACACGACGCTGTCCGTCCGAGGCGGACAGCCCTTAAGCCATCGCGGTCAAGGGTGGGAGATTTTGACCGACAAAATCATTGAACTGCTCGACCAAAAGTCTTCGCCCGTCGTCTTTCTGCTTTGGGGCGCCCCGGCACGCGCCAAGCGCGCGCTCATCCATAATCCGCGCCATCTCGTGCTCGAATGCGCGCACCCCTCGCCGCTGTCCGCCTACCACGGCTTTTTCGGTTGCGGGCATTTCAAGAAAGCCAACGCCTTCCTTTCGCAAAACGGCGAAAAACCGATCGATTGGCTGAAACCGTAGCCGCCATCATGGAATGAGGGAGGCTTTGCCAAAGACGAATCATCATGCGCCAACGTCGCTATACTGCATATAAAACAACGAAATATATGCAGATATTCTCCTAACGCGCTTGACAATCTGCATATAAAATGATACAATGATATGCAGAAACGGAGGAGTATGATGAGAAAATTTGATTATTCTTTTTTGGATAACGGGTTGTTGCCCTCAGGTCTTTTGAATACGACGGCAGGCATTTATTCGCTCAAAACGTCCGCCGGTGTTCGAAAAGAGGAATATGCCAAGGTTTTCACAGAACTCGAAGCCATCGCAAAGGTACAGTCGGTCAAAAGTTCCAACGCCATTGAGGGCATTGTTACAAGCGACCGGCGTATTGCCGAGATCGTAAATCAAAACAGTGCGCCGCTCAACCACAACGAGGCGGAAATTGCCGGTTACCGTGATGCTTTGAACTTAATTCATACGGATTACCGACATCTGTCTTTTTGCGAACGGGATATTCTCGGTTTGCATAAAACGATGATGTCTATTGCCGGATATGAGTTTGCCGGGCAATATAAAAACACGGATAACGTCATTATCGAAGTTGCGACGGACGGAACGAGAAGCGTTCGCTTTCGTCCGACTGCGGCGGCAGAGACGCAAGCGGCGATGGAACAACTTGTGCTTGCTTATGCAGATGCCAACTCCAACGCCAACATCAATCCGCTTTTGCTGATTCCCTGTGTGATTTTGGATTTTCTTTGCATTCATCCGTTTCGTGACGGCAACGGCAGACTATCAAGGCTTTTGTCGCTTTTACTTCTGTATCAAAACGGATTTGATGCCGGAAAATACATTTCGTTTGAAGAACAAATCAACAACTACAAAGCGTATTATTACGAGGCACTTCAAAAGTCTTCGGCGGGATGGGAAACGAACGAAAACGACTATTTCCCGTTCGTTCAAAACTTCCTCTCCACGCTGTATATGTGCTACAAAGAACTTGACAAGCGATTTGCCGTTGTGAACGGAAAGAGAATCGGAAAAAACGCACGAATCGAAGCCACGGTTCTTGGAAGCATCGTGCCGATTTCCAAGGCCGAAATTTGTGCCATTCACCCGGATATCAGCAAAACGACGGTGGAAGCCGTCCTCGGCAAAATGGTGAAAGCAGGTCAAATCCAGCGCATCGGCGAAGCCAGAAATGCAAGATATTTGCAAAACCGTTGATTGCCGAATACGAATCCTTGTATAGATTTAACTTGCATATTTGACTATCATAGTTAGCAAAAAAGCGGTCTTTCGACCGCTTTTTTGTTTTTCTGAAAATATTTTCTTAATCCGCAAAGGCGCGGACGATGTCGCCGGGGTGGACGGCGAAGGGCGTCGGCATGGTGAAAACCATGTAAGGGTGCGGCGTTGCGGAAATGTCTTCGCCTTTTTCGTTTTTGAGGCAGTCGACCGTGAGGGGTCTGCCGACGGCGCCGGGGGTGACGACCTCGACCTTATCGCCGACGGACATTTTGTTGCGCTGGGAGAGCGTGGCAACGCCGCTTTCGGCGTCGTAAGCGAGGACGGTCGCGAGGTACGCCTGCTCCTTGATGTAGCCGTTCGACTCGGCGGTGTTGGCGTCGAGGTGGCAATCCGAGAAATAATAGCCGGTGGCGTAGGAGCGGTGGCTGACGCTTTCGAGTTCGCGCATCCAAAGGGGATTATAGGCGTAGTTGCCGGCAAAATAGGCGTCAAGCGCCATTTTGTAGGTGTTGGTGACGACGGCGGTGTAGTACGCCGATTTCATGCGTCCTTCGATTTTGAAAGAATCAATGCCGGCTTCGACAAGTTCGGGGATATGCTCAATCACGCAGGTGTCGCGGCTCGCCATAATGAAGGTTTCGCCGTTGACTTCCTCGACGGGCATCGGGGCGTTTTCACGCTTTTCCTCGGTGATTTCATAGCCGCGAATGGTGTAATTCCAACGGCAGGGTTGGGCACACATACCGCGGTTGCCGTCTCTGCCGGTGATGTGGTTGGAAAGAAGGCAACGACCGCTGTACGACACGCACATGGAACCGTGAATGAACGCCTCGATCTGACAGTCGTCGGGGATGGCGGCACGGATGGTTTTGATTTCTTCAAGCGTCAGCTCGCGCGCGAGCACGATGCGTTTGGCGCCGAGGTTGTACCAAGCAAGGCAGTCGGCGGCACTGACGACGTTCGCCTGTGTCGAGACGTGAAGTTCCTTGTCGGGGAAGGACGTGCGAAGAAGCATAAACACGCCGATGTCGGCAACGATGTAGGCGTCAATCGGAATGTCGGCAATCGACAAAAGATACTCTTTGAGGGCGTCGTACTCGTACTGACGCGGCATGGTGTTGACGGTGAGATATACCTTGACGCCGCGCGCGTGGGCGTAGGCGACCGCCTCGCGAAGTTCCTCCACCGAAAAGTTGTCGGCGGCGGCTCTCATGCCGAAGATTTGACCTGCCAGATACACGGCGTCGGCGCCGTAGAGGATGGCGGCTTTCATTTTTTCAAAATTGCCCGCAGGGGCAAGAAGTTCGGGTCTTTTCACGTTGTTACCTCGTTCGGAATGGCGATAATATCCGCTTCCCAGGCGGGAATGCAGGGGGTTCTGCGCAACAGAAAACGGTAGTTTTCGGTTAGCGCTTTCAAAAACAGCAAGAGTGAGAAAATATCTTCGCTGCGGTGATACGCGGCGATTTTGAGAATCGGGCGGCAACGGCGGAGGGTTTGCGTCGCCGAGCGCAAAGCGTCGAGTTCTGCCCCTTCCACGTCCATTTTGAGATAATCGACGTCGTAGTCACGAAGAATCTCATCCACCGAAAGAAGCGGCACTTCGTCGTCGCTCTTTTCAAAAGAAGCGTTATAGAGGGAGGAATTACGATTGCCCGAGGCGTGCATAACCGCCCGTCCCGTGCCGCCGACGGCGGCGTGAATCGGAACAACCGAAAAACGGGTTTCCAAATCGGCGTACGCCGACAGTTTTTTGAAGGTTCGTTTGTCCGGCTCAACGGCAATCGCCAAAGATAGATTCCCTGCTCGCCCGAAAATTTCGCGTACCGTGTCGCCGTTATACGCGCCGAAGTCGGCGACCGTTTTCACGTTTGCAAGCGGCATTTCTTCGAAAATGTCATCTTTTGTTTGCACTTTCGCCATAAGTTCATGATAATCGCCGGAAATTTTGGCAGAGGCGAGCGACAAAAACGTTTCTCTTGATAGGTCATCAAAAAGCGTTTCGTATGCCTCAAGCAGTTCTTCCCCGTGCGCGTTGGCATAGGATACGTCGAAATAGTCGTCGCCGGCAATCGGCATATCGGGAATCAAAAGAGTGCGCTCGCGTCCTAAGGATTCGATATGAGAGAGCACCTCGGGTAGACGCGTGCCGAAAGCGACGAGCAGAATAAAGTCGCCGTGTTTCAAGACTGCCTCCCGATAGGTCAAGACGCGGTGACCGCGGAAAGACTGTCCGCGGACGAAGTCGTCCGAAGCGATATAATCCGACACCGATAAGCCGACCTCAGAAAGGCGCGCCTCAAGTTTATCGGCGCCGTTGCCCATGCCGTATACGACGAGGGGCAAACCCGCATTTTGGCAAACCGTGCGCCAATCGACGCTTGGCAAAGCGGACAAAATATTCGATTTTTCGGTCATTTTTCCGCCTCCCCTTGCGCGCGCGAATGATTTATGGTACAATGATTGTATCAAATTACGCGGAGGAAATCAATATGGATTGCATTTTTTGTATGATTGCCGAAGGAAAAATTCCCTCGACCAAAGTATACGAGGACGACAAAATCCTCGCTTTTCGTGATATCAACCCGCAGGCGAAAGTCCACGTGCTCGTCATTCCGAAAGCGCACATCGGCTCGGTCGATGAACTGAAGGAAGAAAACGTCGACGTCGTGTCGCATATTTTCGTGACGATTCCGAAAATTGCCAAATCGCTCGGGCTGTCTTCCGGCTATCGCGTTATCTCCAACGTCGGTCCCGACGCCTGCCAGTCGGTGCATCACATTCACTTTCATATTCTCGGCGGCGAACAACTCGCAGAGAAAATGTGCTGATAAGTCTTTTGGATAAAAAACGGCAAGGGGCATGGGGATGGATAATTCCCCATGCCCTTTGTGCGTCTTTTTCTCTGAAAAATCCGCTATCTCTCAAACCGTTTCATGAGTTTCATTTTGTAGGCGTTTTCTCTTCCGGTGTAGGGATGCTCGCGCAGGGGGAGATTGCCGTGGGTTTTGCCGATGAGGACCGTCGCGTTGTGGGTGAACTCCGAAAATCCGTATTTGCCGTGATAAGCGCCCATGCCGGAGTGTCCGACGCCGCCGAACGGCGCGCCTTTGACGAGCAGATGCAGACATACTTCGTTGATGCATCCGCCGCCGTACTGCATTCTTTGCATGGTGCGTTTTGCCCATTTTACGTCCTTCGTGAAGAGGTAAAGGGCAAGGCCGTGCTCGCGTTTTTCGATGCTTGAAAGCAGGGCGTCAATCTCCGCATCCTCGAAAGGCACGACGGGCAAAAGCGGACAGAACAGTTCGTGATTGACGATAGGTTCGTCGAGCGACACGGGATAGATAACACTCGGCGCGTATTTGCAGGTTTCGGCATTGCCGTAACCGCCATAGACGATTCTGTCGCGGTAGGTTTCGGCTTCCGATTCGCATTTTTCAAAGGCGGCTTTGGTGATGAGTTTGGGGTATTCCGGGTTTTCGGGGGCGTTGCCGATCTGCGTTAAAAAGGCAAGTTTGAGTTCTTCAAGAAACGGCTCTGCCACCTCTTTGGCGACGGCGACTTGGTTAACGTTGATACAAATCTGACCGCTGTTGCAAATCTTGAAAAAAGCTATCTTGCGCGCCGCATCTTTGAGATTCGCGTCTTTTCTGACAATCGCAAAGTTGCCGTTTTCGCCGCCGAGTTCCAGCGCTACGGGGGTGAGATTCTTGGCGGCACATTCGAGAACGTGCACCCCGACTTTCGGCGAACCGGTGTAAAAAATCTTGTCAAAGCGCTCGGAGAGGCAATAGTCTGCCACGTCGTGACCGCCCCCGACGACCGCCACGTATTCCGAAGGGAAGGTTTCCCCTATCAGTTTGGAAAGCACCTTTTCCGTGGCGGGGGCTTTGGAAGAGACCTTCAAAACGGCGGTGTTGCCGCCTGCGAGGGAAGCCGTCAGCACCCCGAGGGACAAAAGCACGGGAAAATTAAACGGGCTGATGATGAGAGTATTGCCGTAGGGCATACGGTAAACCTTGGTGATGAGGCTCGGAAAAGCGCAAAGACCGCTCCATTTCGTGCCGGAGCGCGCCCAAGCGCGGATGCCGCGCAGCGTCTCGTTGATTTCCAAAATCACGGTGCCGATATCACAAAAATACGCCTCTTCGCGGCTTCTGCCGAGATCCTCGGCGAGGGCGTTTTCGAGTTCTTCTTCATACCGCACAACGGCGGCTTTGAGTTTTTTTAACTGCTCAATGCGAAAAGCGACGGGCAGCGTTTCTCCGCTCCCGAAATACGCCTTTTGGCGCAGAACGAGTTCATGCAAAGATTCTTGCGTCCACATAAGTATCTCCTTAGTAAGAGAGCCTGCCACAGTGTGACAGGCTCTGAAAATTTGTCAAAGAGGATTACGAACCCAGTTTGGCGAGGACGATAGGATCGCCTAAAACGTACGAGAACGTCGTGTTGCAGGCATTACCCATTTGGTCAATGGGAATCTCACCGCGGTACTTCCATCCTTCGATGGGATCTTGCCAACGAAGGTAGTAAAGGAACTCCGTATCGTCTTCGAAGCAGGAATTATCCAACACGTCGCCGAGGGTCAAACTGTTCATCACGGCGCCGACGTTCGTGAGGGTCGCATCCGAAATCTTATTCATAATCTGCGGAGTTACCGGCGTCGAATAAGACTTGTCGGAATACCATTTTCCGTCCATGGGATTTTGATAGTTGCCCATCAAAGTACCGATCTCGGTGCTGTTGATTTTCGTATCGACTTCGGAGAGTTTGGTATCGGCAAGGACGCCCATGATGCCGGTCGGTTGTGCCGTCTTCGAGGAGTTGGTGTACCAAACGGAGGGGCTGACCGATTTGTCTTCGTAATAGCCCATCGCGTCGCCGATCTTCGCGTTTTGCACGGCACCCGAAACCTTGTCGGTATCGGACATTTCGTTGACCGTCAAGTCTGCAAAATTGAGCATGATACCGGAGGCGGGGATTTCGTTTTCCGATGCGTCGTAGCCGGAAATCCAGTGTTTATCCATAGGATCGGCAGTAATATACTCCCAACCCATGATTTCGCCGATCTTGATTTCGTCCATAGCGCCGCCGATTTCGCCGATTTTCTTGGGTGCCAAGACTTTCTGAATACCCGTAACGGCGAGCGTGTGCGCGTCGTCCTGGTACCATTTGTCGCCGACTTCGTCGTAATAATAACCCATCGCGTCGCCGACGAGGATATCGTCCATCGCGTCGCCGATGGTGCCGATGGTCTTAGGCGCCAAGGCTTTCTGAATGCCGGTTTCGGGAACCGTGCAAGCGGCGTCTTTATACCAAACGCTGTCGTCGCCTTCGTAAAGTCCCATGGCATCGCCGATTTTGACGCTGTCGATAGCGCCGGAGATGTCGTTGACGGGAGAATCGGTGAGGGCTTTGAGAACGCCGGTGGCTTTCTCCACCACGTAGACTTTCTCACCGCCGACGGTGTCGATTTTGCCGGAATATACGATTTTTTCATCGGGATAGCCGGGTTTCGGCAACGAGAAATTGCCGGTGACGTCACCGATGGTCAGTGTCGAGATAATCGAAGAAATATTGTCGATAGAGCAGTTGGCGATGGCGCCGAGGATGTGGTCGGCTTCGTCGCCGGTCTCTTCATCCACCCATACGGTACGGGTGATGGGATTGCCGCCGTCGTCAAGCATCGGCGTCGTTTCGCCGTCCAAATATACGGTATACACTTCGCTGCGCAGACCGAGAACCGTCGACAGAGAAATATCGTCCATGCCGATTTCGCCGTTCATGACGTCACTGACGAGTTTATCTGCCATCACGGATTCCACGCCCGTCATGGTTTTTCCGTCCTTTTCCCAGTGGTCAATCTCATCGGTCAGGGGATCTCTCACGGGCGTTGCGCCCATCAGTTCGCCGATGTAAATGCCTTCGAGCAAGGTTTCGGGGGTGATGCCGTCGGAAATCAGCGCGCCCGCCGTCTTACCTACGACGTTTTTGTAGTACACTTCGGGTTCGCCGCCGTCTTGCGTCCAGGCGATGATGTTGCCGTCCTCGTCAAAGGTCGGAACGCAACTGAGCGCATAGCCGACGTAGAAGCCGTCGAGAATCGAGACGTAATCGAGATTCGTAATGCTGTCGATTTCGCCGAGGTTGCAGAAAGCAAGACCGAGTTTCGGTCCCGAAAGCGGTTCGCCGTTTTCGAGCCATCCTTCGATAAAGCTCGACGAATCGCCGTTGTGATATACCGGCTCATAGCCGAGGATTTCGCCGACTTGGCGATTGGAAATCAGTTTGAAAACGTTAACGTCGTATTCGCCGGTTTCCTCGTCCTTGACGATGATATCGTTCAAGGCATAGTCGCCGAGAATGTCGGTGATGAGAGGATTGACGGAGGCAAGCGGACCGAAGAGCTGAGACAAGAGGGCGTTGCCGATGTCTTCCGACACGACGGCGATGAGGTCGCTCTTGTTTTTGATATTGACGAGAACTTCGCCGAGGCGCAGGGGCGCGACGACTTCAAGAACGGTGGGATTCGAAGGATCCGCGTACTGTTCCACGTAAACGCCGTCGACGTATTCATAGGTGATGCCGAGCGGTGCCATGAGATAACCGATTCTGACGTCGCCGAGCAGGTATTCAAGGTCGTGGTCAATCACGTCGCCGAAGGTTTTGTCGGACAGTTCCGCCTTGGCAGCCGGAGAGAGCACGCCGTCGTGGATTTTATCGAAAATCAGCGAAACGGGCACGCCGTCGAGCACCTCGAGAATGCCGTCCTTCGTAAAGAGGGTGGCAAGGGGTGCCTCACGCAGAGCGGCGGGAAGATACGAAAGAACCTCTTGCGGAAGAACGATGCCGTAACGGGTAAGCAAAAAGTCGATGGTGACTTCGGTGCCGTAACTTTTGACTTTTGACACTTCCGCTATGGCTTGTTCAATGGTCATGGAAGTTAAGGAGACTTCCGGATTCTGTATCACCGCTTCGGTCGAGGGAAGTTCGAGACCGAACTTTCCGCCCCATTTCACCAAGCGGTCGTAGGTCACTCCTTTATATGCAATAAGCCCGACGCCCGCCAAAATGCCGACGAACGAAAAGAAGCCGAGCAAGAAAACGAGTAACAGAGAGAGCAGGCGCAAAAGGCCATCCGCTAAACTACCCATAGAAACCTCCATAAAGATTCTGACAATCCAATATAAGTATAACATACGCCCGCGCGCTTTTCAAGAGAAAATATTTTTTTCTCTTTACTTTTTGAAAAACCGTGTTATAATAAACTGAATTATTATGGAAAAAGGACGAAATATGCTCGATTTTTTGGAAGAAGTAATGCTCGACGGTCTTTTGGACGTCTGTAAGTTGTTGCCCTTTTTGTTTCTCACTTATCTTTTGATGGAGTGGATCGAACACAAAGGCGAAGAAAAAACCGTCGCGTTTATGAAGAAAGCCGGTCCCTTCGGTCCGCTGTTCGGCGGTGCCATCGGCATCGTGCCGCAGTGCGGATTTTCCGCCGCTGCCGCCAATCTCTACACGGGACGCGTGATTTCGGTCGGTACTTTGATTGCCGTCTTTCTCTCGACCTCGGACGAGATGCTGCCGATTTTACTAACCGGAAACGTCGTGCCTTTGCGCGTCACCTTGACGCTCGTCGCCGTCAAAGCCATTGTCGGTATCGGCGTCGGTTTCCTCGTGGATTTTATCGTTTCGCGCTTTGAAAACAAAGACGCCGTACACGCAAACGAAGAAACGCAAGAGCATGAGCAAAACGAACATCACCACCACGAACACGAGGTGCATATCGCCATCGACGAGATTTGCGAGCACGACCACTGCCACTGTGAAAAGGGCGTTTTGCATTCCGCCGTTCACCACACCTTGACGATTTCGGGCTTTATTCTCCTTGTCAACCTCCTCATCGGCACCGCCGTTTTCTTCCTCGGGGAAGAATTCATCGGCTCGCTTTTTGAAGGCAGACCGCTGCTCGGCATTCTCTTGGCGCTCGTCGTCGGTATCGTACCCAACTGCGCCGCCTCGGTGACCCTGACGGAACTCTTTGCCGCCGGCGTTTTGTCGGGCGGTGCGCTTTTGGCGGGACTTTTGCCGGGTGCCGGCGTCGGTGTTCTCGTATTGTTCCGCGTCAACCATCACAGAAAACAAAACCTCGTGATTCTCGCGACGCTTCTCTTGACGGGTCTTGTCATCGGCGGAGTATTCGACCTCACGGGACTTTCCGCCCTTCTTTTCTGAGCGTTGCGGCAAGGATAGAATCATCATGACAAACACAAAAACGAAATCTCAAAAGAACGTCGGCAGGCTCGCCCTTGTCCTCGCCGCCGTTTGCTGGGGCCTTGCCGGCGTCTGCGTCAAGTCCATCGACCCCTCGTGGGACGCGATGTGCAAGATTGCGGTGCGCTCGGTTTTATCCCTTATCATTCTTTTCGTCATCAAAGGCAATTTCAAATTGCACTTCGGCAAAACCAACGTGATAGGCGCCGCCTTCTCCGCTGCCACCGGCATTTTGTATGTGGCAGCCATCCCGATGACGACCGCCGGAACGGCAATCGTTTTGCAGTATATCGCGCCGATTTTGGTCTTTTTGGTCGCCGTATTTTTCGGTCATCGCAAGGTAAAAATCTCGGAAATAGTCATCACGTTGCTCGTATTTTGCGGCATTGTGCTATCTTTTGTTGACAATTTGGATATGACAAGCGTCATCGGCAACCTTTTGGCGCTGCTCTCCGGCTTTACCTTTGCCGGGCAAATTATCTATATGAATAAAGACGATGCCGACGCCAACGACTCGCTTATCATCAGTAATATTGTCTGCCTATTCGTTTCCCTTCCCTTCCTCTTTGTGAAGGTGGGAGCGGGGGCGCTTTCGTTGGATGCGACGAGCCTTATTTGGCTCTTGATTCTCGGTCTGTTCCAATACGGCGCCGCCAACGCCCTCTTCGGCTTCGGCATCCAAAAGGTGGATAACGTCGAGGCCTCGCTGATTCTCACGATTGAGCCTATCTTCAACCCGATTCCCGTCGCGCTTCTCGGTATCGAAATCATGGGTACCAAGGCGATTCTCGGTTCCGTTATCGTTATTCTCGGCGTGACGGCGTTCAGTCTTTTGCCGACGATTGAGAATAAACTCTCCGCTCTCAAGGAAAAATCCGCAAAAAAAGACTGATATTTTCCGTTTTTTCTTCAAAACCCCTTGATTTTCTCGTATCGATATGATAAAATGCGTGTATCTGTGGTAATATGCACAGTTATTATGAACAGTCCTCTGCATCGCTCTGCATGAATGTTCGGTATGTAAGGAGGCCCACGATGGACAAGATCCAGGCTTTTACAAATGAGCAGTTGAAGACCGAAGTTCCGAGCTTCAACATTGGTGACGGCGTTAAAGTTTACGTTCGTATCACCGAAGGCGAGAAAGACAGAATCCAGATGTTTGACGGTACTGTCATCGCAAGACACGGAGGCGGAATCTCCGAGACCTTCACGGTAAGAAAGATTGCTTACGGTGTTGGCGTTGAAAAAACATTCCCGATTCACTCTCCTAACGTAACCAAGGTAGAAGTCGTTCGTGAAGCGAAAGTTCGCCGCGCGAAACTCTACTATCTGCGTGACAGAGTCGGAAAAGCAGCAAAGGTTAAGGAAAAGATTTAATTTTCCCTTTGCGCATAAAAACAGCCCCTGCTTCGGCAGAGGCTGTTTTTAATTTTCAAAGAGCCGTCGTATCAATCAACGCGACGCGTTGTATATCATCCGCGAAGCGGTATCTCATCCGAGCCAACGGCTCGGTATATCATCCGCGCCAAAGCGCGGTATATCATCGCGGCGTAGCCGTGTATATCATCCGAGCAACGCTCGGTATATCATCCGCACACCGTGCGGAATGAATTGCCGCGCCTCGCGGCATGATATCTTCATGGCGAAGCCAATTCATGACGCAGTCAATTCATGCCAACGGCAATTCATGACGAAGTCAATTCATCCGAGCCAACGGCTCGATATATCATCCGCGAAGCGGTATCTCATCCGAGCCAACGGCTCGGTATATCATCAAGGCGTAGCCTTGTATCTCATCCGTTCCAAAGGAACGGTATCTCATCCGCCGCAGGCGGTATATCATCCACGCATAGCGTGGTATATCATCCGTTCCAAAGGAACGGTATCTCATCCGCCGCAGGCGGTATCTCATCCGCGAAGCGGTATCTTTTCTATCGCTCTCGCGCAGGGCAAAAACAATAGCGGAAAGACGACGGCGTTGGTCACAATCTCTGTCAGATAAAAGGCAACTCCGGCGAGGTATTTCACCCGAAAAGCCGAAAAGAAATTGTCACGGAATCCGACGAGCAAGGCAATGTCGACGAAAGTCGTCAGCGCCCCGAAATACAAGGTCAAGAGGACGGCAAAAAAACCGAGAAGAAAACGGTTTTGGACACCGCCCTTTTTAAGTAGCGCAAATACCGCGCAAACGAGCGGCCAATACAGTAAATAGGAAACAAACCACGTTCCGAAACCGTAAAGGAGCGGCTCCATCCCGACGAAAATCACCGCCGAAAGCACGCCCCACCACCCAAAAACGTAGCCGTATAAGGCGCACAAAAGCGTCACGATTTCCACGTTCGGGACGGCGGAAAGAACGAACTTCCCCGCTGTCAGAGTGGCGGCGCAAAGCGCCGTTCTCACCAACAGAAAAACCGCTCTTTTGTTGTCCACGCGTTTTCCCGTTACCATGTGTAAACCACGGTTCCGACGTACAAAACGGCGCCGTCCTTGACGGTCATATCCTTGCCGCCGACCAAGGACGGATAAAGCGTCCGCCCGTCATAGACGCGGTTTTCTATCCAACCCGACGTATCGGCGTCCGCTTCGACGGAGGTCCAAAGAATGACGTAAACGCCACGTCCTGCGTCCTCCTCGACGTCTCCGACTTGCTTGAGAAATCCGTCTTTTTCCACGTAGGGAATCTTCAGGGCATCCAAAACCGAGAAAAGTCCCTCGTCGCCCTCGACGTCCGACAGGGCTTGGGTATAAACCGTCGGCGCGTTTTCGTCTTGTGCCAAGACAAGCGTGACGGTCCCCGTGTCTTCCACTTCTCCTTTTTGACCGAAGATGGCAGAGAGGCTCTCGGTCAAGCAGGAAGAAAAAGAAAACAGAAAAAGCGTAATCAAAAAAAGAATTCCGATTCTATTCTTCATAAAAGCTCCTAAAAACAAAAAATCCGCCACTTCGGGCGGTGAAAAAAGGGGTGTTCCCCGGCTTTTCGACGGTCTTCTCTGCCCAAAACCCATGAAAAGCGGCAAACAGCAGGCCTTCCGACTCTACGAGATTACGGTAATGGCTGTTGTGGCGGAATCGCACCGCACTTTCCCTGCTTGAAGACTTTCGTCTTATTGCTTGCGTAGGGTATTGTAGCATATTTTCCCCGCGTTGTCAATATTGTCCGCGTTGCGGAATGAATTGCGCTGAGGTGCATGAATTGTGGCTTTGCCTCATGAATTGCGACAAAGTCGCATGAATTGCCGCACACGGCGGCATGATATCTTCATGGCGAAGCCAATTCATGACGAAG
>DCHY01000001.1:0-9210 GCA_002315715.1 Clostridiales bacterium UBA1740 | reverse complement strand
AAGGAACGGTATATCATCCGCCGCAGGCGGTATCTCATCCGAGCCAACGGCTCGGTATATCATCCACGCGAAGCGTGGTATATCATCCGTTCCAAAGGAACGGTATATCATCCGCCGGCATCAAAAAAGCAGAGCGTTTCGCTCTGCTTTTTCAGTCTTCATTACCCGTTTCGGCTTTTTTCCTGCATCCGCCGATTTTCATCTTCTCAAGCGCGCTTTTCATCACCGAGAAAAAGCGGCAGGCACCGAGAACACTGAGCGCCGTGACCGTCCCGGTCCAAACGGGATGACGTTTTCTTTCCGATTTTCTAAACATTTTTCTTTTCCCCCCTCGTTTTTGAGTTATTGTGCACGCGACGGGGGGATTTTATGCAGGATAGGCGCCATTACAAAATCGAGGACTGAAAAGCCACCGCTTTGCCGATGATTTTGATGGTGGACAGTTCCTCGCCGATATAGACGAGCGGCTCGTATTTCGGGTTTTCGGGAGAGAGGATGAGTTTTTGCTTGTCGGGGTAGAAATACACGCGTTTCAGCGTGGCGGAATCGTCGACGATGACGGCGGCAATCTCGCCGTTTTCCACGCTCTCCTGTGCACGGATGAAGACGACGTCACCGTCAAAGATGCGTGCGCCGATCATCGAATCGCCCTGCGCGCGCAGACAAAAATCCGCCGGAATGTTATCGGAAACGGCGGCGTAGCTCTCGTGCTCTTCCTCGGCGTAGATAGGCTCGCCGCAGGCGATGTCGCCAAGAATCGGCAAGTGCCGTCCGCGAATCGGCGATAGATTGTCAAATGCGGCATAGGAGAATCCCTCTTCCCACCCCATGAGGGCGGCAGGCGTTACCCCGAGAGCGTCGGCGAGTGCCTCTACTTTGTCGGTTGGGATGTTCAAAATCGCTCCCGATTCGTATCGTTGCACCGTCTGTTTGCTCGTCCCGATGCGTTCCCCTAACTCTTCGAGTGTCATTTTTCTCGCTTTTCGCAAATTTTTTAATTGGTTCTTCGGCATTTTGACCACCAACCTTTCTTGTTTTCTGCCGACGGATTATTCTCTATTTCGAGTTTTCTCGACACTTATTGTAGCACAAAGTCACGCGATATGCAATATCTTTGTCGAAATCTTCACAAAAATTCGTCAAAAAGTCCCTTGACACGCAACTTTTGAGACGATATAATGGTCATAGAAATCACCGAACGGTGTAAAAATCACGTCAAACGTGACAAAAAAGAAAGGATGTTGAAAATTTGCCGTATTCTATGACGGGTACGTACGGTGCGACTTTTTCCGGTTCGTACCGCTCCCCTCATGAGATTCGTCGGGATATGCGCGCCATTTCCGAACAAATCGATCTTATGGAGGAAAAACTGAATTTACGAGAGGCGCTTTTAACGATGGCGGCGACGGCGGACGAGCCGTCCAAGTTGATTGCGGACCTCGAACGGGTGGTGGCAGAGGCGGAAGAGACGCTTGAACAACTCGGCGCGCTGAAAGAGGATCTCGCCGCCCTCGGGGACGAACTGACACAAGCGCGCGACGCGCTTTGCGGGTGGGTGTTTCCATGAAAGAGTATTCCTGGTTTCGCTTTCCGACGGGTTTCTTTGAAACGCCCGAAGTGCTTGCCATGCTGAAAAGCGAGCGCGGTAAGCGCGAGTTCCTTTTCTACATATTTCTTCTCTGCCATGCGGCAGGACACGGGGGAACCGTATCGATGAAAAGCGGGAAACCCATGCCGCTTTCTACCGTTTCTTTGCTGTTTTATAAACCATTATTGACAATTATGAAGTATTGCAAGCATTTGGAAAAGCAAGGTTTGGTTGAGAAAACCGACAAGGGGTATTACCTGCCGGGTGCCGATTCGCTCGTCGGCGGGGTAAAATCCTCGTCGATACCGTTTCTCACTCCCACGGCGCCAAAGGAAGAGGAAGACAAAGAGATAGAGATAGATAAAAAGAAAGAGAAAGATAGAAATATAGAGAAAGCTAAAGCGAAAGAGAAGCGCCGCTTTGCGCGCTACGGCAATTTTGATCCCGAGGCGGTTTTTGCGGAAAAGGTGGCGCGCTTTCAAGAGGAAGTCGAAAAAGTGGGAGGTGACGAAGTTGTTGTGTGCGATGGATGAAAAACTCGTCGATGCCCTTTGCGCCGGATTTCAAAGCCGTGCCGAAACCTTACAGCACATGGCAGCGACAAGACGCACGCTGATGGAATTCGCCTATCTCAATACCAAGATATGGGAAGCCGCCATGGAAGTCACGGCGAGCGAGGACGAAAGTCTCGTGTTTATTCGGGAAATCGGAAACAAGATAGGGTACGTCAAAACCGAACTTTGTTACAGCGAATCAAGTTATAAACAAAAGAAAAGCGAAATCCGCAAAAGCATTCTCAAAAAACTCCACCTTTGGGAGGATTGATTGTGCGAGGCGAGATGAGATACCGCACGTCGTGCGGATGAGATACTCGCTTTGCGAGATGATATACCGCCTGCGGCGGATGATATACCACGCTATGCGTGGATGATATACACGGCTACGCCGCGATGATATACTCGCTTTGCGAGATGATATACCACGCTTCGCGTGGATGATATACCGAGCGTTGCTCGGATGATATACAACGCGTCGCGTTGATTGATACAACTGCGCCAAGGGCGCAATTCATTCCGCAACGCGGACAACATACAACTGCGCCAAGGGCGCAACATCACTTGCCGACAGGCAAACATCATTGTGCGGAGCACAGCATCACGCGCCTATGGCGCACATCACTTCCGTTCTTCGGAACGGATGAATGCCGCGTGTGCGGCAAATCATGCGACTTTGTCGCAATTCATGAGGCTGTGCCTCAATTCATGCGCCGTCGGCGCAATTCATTCCGCAACGCGGACAACATACAACTGCGCCTATGGCGCAACATCACTTGCCGTCAGGCAAACATCATTGTGCGGAGCACAGCATCAGCACCTATGGCGCACATCACTTCCGTTCTTCGGAACGGATGATATACCGAGCCGTTGGCTCGGATGAGATACCGCTTCGCGGATGATATACGGCGCAAAGCGCCAATGAATTGACTTCGTCATGAATTGGCTTCGCCATGAAAATATCATGCCGCGAGGCGCGGCAATTCATGCGACTTTGTCGCAATTCATGAGGCTGTGCCTCAATTCATGCGCCGTCGGCGCAATTCATTCCGCACGTCGTGCGGATGATATACACGGCAAAGCCGTGATTTGACGCGGCGAAAAAAAGAAAACCCCGGCGTTTCGCCGGGGTGATACGGGTTGATAGAGAAAAGATATCAGTGACGTCCCTAGACAATCTTGACGTCGGTTTCGGTTTCCGGCGGAAGGTCGTCATCGTCCAAGTTCTTATAGGTACGCTGACGGGCACGCGTTTCTTCTTCATCCATCTTCATATTCACGAATTTGATGTATTCGGGGATGGAAAGGGGTTTCGAGTAGTAATAACCCTGGATGATCTTACAACCGGCTTCTTGCACGACTTTAAGCTGTTCTTCGGTTTCGACACCTTCCTGCACTACCTTAATGCCGAGATCGTTGGCGAGGGTGACGATGGACGCCATGATGACGTTATCGCGCTTTTCGGAAACACCGCGGTCAAGGAAGATACGGTCCATCTTGATTTCATCGACCAAGACGTTTTTCAAAAGGTTCATCGAAGAGTAGCCGGAGCCGTAGTCGTCAATCGACAAAAGGAAGTGGTTTTTGTGGAAGGCGACGGACATACGGTTGAGGGCTTCGTACGAAGACGTGGCGATACTCTCGGTCAATTCCAAGGTGAGGAAATCGTCGGGAACGTTAAACTGTTTTTTGACCGACGCGTAATAGTTGAGGAATTCGGAGTTGATGGCGGAAATACGGGAAACGTTGACCGAGGTCGGGAAAATCGGCAAGTGCGCTTCGACACGGGAGCCGATGAACTCGCAGACTTTGTAGAAGATGTAACGGTCAAGTTTAATGATAAAGCCGTTCTGCTCAAAGAGCGGCAAGAAGGTGCCGGGCGCGCGGTACTGACCGGTTTCGGCATCCAGCCAACGTACGAGCGCTTCGCATCCGTCGATGGCGCCGGTTTCGGAGTTGATCTTCGGTTGGAAGAACACCTTGAACTCGTCGTGCTGCAAAGCGTAGTCCATCTTGACTTCGACTTCGGCGTTCTTGATGTAGTTCTCACGGAAAATGACGTTGTATACCGAGACGGTGGTAATGGCAGAGTTGGCAGTGTCGGAATCGATAACCGTGAAGGCGTTTTCAATCATCTGGCGTGGCGGCTCTTTACAATCTTTTTCGATTTCAAAAACGCCGAAGTCCAAATGCACGTTATATTGGTTATTACCGATGTTTTCGGTGACGTAATCCGACAATTTGTAAAGTCTCGTTGTCAAAGAAGCAGTATCACGATAGTGAAGAAGCAAAACGAATTCGCTTTCGTTGCCAAGACCTACCGCTTCTCCGATGGAGAGATTCATATCGAGAAGACGGCGAACCTGCTTTAGCATGCTTTCGGCGAGTTCCGGATAGTTGGATTTCAAATACTGATAATGTTTGAGCCTGCCGCCGACGACGGCGAAGTGAGAACCGGGATAGGAGCCTATGCGTTTCGGAATAAGTTCTTCCATACCGGGAAGGGTCGGGCATCCCATTTTCGTGTCGTAGTTTTTCTCGCGGATGATTTGTTTATCGTGCTGACGCTTTACGCTTAGGATGGAGAAGAAAACGAAAGGAATCGTCAAACACAGCACAAACAGCATCGCACCGATAGAAGCGAACGCCGTGGTTTCGGCGCTGTCAAGTTGACCGGCGCGGTACAGTGAAAGAACGACGTAATCTTCGCACGTTTGGTTGTGCGAAACAGAGATGGCATATTTTTCGCTGTCGATATTGAAGGTGACGGCGCCGCTCTTGGTGCCTTCGATCAAATCGAGCAAGGCATTTTTGGTGCTCTCTTTATTGACCGCCAAAGAGAGAACGTCTTTGATACCATCATTTTCGGCAACGCTGACGGCGCCTTCGTAATCCATACCGGGGTATAGATTCAAGATGACGCGGCCGTTTCCGCTCTTGGAACAAAGGATGACGAATTCAGCGGTTTCAACCGAGGTGACTTTATCGCGGATTTGAATACCGTCTAGGATTTCTTCGACGTAGAAAAGGATGACGGCGTCGGCAAATTCATTGGCGGGGATAGGCGCGTAGAACGCCAAAAGTTGCATGTTATAGGCGGCATCGATGACAGAGCCGTACGTTCCGGTAACTTTTTGAGCGGCGGCAGCCGTTAAATTGCGAAGGTTTTCGTCGGTGTTTTCGGCGCCGGTATTGTCGTAGAGGACGCCGTCCTTTACGTAGCGAATGTCTTTAGGCGATTTCATCTCGTTGTTGTTGAGAAGAAGCGTCACAAGAGTTGTGGAAAAAGCGGCGGCAGTATCTTTGTCTTTCAAGGCACCGGCGGCGAATTCCGCACATCCCTCGTACTCGCAAAGATACGTTGTGACGACTTCGTTGGAGCCCATGGAATACAGTCTTGCCTTGTCGGAAATTTTGTCTTCCACGGTGTCGGTATAGCGGTTGACGACGGAGATGATGAAAATGAGAAGGAACAAACAGACAAGAGCAATACCGATAAAGAGAGCGGCGGTCCATTTAAATTTCGGCTTTTCTTTGACTTCCAAATTCGGGATGGTATTCTCCACGGTTTTTCCTCCTTTCATTTTTTCGTTGGCGGGGGAAGTTCTTCTCGCTCCTTTTGGAGACGGGCAACTTCTTCCCGGATTCGTTTTTGGATGACGGCTTCCTTTTCGGCTTTGGCTTTTTCGGGATTCTCTTTCAGCGCGGCGAGAGCGCCGGGAAGGTAGGTCGCGCTACAGAGCAAGACGATGAAAACGAGTGTCAAAATCAAGCCCGTTTTCGTTAAAAACCAACCGAAGAAGCGATTGAGAAAATCGGCGTTTCCCACGTACCGCGCGCGGATATCGGCGGCTTTTGGCGGATACGCATCTTTCACGGCGTTGTTGATGCCTTTGGTGTAAAAGATTTCGCGGTCGGCGGAAATATTCACGACCTCGTGGGTGTTGAACTGTCCTTTTATCGCGGGATCGCTTGAGACGAACAGAATGACGTCGCCTACCGCGACCTCGTCGGGGGTGACGCGCTCCACGATGACGAAACTGCCCGCCTTGATGGTCGGCTCCATGCTCCCGGACATCACGTAAACGGCGGTTTTATCGCCGAAAAAGAAGACCTCGGAGCGCATGCGGCAAATCACCATACCGCCTACGACGTAGAGCAGCAGGGCGGCGAGGAGCGCCGAGAAAATCCGCGAGAAGATCTTTTTTTTGGACGGTTTGCGTTTCTCTTCTCGCATGATTTTCTCCTTTGGGTGCCGTGGCACCCCGTTTTGCGTAGATAATTACTCTTCGTCCTCGTCTTCCTCGTCCTCGTCCTCATCGTCGTCGGCAGAGTCGTCGTCCGCATCGGCGGCGCTCAAGATGTCTTCAAGCGTCAAGGGACGGCGAGAAAAAGGCGCCTTTTGAGGTTCTTCTTTGGACAGGGAGATTTTGGATTCGGGTTTTTTTCGTTCTTCCGCCGTGAGGATTTCGCCTTCGGCGAGAAGTTCTTCTTCCGTTTTCTTCGGGAAATCGAAGATTTCGGGGAGGTAATTTTCCTTGACCGTCACGCCGTACGCCGCGAAGAGCATGCGACAAACGGCCTTGATAGCGCCGTCTTTGTTGTCTTTGGTGACGCGGACGAGTGTCGGGGTGTCGGATAAGAAGGGTACGTTCTCCACGCGGCTGACGGGGCAAAGTCTTGTCAGTGCGAAGGAAGAATCAAGCGCCATAAACAGGCACAAAGCCCCACCCTTCACGGCGATTCTCGCGAGGATTTCGCGGCCGAGTGTGAAGGTTTCGTAGTATCTGCCGGTCTTGACGCGGACGTCTTTGCCGGACAGGAGGGCGTTTTTGAGTGCGGTATACGCCGCGCGAAGTTCGTCGGATGCCAAGATGAGAGAGGCGCGAAGGGATTTATGCACGGTCGAACGTTCGACGGGTGCCGCCTTTTCGCTATCGCCCTCCACGGTGCGGACTTTGATAAGGCCGCGCGCAATCAAGGCTTCGTCGGTTTCGTAGGGATAAACGTAGGATGCGGGGAGTCTATCCGTCTTTGCGAGTCCGTTTGCCTGCATCAAGGTTTCGATGAGTTCTGCCGCATACTTGAGCGAGCGGTGAGAGCGCACCTTGAGAAGAAGCGGAAGTTCGACGGTTTTGCCGTCTTTGCGCAGGTCTTTGTGGTGGTATCTCTCCGTCGGGAACGCCGAAGGATCGAGCGCCATCGCCACGCAAAGATTCTTGCCTCTTACCGTGAGTTTCGCGAGTTTCAGTCTTCCCTTGTTGTAGGTTTCGTGAGCGAAGCTTTGGCGGTCTTTCACGCCCTTGTAGGTCAGAAGCAGGTTTTTGAGCACTTCATAGTTTTGTCCGAGAGATTCGTCGCCCTGGATGAGTTTGGAGGCAAAGGAGCGGTAAAGACGCTCTTCCGCCGTTTTGGGAGCGGCGTCGGTGAAGATTTCGTCGTCATACTCGGAGGGCGGGAACGAGATGGGCGCGCCGTTTATCTTGATGAGTCCGGCAGCCAACAGTTCGCCGTCCGTCGCGTAAGGAAGACGGAATTCGGTGGGAACGTAATTTTCGTTTTTCACGCTTCTGCCGCGCATGGTATTTTCCGTCATCATGACGGCATACTTAAAGGCGCGCGGGGACGAAACGCGCAGTTCGAAGGGGGTTTTCTCGAATTTCTTGCCGCGGCGTGTCGCGTCTTTCTGATGGAAGGAGGCGGACGGGTATGCGTAAGGATCGAGATTTAAGAAGAGCACGAGGTGCTTGCCCTTGATTGCCATATACGCCACGCGGTCTCTGCCCTTTAAGAAGGTCACGCCACCCCACGCTTCGGTGCGGCGCACGCCCTCGTAGGAGAGGAGCAGGTTGGCAACGGTGTTGTAGTAAAGAGAAAGCTCTTCCGTCGCCTGCGACAGTCTTGCCGCAAAGGAATGGGAAACCGTCGTCTTAAGTTCTTGCGCTTCTTCTGTCAGCCACTCGGCGGGAATCGGACCTTTGACCTTGATAAGCTCGCGCTTATAAAGAGCTTTGTCGTCTTCGTAGCGCATCGGCAGGTGCGACGCTTTATACTTTTCGTCCGTCGGAACGTCACGCAGCAACTCTTCCAAGAAGAAGAGGGCGTACTTCATGGCGCGCGGGGACGAAACGCGAATCTCGAGCGGCGTTTTCTCGAATTTCTTGCCGCGGCGCGTTGCGTCTTTCTGATGGTAAGAGGATTCCGCGTAGGCGGACGGGTCGAGGTTCAAGAACAAGACGAGGTGCTTGCCCTTGACCGCCATATAGGCTTCTCTTTCTCTGCCCTTGAGGAAGGTTTCGCCGCCCCAAGCAAGGGAGCTTCTGACGCCCTTATGGGAGAGAAGGGAATTTTTGATGAGGAAATAGTACGCCTGCATCACGTCGCCGCCCTGAATCAGACGGGATTGGAAGGAGCGCAAAATCACGGTTTTTTCGGGTTCATCCGTCACGTCTTCAACCATCTCTATCTCGGGGGCGTCGTCGGTCAGCCATTCGGCGGGAATCGGACCTTTGACCTTGATAAGCTCGCGCTTATAAAGGGATTTGTCGTCTTCGTACGGGAGGAAGTAGGAAACCGCCGTGAAGTCCTTGTCAAGCGGAGCGTCTTTCATCATCTCGGCGATGAAGAAGAGCGCGTACTTGAGGGCACGGGGGGACGAAACGCGAATTTCGAGCGGCGTTTTCTCGAATTTCTTGCCGCGGCGCGTTGCGTCTTTTTGGTGATAGGAGGATTCCGCGTAGGCGGACGGGTCGAGGTTCAAGAACAAGACGAGGTGCTTGCCCTTGACCGCCATATAGGCTTCTCTTACTCTGCCCTTGAGGAAGGTTTCGCCTGCCCAAGCAACGGACGAGCGCATACCCTGATAGGACAAGAGCGCGTTTTTGAGAATTTCGTAGTAGTTTTCAAGCGGCTCTCCCGACTGAATCAATCTCGCCGTAAAGGAACGGAGAATGACGGTCTTTTCGGGCTCTTGCGCCGTTTTTACCTCTTCCGAGACTTCGACTTCTTCCGAGACTTCGGGTTCGACAACGGACGCCGGCAGAGCTGCCTTTTCTTCGTCCGTGAGCC
>DCHY01000003.1:4487-16996 GCA_002315715.1 Clostridiales bacterium UBA1740 | reverse complement strand
CCTTTGGCCGCTCGGGAATTCCCCCGTATAACGTTTCGAGCAGGCGTAGTATATCATATTTTCGGGGGCTTGTCAATGCTTTTTTCAAAAAAGTCGAAAAAAACGTCGTCTTCAAAGTCTCTTTTTTCGTTTTCTTGGTCCTTAACTCAGTTTTGCCAATCGGTATAGCATCTCTGCGACCTCGGCTCTCGTCATGGATGCCTGCCATTTTCCTTCGTAACCGGCATCCAAAATGCCCTTTTCCACCATCAAAGAAACGGCGGACGCTGCCCAAGCGGGAGCGGAAGTTGAAAGGGCGGTGTTCTCTTTGGGTTCCTCCTCCAAAAGTGCCGACAAAATCATGGCAGCCTCGCAGGGGGTCACGGCGTCATTGGGGCGGAAGAGCAGGTTTTCTCCGTCAAACGAACCGTTGACAACCCCGATTTTCTGCGCCGTCGCCACGTAGGAAACAAGCCCCGTCGGGATTTTCTCGTTGTCATCGAAAAAGGTTTTCGTGAGGGTGGAGTCCGCCTTGATACCATAGGTTTTCAGCGCCATCGCGGTAAATTCGGCACGCGAGACGGTGTCGTCGGGCTTAAAATAACGGTTATCCCCAATGAGGGTGCCGTTCATGACGCCGAGGGCGTCCATCGTCACCGCGGCGTTGTACGCCGGCGAGTCCTCCATGTCCGCAAAGGATACCGTCGAGAGACGTTCGCCCACCGTAACGTTGGCGGTGGCGACGGCAGAGTAGTTGCCGTACTCGTCGCGCACGACGTATCGAAAACTGTCGACGCCTTGATACCCGTCGTTCGGCGTGTAGCGGTAGGCGCCGGTTTCGGCGTCCAAAACCGTCAACGTTCCGTTTGCCGGGTACGAGAGAATCGAGAAAGTCAACGCGTCCCCCTCCGGGTCGGAGGCGGACATCTTGGCAAAGAGCGAAATGCCGCTTTGCGTCGAGAGCGTCGCTACGCTGCCGCCGTCGGTTTTCGGGGCGTAATTGATGCCGGGAAGAAAACGCAGCCTCGCCGTCAGTTCACCCGTTTCGGCACCGTTTTTGACGGTAAAGGAAAAGGCTGCCTCCGTCGTTTCGTTTGACGAAGGGATAAAGACGAGGGCGCTTACGTTTTTACGCTTGATCGTCTGTCCGACGCCTACGCGGCGACTGCCGTATAGCAACGTGCCGAGGTTGGAATCGGGGAGGGATTTGACGGTGACGGACTGAAAATCCGACACCCCGAGCGCCTGTTTGATATCGGTATCGCAAAAGGTCATCTTTTGTCCGAGAAGTCCCGTTTTGATGAGAGAACACGCGGGGGCGATAACTTCGGCGGCAGGACCGATGCCGGCGGCGGTGACGGGGATGACGGCAAGAGAAAAGACGAGAAATAGGGAAAATACGGCGAAAACGGTGCGTTTCATTTACAAAAATCTCCTTTTTCTTTGGATTCTTTCCGTATTCTATCCAAAGGAAGGAAAATTATGCCCGAAAATCAGGCTTTATTTGCCGACGCAGAGCGAGAAAATCCAGGCGCTCTCGTCCTCCGCTTCGCTCTTTCGCACCGTAAAGCCGCAAAGCGAGAGCGACTTGACGCAATCGGCAAAGAGGGTGCGCAAACGCCGAAAACACAATTCGCGCGTCTTGTCTTTTTCATTCTCTCCCGCCACCGACAGCAACAAATCCACGTACTCTTCCGTCATGGCGACGGTAAAGTCCTCCGCCGCGGCACGGGCGATTGCCTCGCTTTGCAAACGTGCCGACGGCAATCGCAAAATCGCCCGGGCGTGCCTCTCCGACAATCCCCCCGTGACGATGGCGCGCCGCTCGTTTTCCTCCAGCTTCAGCAGCCGCAGTTTGTTGGCGATATACGACTGACTGACGCCGAGTTTTTCGGCAAGCGCCTCTTGCGTCAATTCGCACATTTTCATCGTCGTCGACAGCGCCTTAGCCTCTTCAAACATATCCATGGTGTTTCTCCTTCTTTGATAAGAGCAGTATAGCAAGAAAAAAGCGCGTTTTCTGTCGGAGTTTGACGGCAAACGAAAAAGCCGAAGATTTTTCGCATTTCTTCGGCTTTTTGATTATTTTTACGGGTTTTTCGCATTTTTCGCTCAGAGCGGTTTCTTCGAAATCTGTGCGTACGCCCGCGGATATTGCGAGGAGGTTTTCGAGATTTTTTCAATGACGAGCAGGGGATGGTCGACCTTTTCCGTGCCGTTTTCGTAACTGACGGCATCCACGCTTTTGAGTTTTCCGCCGAGGGTGGCGACGGCGCGTTTGGCGTCGTTTAACTCGTACTGTGCGTTTTTTCCCTTCATGGCGATAAACCGACCGCCCACCTTGACGAAGGGAAGACAAAGTTCCGACAAAATGCGCATTTCGGCAACCGCACGGGAAATCACGACGTCAAAGGATTCGCGCAGGGCGGGATCGTTTGCCCCGTCCTCGGCACGCATAACGGCGGTTTTGAGGTTGGAAAGTTGACAAAGTTTTGCCGTTTCTTCGACGTATTTTATGCGCTTTTCGGTGGAATCCACCGCCAAAATCTCGATATCGGGACGCAAGATGGCAAGCGGCAAAGCCGGAAACCCGGCACCGGTGCCGACGTCGAGGACTTTCGCGCCCTTCGGAATCTGCGAGGACGGAAAGGCACAGTCAAGATAGTGAAGACGAATGACGGCGAGGGGGTCTTTGATTGCCGTCAGATTCAAGGTTTCGTTGACCGACAGCATATGCTCGGTCAAGGTGTAAAACGCGTCGATTCTCTCGCGGCTGAGCATACCCGAAAATCCGTATTTTTTGAAGACGGTGTTCATTTCCGAGGCAAATTTGCCGGCGTCGATATAACTCATATTTTCACTCCCAAACGAGGTATTTTTCTTCCTTATTCTATCATAAAGAAGGGAAAAGTGCAAGAGAAAAGCAAAAAGCCGAAGAAAAAAGCACCGCGGAAAAATCCGCGGTGCCGGAAAATTATTTGAGGTAAACTTTGTAGGTTTCGCCGCAATTTTGTTTCGGGCTGACCTTCATCGTAAGAGTACCGTTGTTCGTCGTCGCGGTAACGCCGTTGTCGGCAAAGTCGACCTGAACGGAGGAGTTAAGGGACATCGTAACGGTAAATTTGGTAAGCGTATGGGAAGGATCCGAAAGCGCAATGACGTATTTGCCGTTTTCTCTGTAAAGGGCAGCCATACAGGGCTTGTCGGCGGTGGTGCCGTCCTTTGCCGTTGCCGCCGCAAAGAAGACGTAACCCTTCATACCCGTGGATTTATCCTGTACGCAGTGTACGGAGGAGGAAGAATCCAAAATCGTGACGTTCGGCGATTGCGCGTATGCCGCGGTCTCGGCGGGCGTTGCTTCGGGCAGATATACGTACGAGTACGAATTTTTGGAGGTGGCGGTGTGATCGAGCCACATCTCAAGGAAACTCTGAGAAGTCAAGCGGTAGTAAAGTTTCGTGCCGCCGAGGAAGACGTAACCGCCCATGTTGGAGAAGTGCGCAAAGTTGGCGGTGGTATTACTGTTCACCATCTTCAAGGCGATGTCGTTTCCGTTGATGGAGAAGACGTCGTTTGCACGGACGGGACGGTTTTCAACCGTCGTCTGCAAAGTGCCGGACGAGGTCAGAGAAAGACCGGTGCCGAGGCAAACGATTTCCTTGTCAAAGATGAAGTAAGACTTGTTGGCGGAAATCGTCGGGAGGGTGAATGACGAGTTGTCTTTATAGTCAAGTTTGAAAGCGGCAATACCGAAACTTCCGCATTCAAGACCGCCCGAGAAAGAAGATTTGCCGTAAATCAAGTTGGAGTTGGAAAGGTTATCTTCCTTACGCGTCATCGAAGAGGTCGTCGTGCCGGGCAGACGGTAGTGATTGATTTTGCTCCAATAATTATAGTTGTAATCGAAGTCGTCGGTGTAGAGATAGATCATACCGTCGCCTTGATACCAGCCCTTGAGGTTTTCATCGTTCATGGCTTCGTACTTGGCGATACGGGAAGAACTCATGGCGACGCAGACGCCGTAGTTGGCGTTGTGCATGACGACACGGTCCATACAGCCGTAAACTTTGAAGTTGGTATAACCCGTCTGAAGAGGAATCGAGTCGTCGGCGTACAAACCGATAAGGAAGGTCGTAAGATAGAGCGATACGCTGGTGGTAAAGTCGTTTTCCGACGCTTTCATGCAGGTGCGCAAGAACGCCTTGATTTCGGGAAGAACGTCGTCGGGCGCGTAAACCGCCATCCTGGTCAGCGCGGCGCAAAGAGAGCGCATTTTCGCGTATTCGGTGTAGGTGGTACGGTCAACTTCACGGCAGGAGGTGGAAGCCGCCATATTCAAACCGTTGAAAACGAGGGGACGCAGACCGTTCAATACCCAGTCGTACTGGTTGTTGACGGTGTCGCCGCGGAAGGCAAATCGGCTGTCGGAAAGTACGATCATAACTTCCGAAAGGGTTTCCACAAGGCTGATGCCGTAGGCACCGGAGGAGGGCTGTGCTTTATGCTGGATGAAAGAGCCGTCTTCGTAGAAGCCGTCGCCCGAGGTGACGTAGTCAAATACGTCCATCATCGACGCTTTGGCGTTAACGATACGTTTGCCGTCTTTCTGAAGAGCGGCGGAAGCCAATACGCAGTAACCGATCCACATCTTGTTGGCAGCGGTCATGGTGGGCAAAGCGTTGCGGTAATCGAAAGGTTTGAGATATTTGGCGATATCTTCCTGTGCCAAGTCGTCTTTGAGGATGACCAAAGTGTCGCAAAGCTTGAGGGGAAGACCGATATCCCAATACCACCAGTTGCCGTCGGTGGCGTCGGTCATCGTTTTGACGTTGTCGCCGTAGTAGAACTGGTTGCAGTAATCCAACGCACGTTTAATATCCGCGAGCAGTTCCGGGTCGTTATGGAACTTGGTGCCGGGCGTTTTGTAACCGAGCGCCATATCGTTGATGTACTCGTAAATATCGCTGAGGATGGCTTGTTCGTCGTCGTCCCACACGGTATTGTTTTTGTGACCGACAGCGATAAAGGCGCTGTCAACGACACCTTCACGGTAGGTGGATTTGAAGAGGTTCCAAGCGGTTTCGCAATAGCCGGAACGGCTGTTGATTTTCTCTACGAGGGACGGGTATTGCGTTTCGTATCCTTCAAGAGAACCGACGAGGTATTCCTGCCATTTGTCAAGAATGTCGTCGTAGATTTCTTCATCGTCAAGCGAAACGCCGGCGGGAAGATTCGTCACGCTCGTGATGTAATAATCGTCTTCGTGCGTCGTGCGCTCAAAGTCGTAATTGACGGGAGCGGGGGGCGTCGGATCTTCGGGATCCTCGGGGTCTTCGGGATCCTCGGGGTCCTCGGGATCGTCAGGATTCTCGGGATCGTCGGGATTGACCACGGGGTCGGGATCCTTGTTCGGATCGTCATTGGGTTCCTCGCCGAGGAATGGGAACCATTGAGAAAGCGTGTCCTCAAACGGGATTTGACAGCCCGTCAAAAGCAAAGTCTGCAAGAACAGAAGCAAAGCAAAGACGAAACTCAAAATTCTTCCGGATTTTTTCAAAGCAGTGTTCTCCTTTTATTTTTATTCACCCTAATGTTATCAAATAAAAAAAGTCAAGTCAATGACCTTTTTTCAAAAAAACGCCTTCCTTTTTTCTTTCTCCGTTAAGATAGACAAAATCTTCACAATATTTTTGTACGCTATTGACACTTGATGGTGCGTGTGATAAAATACATTCGGTAAATTTTGAAATAAGGAGTATTCTTATGGCAAGCTACAACAAGAAAACAATCGAAGACGTTGAAGTTGCCGGCAAAACCGTATTTGTCCGTTGCGATTTTAACGTTCCCATGAAAGACGGCGTTATCACTTCCGATAAACGTATCGTCGGCGCTCTTCCCACCATTCAGTACCTTCTCGACAAGGGAGCCAAGGTGATTTTGACTTCCCACATGGGCAAACCCCACAATATTTATACGGAAGGCTTCGGTCTCAACAAAAAGGAAAAGGCTGCCGTTGCGGCTCTTCCCGAAAACGAGCAGGCTGCCGCTAAGGCGGAATTTCTTGCCAAGGCTTTGACCGCCGACAAGAAGAAACTCACCTTGAAACCCGTTGCCAAGAGAATCAACGAACTTCTCGGCGCCGAGAAAGTCGCTTTTGCCGAAGATATCGTCGGCGAGGATGCCAAGGCGAAAATCGCCGCTCTCAAACCCGGCGAAGCCGTCCTTCTCGAAAACACCCGTTTTGACGCCAGAGAAGAAAAGAACGATCCATCTCTCTCCAAAGAATTTGCCGCTATGGCAGACCTCTTCGTCAACGACGCGTTCGGCGCCGCTCACAGAGCCCATTCTTCCACCGCCGGCATCGCCGATTACATTCCCGCCGTTTGCGGTTACCTCATCCAAAAAGAAATTTCCGTCATGGGCAAGGCTCTTTCCAATCCCGAGCGTCCCTTCGTGGCTATCCTCGGCGGTGCGAAAGTCGCCGATAAACTCAACGTTATCGACAACCTTTTGACCAAGGTCGATACCCTTATCATCGGCGGCGGTATGGCGTATACCTTCGCTGCCGCAAAAGGTCTTTGCGTCGGCAAATCCCTGCTTGACGAATCCAAACTCGACTACTGCCGCGATATGATGAAGAAGGCGGAAGAGAAGGGCGTTAAACTCCTTCTTCCCATCGACACCAAAATCGCCGCCGAATTCCCCAACCCCATTGATGCACCCATCAACGTTTCCGTCGTCGACATCGACAAGATTCCTGCCGATATGGAAGGTCTCGACATCGGTGACAAGACGGCGAAACTCTTTGCCGATGCCGTCATGAGCGCCAAGACCGTCGTTTGGAACGGTCCTATGGGCGTATTTGAAAACCCGACTCTTGCCGAAGGCACCATCGCCGTTGCCAAGGCACTTGCCGAGAGTTCTGCCGTTACCATCGTCGGCGGCGGTGACTCCGCGGCTGCCTGCGAACAGCTCGGCTTTGCCGATCGCATCACCCACATTTCCACGGGTGGCGGCGCTTCGCTCGAATTCCTTGAGGGCAAGGACCTGCCCGGCGTATCCTGCTTGATGGATAAAGAATAAAAAACCGAGGACTGCCGTTTTTCGACAGTCCTCATTATATGAAATAGGAGAATGAACATGAGAAAAACCGTCATTGCCGGTAACTGGAAAATGAATATGACCCCTTCCGCTACCAAGGCTTTTATTACCGAACTCGTCCCCATGGTGAAGGGCATGGATAAATGCGACATCGTCCTTTGCGTACCTTACGTGGATATTGCCACCGCCGTCGAAGCGGCAAAGGGCAGCAACATTCACGTCGGCGCCGAGAACGTCCATTTTGCACCGAGCGGTGCGTACACCGGCGAAATCAGCGCGGATATGCTCAAAGAAATCGGCACCGAATACGTCGTTATCGGTCACTCCGAACGCCGTCAGTATTTCGGCGAAACCGACGAGACCGTCAACCTTCGTACCAAGGCGGCTTTGGCAGCCGGTCTGAAGGTCATCCTTTGCCTCGGCGAAGTCAAAGAACAGCGCTTGTCCGGCATCACCGACGAAGTCGTCGCCATGCAGACCAAACTCGATTTGGCAGGCGTGTCGGCTGAGGAACTTAAAAACGTTATCATCGCATACGAACCCGTTTGGGCAATCGGCACCGGTCTTACCGCCACCCCCGAGCAGGCAGACGAAACCTGCGGCGTGATCCGCAAAACCGTTGCCGCTCTTTACGGTGACAAAGCGGCACAGGACATCACGATTCAGTACGGCGGCTCCATGAACGACGGCAACGCCAAAGAACTTTTGGCAAAGGAAAACGTCGACGGCGGCCTCATCGGCGGCGCTTCTCTCAAGACCGAAAAGTTCACCGTTATCGTCAAAGCGGCTAACTAATTTATTAGAACGCCGATTCCGTTTTTGTCTTCGATTTACGAAAATCGGCATGATATTTTGTGCAAACTGTACAAAAACGAGCAAAAAATTAGTGAAAAAGGCCTCTTGCCAAAAGGGGCTTTTTTTGCTATAATAATGTCGATAAAATTTTGCCTACGGCGCGATTTTGCGCCTCGGCGACAAAAAGGAGCTTATTATGGCAGGTCTTTCTCTCAGACACATCTACAAAAAGTATCCCGGCGGCGTTACTGCCGTTTCCGACTTCTGCTTGGAAATCAAGGACAAAGAATTTTTGATTTTCGTCGGTCCTTCCGGATGCGGTAAATCCACCACGCTTCGTATGATTGCCGGCCTTGAGGAAATTTCCGAAGGCGAACTTTACATCGGCGACCGTTACGTCAACGACGTAGCACCCAAAGACCGCGATATCGCGATGGTGTTCCAGAACTACGCTTTGTATCCTCACATGACCGTGTTCGAGAACATGGCATTCGGTTTGAAACTTCGCAAAATTCCGAAGGAAGAAATCAAACGCCGCGTGGAAGAAGCCGCTAAGATCCTTGACATCGGCCACCTTCTCGAAAGACGCCCGAAGGCGCTCTCCGGCGGTCAGAAACAGCGTGTTGCCCTCGGCCGTGCCATCGTCCGTAACCCCAAGGTATTCTTGCTTGACGAACCGCTTTCCAACTTGGACGCAAAACTCCGTGCGAGCATGAGAACCGAACTTACGAAACTTCACAAAGAAGTGCAGACCACCTTCATTTACGTAACGCACGACCAGGTCGAGGCTATGACCATGGCTTCCCGTATCGTCGTTATGAAAGACGGTGTCATCCAGCAGGTTGATACGCCCCAGAACCTTTACGACTATCCTTGCAACCTCTTCGTTGCAGGCTTCATCGGCACGCCTCAGATGAACTTCATCACCGGCAAACTCCTGAAGAAGGGCGAAGACCTCTATGCCACCATCGGTACTGCCGAAATCAAACTTCCCGCCGAAAAGGCACAGGAGCCCGCTCTTGCCGACTACGTCGGAAAAGAAGTCGTCTTCGGTATCCGTCCCGAGAACGTTCACGACGAACCCATGTACCTTCAGAGCCTTGCCGACACCACTCTTGACGTGGACGTCGACGTCACCGAACTTATGGGCGCCGAGATTTACCTTTACCTTCAGTTCGAGGGTATGGAAGACGCGACCAACGGCAAGAACATCATTGCCCGCGTTTCCTCCCGTTCCAAGGCTCGTGCCGGCGACAAAATCAAGGTTGCCATCGAGGCTTCCCGTATCCATATCTTCGATAAAGATACCGAAAAATGCATCTGCCACTAATGGTTTTTGCATGAAATTATTCCGAAAAAGGGACGCGAAAGCGCCCCTTTTTTCTATGAAAAAAACGCTCGTTTCGTCCGATTTTTCCACTCGCCGCGCGGCAAAAACTATCCGTTTTTCACAAGCCGAAGAAGAAAGAGAGTAGATTTTTTCGGTAAAAAACACGAAAAAAGCCGGAGCGTTGCCGCCGTATTTTTCAAAATGCTAATGAAAGTTTGCATTTGCACAAAAAAGTTCTATTTAAAAAGGAAAAATTTTCAAAAATGCTTGACGGCACAAACGATGTCTGCTATAATGATTGTGTGTAAAACTATAACCCTTTCTATAGGAGGTTATTATGTCCGAACAATCCACTTTTGACATGGCGGCGCCGCAAGCGTCTTTCGAACCGTCGAAAAAAGAACTGAAAAAGACGATAAGCGTCGGCACGGCTGCCATCAAGAAGAACTTGAAAGCCTACGCCGGTCTTATGGACACTCTTTTGAAGAAAGCCGATAAGCTGGAGGAAGTCAACGAGAAACAGAAGGCGGCACCCAAAAACCGTGCCCTTGCCAAAGCTTCCGTCAAGGCAGACCTCGAGTATCAGAAGATCCAGGCGGATGTTGCCGAGGCGGAGTCGACTTTGGATGCGCAAATCGGCGAACTTGCGAGAAATTATTATTCTCTCTCCGACACGGCAAAGAAAGAGAGCGAGAAGAATAAGATTTGCGAGAACGGCAAAGACGTCGTGCAAAACTTTGAGAACCTCAAAGCCGACATCGAAGGCCGCGCAAAAGACCGCAAAGCCATCGGCGATATTGATTACTACCTCTCGCGCAAAGACGATGCACCGGCACCGGAAGAAAATAACGAAGAAAACGAAACCGAAGGGGATAATGACATGAACGCTTACGAAAACAACCAGAAAATCGACGCACTTGCAGAAGAAGTAAGAAGACTGGCTTCCGCCGTTGCCGAACTCAAAGATAAAGGTCCTATGCCTTGCGCATATCCGTATCCTCCCGAGAGACCTTCTTTCCGCATTGCTCCCGTCACCATTGATATTTCGAGAGAAATCAGCAAAGCGGTTGAATGCGCTATGGATAAATTCAGCGCCGCTCTTGAAAACAGACTCAGCGACTACGCTATCAACCTTCCCGCCGTCGGCGGCAACGTCAACTTTGACATTTCCGACACCGTCAACGAAGCGCTTCAGTCCATGGCTGAGAACGTGGATGCCAAAATCGCCGTTATCACCGAAAAACTTGACGACGTTTCGAAGAATTCCAACGTTGCCAACATGGAAGCGTTCGGTCACGCTTATCAGCTTGCCGAGCAGGTTTCCGACGACGAAAACTTCATCATGAACAAACTGACCGACATGCTCGAGAACATCAAGACCTTGAACGAGAAGATGGTTGAACTCTCCGCCGCGCAGATGGAAATTGCCGAGAAGCAGCAACAGGTCGTTGACCTTCAGCGTCAGACCAATGACGTTCAGCGTTACACCCTCCGCGAGCAGGAAGGCATTCAGGTTAACCAGAAAGTCATCGGCAAAGACCAAATTGCCGTTATTGAAAAACAGGCTGTCATCGCCGAAGAGCAGAAGAACATCGCCGGTATCCAGGCAGAGATCATTGAGGCACAGAAAGTTACCGCCGCCGATCAGAAAGCCATTTTGGATTCTCAGACCGCTATCGAAGGCGATATGAAGGCTATGCTCAAGGAGCAGGAAAACTTCAACAACAATCAGCGCGAAATCCTCAAGGGCAGCGCGCAGAACTACGATATTCAGCAGGAAATCGCTTCCTTGCAGGTGGAAATCACCAACGCACAGAAAGACGTTATCGGCAACCAGAAACAGATTCTCCGCGATCAGAAGGCAGTCTCCGAAAAGCAGAAAGCCAACGGCGATATGCAGAACGAAGTCAACGAAGAACTCAAGAACGTTTCCAAGGCTACCAAGGCTCTTGCCGATTCCGTAGCGAAAGCAGCCGGCAAGAAAGCCAAGAAGGAAGAGACTCCTACCGAGGCGTAATCGCCCGTCGGGTTTTCATCTCCCGTCTGATATCTTCAAAATCGGAGGCAGAAATGCCTCCGATTTTTCTTTGGAAAAACGCGAAAAGCGCCAAAGAAAAATTCTCTTGATACAAGGTGGCGATATGGAATCCGAAGAGCGGACGGGAAGCGGCGGTAATCAGGGCGGCGCGTTCGACTTCCGCCGACAGTCCGTGATTTTTCGCGGAGGACACTTCGAGCAAGCAGGGGGTATGGGAAAGCAAGGAGAAAATACCGCCGTGGTATCTTTCACTGATTGCAAAAGCGGCGCGGGAAAACAATGCGAAAACCGCCCCTTCGTCCTTCGGCATGGAAACGGGGAGCCCTGTTTCTTCTCCGAGGGCGCGCAAATAGTCTTCGTCCTCGGATGAAAACCCGACGAGCCAAAGCGGTTTTTTCGTCTTGATCAAAAGCGCTATGAGCTTTTTGTGGGGGACGGGATTTCCTCTTTTTTTGAGTATCAACACGCCGTATTCTTTTGCGACTTTCGGGACGGGCGGTAAAAACAGTGCCATGTCTGGGAAGTATCCGACAGGCGGGCAAGCCACGTTCGCTTTTCGGCATAGATTCCTTGCCGTTTTTCGGTCTTCCTCCGAGCGCAGATACAGCCCGTCCGCCCGGGATAGGCAAAGCCCCGTCAATCTTTGCCAACAATTTCCCGTGATTTCCCCGACGCCGCCGAATACCGTCTGCGGCTTTTTGAAGAGCCGCGCCGTGCACAGCGCCGACAGATAAAAGCAAAGCGAGCGGTTCGACGTTTCGTTTTGTAACAGATTGCCGCCGACGAGCCAAAGCCCGTCGGCTTTTCTGATTCGCCGCGCCACGCGAAAGAACCGCAAAACGGGGTTTTCGTGCCTTCCTGACGGCAGGGTGGAAAAGGCGGTATCGCTTGCGGAAACGGTCTTGAAAAATGCAGAGAGAATCGCATCGTCCCCCACGTTCCCCTGCCCGTAATAGCCAAGTAAAAAAACGGTTTTCATATTTTGACCTCAAAAAAGGACTGCACAAGCAGTCCTTTTTTATGCCGTTCTGCGGAACGGATGATATACCGCGCAGAGCGCGGATGAGATGCCGAGCCGAAGGCTTGGATGATATACCGCCATCGGCGGATGATATACACGGCAAAGCCGTGATTAGATACCGTTCCTTTGGAACGGATGAATTGGCTACGCCATTCTTTTATGCCGCGCGCGGCAATTCATGCGGCTTGTCGCAATTCATGAGGCAAAGCCTCAATTCATGCGCCAAGGGCGCTATTCATTCCGCC
>DCHY01000003.1:0-4477 GCA_002315715.1 Clostridiales bacterium UBA1740 | reverse complement strand
GCCATCGGCGGATGATATACCGCGCGGAGGGCGGCTTCCTTAAACGATCATCGTATCGTCGTGCTCGCTGGCGACGAGTTGGACCTGATAGGCTTCGATGACGGCGCGTTCGAGTTCGCTGCGGAAATCCGAATGGATGGGATGTACGATATCGCGATAGGTACCGTCGGGATTTTTACGGGAAGGCATCACGATGAAATAACGCTCACGTGCGCAAATGACTTTGATGTCGTGTACGGCGAGGCAATCGTCAAAGGTGACGGATACAATGGCTTTCATGGGGCCTTCGTCAAAGAATTTCCGGATTTTGATATCGGTGATTTGCATAGGGTGTTTCCTCCGTGGTGTAAACATTTTATGCCATTATTATATAATGTTATTATGAAAAATATTCGCGAATTTTGATAGCAGATTATAAACAATCTGTGACCGCATTTTTAACAAAAAAACGAAAAAGCGCGAAGGGTTACGAAAGGAAATCCACCATGTCGATATTTCATTCTTCCTTAACGCGGGAGGAAATTTTGAAAGTGTCAAAAAAGCCTGCCCCCGCCCTCTATTTTATCGGCATCGGCGGCGAGTCGATGTCCGCCCTCGCGGCGCTTTGCCTTTCGTTCGGCTATCGCGTTTGCGGTTCGGATAGGGAAGAGCGCCCCGCACTTTCCACCCTGCGAAAAAGAGGCGCCCGCGTCTATCTCGGGCACGACGAAGCCTTTCTTTCCCCCGACACCGACCTCGTCGTGTATACGCTTGCCGTTTCCGAGGAGAATCCCGTCTATCAAAAGGCAAAATCCCTCGGCATTCCCATCGTCTCGCGCGCTCAATTTCTCGGCGCTCTGCTGACGCGTTACCAAACGACGGTAGGCGTTTGCGGCTCTCATGGCAAAAGCGGCACCGTCGCGCTTTTGACTATGCTTCTCGCCAAAGGCGGCAAACACCCGAGCGCCCTGTCCGGCGCCAAACTCACAAGCGGCGAGAATTTTCGCATCGACGGGAGGGAATATCTCGTTTTTGAGGGGTGCGAGTACCGCGACTCCTTTTTGTATTTTGCCCCGTCGTATCTTTGTATCTTGAATATGGAATGGGACCACGCCGATTATTTCAAGACGGAGGCGTCACTGTGCGAATCGTTCCTCGCGGCTGCCAACAGCACGGAACGTGCCGTACTATATAATATGGATGACGAAAAACTGTCCGCCCTCATGAAACGATGCCGAAAACCGACCGTTTCGGTGGGACGCGGAAAAGCGGCGGATTTTCGGATAGAGGAAGTCCTCTCCGACGGCGGATTTTACCGTTTTCGCCTCTCTCACGGCGGAGAATCCGTCCCGGTGTCACTCTCGGTGCCGGGGGCTTTTCAGGTGAATAACGCGGCACTTGCCCTGTCTTCCTGTTGGCTCCTCGGGCTTTCCCCCGAATGGCTCAAAACCGCCGCTTCGGAGTATCACGGCATCGAAAGACGGCTCGAACGCCGTACGGTAGGCGGTCGGGTTTGCTATTACGATTACGCTCATCACCCGACCGAAATCGCCGCCACCGTGGAAACCGTCAAAGCCATGACGGGCGGCGCCGTTTCGGTGGTTTTTTCACCGCACACCTACTCCCGCACGGCGGCGTTTTTCGAGGGATTTGCCACGGCACTCGGCAAAGCGGATAGGGTGTATTTGACCGAAATCTACGCGGCGAGGGAAGCGCCCATTGGCGGTGTCACCTCCGAAGCCTTAGCCAAAGCGATCGGGGAAAAAGCCCGTGTCGTGACGGCAAAAGACCGCGAAAAAATACGAAAATTCGCCCCCGGCACGCTCGTTTTTATGGGCGCCGGGGATCTCTTTCAATTTCTTCTTGAAAGTGACGAAAATAGGGTTGACAAAACGCCTTTTGTGGGCTAAAATAAGGTGAAAATAAACAAGAAACGAGGTCATACAGTCATGGACGACGCCACCGCCCGAAGTAGTAGCGCTACCCACATATCAACTTACAACTGTGAATACTGTATGACTCGCCGCTGAGCCTCTTTTTCGGCGTCCTCTCATACGGTATGGGAGGAAAACATGGATGAAAAAGAACTGAAAGAAAACGAAGAGGCAGTCCTCTCGCCCCAAACGGTCGAAACCCTGCTCTCCGAGCGCCGCTACGCGGAACTCAAATTACTCACCGAAAAATTTACCCCGATTGACCTTGCCGAAATCCTCGAAGAATTGCCGACGGAGTTCGTCACGCGCTTTTTCCGTCTCTTGACCAAAGAGGACGCGGCGCAGGTGTTCGTCGAAATCGAGCCGGAATTTCAGCAGTTGATCGTCGAGGCGTTCAACGACCGAGAACTCTCCGAAATGATTCGCGAGCTGTATCTTGACGACGCCGTTGACTTGATCGAGGAAATGCCCGCCGGCGTCGTGAAGCGCATTTTGCGCGCTGCCGACCCCAAGGACCGCGATACCATCAACGAACTGTTGCGTTATCCCGAGGATACCGCCGGTTCCGTCATGACGACGGAGTACGTCCGTTTCAAAAAAGATATGACGGTCGAGGAGGCTTTGGCGCATATCCGCACGGTCGCCATCGACAAAGAAACGATTTATACCTGCTACGTCACGGAGCAGGACAGAACCCTCATCGGTATCGTAACCGGCAAACGTCTGATGCTCTCGGCACCGACCGATAAGATTGCCGACATCATGGTAGATAACGTCGTGTCCTGCGTCACCACCGACGACAAAGAGGACGTGGCGCTCAAATTTGACAAATACGGCTTCCTTGCCATGCCCGTCGTGGACTTTGAAAACCGCCTCGTCGGTATCATCACCGTCGACGACGCCTGGACCGTTTACCACGAGGAAACGGAAGAAGACTTCGCAAAGATGGCGGCTATCCGCCCGAGCGAAACCACCTATCTTAAAACCTCCGTCGGTGCGCTATGGCGCGCCCGTATTCCGTGGCTTTTGATTCTTATGATCTCCGCCACGTTTTCCAGTATGATTCTAAGCTTTTTCGAAGCCGCGCTCCCCGTGGTTTTGATTCTGTTCGTACCGATGCTGATGGATACCGGCGGAAACTCCGGCGGTCAAACCTCCGTCACCGTCATCCGCGGTCTTTCGACGGGCGAAATTGCCCTCGAAGACGTGCCTTCGGTTATTTGGAAGGAATTTCGCGTGGCACTCCTTTGCGGCAGCACGCTTGCCGCCGTTGCCTTTTCGAAAGTCCTTTTGGTGGACCGCCTTTTGATGAACAATCCCGAGGTTTCCTTGACGGTTGGCTTCTCGGTCGCCATCGCCATGTTCGTCACCATCCTCGTTGCCAAGTTTATCGGCGGCGTTTTGCCCCTCGGTGCCAAGCGCATCGGGCTTGACCCTGCCGTCATGGCGTCGCCTTTTATCACGACGATCGTCGACGTGATTTCGCTTCTTCTGTACTTTGGCGTTTCGCGTCTTCTCGGACTCTAATCTTTGAAAGGAATCACCGTGAAAGAGTATCAGCTCGTTGCCTTTGACCTCGACGGCACCTTGACGGAGCCGAAACGGGGGCTTCTTCGTTCCTTCGTCTATGCGCTCTCGAGAATGGGCGTCGATTACGGTCCCGTGGAAAAACTGACGCGCTTTATCGGGCCGCCTCTTTACGATTCGTGGCGCGAAGAGTTCGGTTTTTCGGACGCCGAGGCAGACCGTGCCCTTTCCTATTTTCACGAGTATTTCGACACCAAGGGGTGGGCGGAAAACGAAGTGTACGACGGTATCCCGGAGGTTCTCAAAACTCTGAAAGAGCAGGGGAAAATCCTCGTCCTCGCCACCTCAAAACCGCAACCGTTCGCCGAGAAAATCATGGCGCATTTCGATATCGCGAAATACTTTGATTGCCTCTCGGGCGCACAAGACGACAAGCGCGCCGACAAAAAGTGCGAAGTCTTGGCGTACGGTCTATCCAAGTTCCGGGAAATCCCGAAAGACGCCTGCATCCTTGTCGGCGACCGCAAATTTGATGCCGAAGGCGCCGCCATCTGCGGCATTGATTCGCTCGGTGTCCTCTACGGTCACGGCTCGAGGGAAGAAATCGAAAACGCCGGTTTCACCGCCGTTTGCGAAACGGTAGCCGATATTCTAAAATACGTATAAAAAACGCCTATCCTTGAATAAAAGGATAGGTTTTTTATTGTAAAAAGAAAAAAGCAGCACTCAACAAGAGAATGCTGCTTTGGCCTCTCGCTGCGGCTCGGTCACCTCGGAGGGAAAACCGTCCACCGGAAGGTTTTCTAAGACTCCTCGGACGCTGCGCTACCCGAAAGGATTTGTAAGGAACGAAGTGACGGAATAGCGAAACGCAGTGGAGCGTCAGCTTCGGCCTGCCGAAAGTCGTAGTTTTAGTAAAAAAATAAGAAGCACCTTACAAGAAAGTGCTTCTTTGGCCTCTCGCTGCGGCTCGGTCACCTCGGAGGGAAAACCGTCCACCGGAAGGTTTTCAAAGACTCCTCGGACGCTGCGCTACC
>DCHY01000032.1:3964-16057 GCA_002315715.1 Clostridiales bacterium UBA1740 | reverse complement strand
CCGGCATCCGTGACATCGACGACATGGATTACTGCTTTTTGCGCTTTTCCACCACCAAGGACGAACTTTGCCGCCGCTACGGCGTAAACGGCAACGACGTCGCCCTTGCCGCGGCGGAAATTGACAGTGACGCCGCCCTCGAGGATGACGAAGTCGCCACGGTCATCGTCTGTTTTTATAAGGATGAGAACGGCGACGTCGGCGAATTTATCTATTCCGGCGACCTGCTGCTTCTTGACATTCCCGCCTATTATCAGAGAAAAATCAAGGTTTGCCGCGTCTGTGGCGGGGGTTTTGACTCTTGCACCTGCAAAAAGCCGAAATGGACTCTGCAAAACCAAAAGACCGAAAAGCTCTCCCACACCCTCGCCTTTGAAGGCGGAAAAAGTGTCGAACGCTTTTGCCTGCCGGGCGAAGAAAAGAAAGAAGGCATAGGCTTTCTCAGCAAAGAAACCGACGTGCCCTACTACGTGCCGAAGCATTTTCCCATCGTCATCCGCAAAAACACCTCGGGAGAAGAATCCCACCTCGGTCAGTCCGACTGTGCCTATCTTCGTCCCGAACAGCAAGCCATCAACAAAATCGAGTCCCGCATTCTCGAAAAACTGCTGCGTGCCGGCGTGACGCCGGTCGTGCCGGAGGGGGCGAGTGTCAGTATCAACAACGCGATTTTCGGACAGGTCATCCGCATGAAACCGGGCGAAAACGCATCGCAATACGGCAAAGTCGATACCACCCCCGACATCTCGCAGGACATTGCCGAGGCGGAGCGTCTGTATCTTCACGCCAAACGCATTCTCGGCGTCAGCGACGCCTACGTCGGTATCGGCGACCTCAAAAACGAGTCGGGCTACGCAAGACAACTGCAAATTTCGCAGGCGTCGGGGCGTCTCGAATCCAAGCGCAAGATGAAGCATACCGCCTACGCCGATATGGACCGACTGATTTTCGAGCACTATCTCGCCTTTGCCGACGAGCCGCGCAAACTCTCTTACCGCGACGCCTTCGGCAGAATCATCGACGCCGCTTTTAACCGCTACGACTTTTTGGAATATGACAAAAAGCGCGAAACGTATTACTACGACGACAGTTATCTCTTCTCCGTCGATTTGAGCGGCGGCGTGGAAGGACAGCGCGAAGAACTCTGGGAAAAGAATCTCGAAAACCTCAAAAGCGGTGCCCTCGGAGACCCCGGTAGCCCCGTCACGCTTTTGCGCTATTGGCAAAACCAAGAGCGCGCCCATTACCCCTACGCCGCCGAGAACGTCGCCTATTTTGAAAGCGCCCTCGGAGAAGGAGAAAAGTCCCGATGAGTACCAAAATCACAAAAGCCAAAAGTTTTCGCGAATATTTGGCAAACGAACTAAGCGACCCCGCCCTCACCTACGAGGCGGCGGTCCGAAACGTTTCGACCGAAGCCGACGGAAAAACGCCCACCTACGGCAAAACCGCAGAGGCGCTTGGGAGCGGCGGTCTTTTGCAAGGAGGCTACGCTTCTTACCTTTCGGCACAAGCCGAGAAGAATAAGGAGAAAGGTCTCGCACAAGCCGCCAAAACCTACCGAAGCGACCTTGCCTCTTCCGCCAAATCGTACAGCGAATATTTGGCATCGGTTGCCAAGCAAAACGCGGCAGGTTTTGAGAGCGTGGTCACGGCTATCAAAAAAGCCGGCACCCTCGACGAAAAGACGGCGTACGATTACGCCAAAGGCACCGGCCTTTCCGACATAGACGCCGAGCGTGCCGCCAAAACCGCCACCGAGCAAACCGCCGACGCTCTTAAAAAGAAAATCATCGCGGCGGTGCAAAGAGACGGCATGAGCCGCGAGCACGCCGTAGCCTACGCCATAGGGCAGGGCCTCTCCGAGGAAGCCGCCGCCGAAATCGGCGACTACGCCGACACCTGGAACCGCATTTACACAAAGAGTGACTCTATCAAAGAGTATTACAATCAGTAAAGAAAGGAAACCCATGAAAAAGAACCAAAAGAACGTGTACGCCACCAACAAAGGCGGCAAAATCACGGCACCCAAAAAACAGACAGACGAGCCGAAAGTCACCGTCACCCGCCGCGACGATTTGCGCGTCAAAAAATCCAAATAACAAGAGGCTGATATGGAAGAAATCAAAGAACCGGTAAGTGAAGCGCAAACGGAAGCGGAAGAATCCCAAGACGAGAACGAAAAATCGGAGAACAAAAAAACGCCCACCCCCGATTACGCCGCCATGGCGGCGGCAGACGTCCTTGCCATCCGTGCGGAATTCCCCGACGTTTCGATAGACACGCTTTGCGACTTGCAAAATCCCACCCGTTACGCCGAACTGCGTGAACTCGGACTGTCCGTGAAGGAAGCATACTTCGCCACCGAAAGACGCGGCGAAAAACGAATAGACAACCGTTCTCATCTCCAAAGCGCCGTTCCTCGCGCCGTGGTGGGCAGTGCCGAAGGAATCAGCCGCGAAGAACTTGAGACCGCCCGTGATTTGTTTTCCGGGCTCTCGGATCACGAGATCCGCAAACTCTACAAAAAAGTAACCGAGTAAAAGAAAGGACAACCCCATGTTCAAAATTGTCAAACTCTTAAACGCACGTGCCAACGTGCCGGAAACCGTGGCGATTCCCGTAACCGCCTCGACCGTCTATCCCGAAGGCTGTGCCGTGAAGCTCTCTTCCGGCGCCGCCGTTCACTGCGCCGCGACCGACGCCCCCAAATACATCGTTGCCGCCGCTGCCAACGCCGCGACCGACAGCGTCGTTCTCTGCTACCCCTTGCTCGGGGACGCTATCGTCGAAACTGCCGTCAGCGCCGCGCCGACCTCCCTCAAAATCGGTGATAAAGTCACTCTCAACGTCAACGCGTCGAGCGTTGCGGTCGGCGTCACCGCCACCACGACGAGCGGCGTTGCCGAAATCTACGACCTTGTCGGTGCCGCCGCTTCCGGCGACAAACTCCTTCTCAAGATGTAATACGAAAGGAAAGAAAACATGATTACTTACTCCAAATTCTCCGGCACCGCCAACGCCGCTGTCGGTAAACTCGAAACTCCCATCAAAATGGTCATTGAGCACGAAAGTGACGTGCAGACCAAAAAAGGCGGTATTTGCGACTGGCTTTTCAACGTGGAAAAGAGCAACCGCTTCGGCGAAACCATCATCGGTCAAAATGAACTCGACGTCTTCCAGGCTGCCGAAGAAGGCAACGGCGCCGAGAGCGACACCATCAAAGAAACCTACAAGAAATTCATCGAACACATTCAGTTCATGAAAGAATTCACCATCACCGCCGAGATGATGGAAGACGCGCAGTACGGCGTCGGCGCCGATGCCAAACGCCGTGCCGAAAACTTCACGCGCGCTTACTACAAGACAAGACACAAGATCTGCGAGTACGCCCTCACGAACGGCACCAAAACCTCCGGCACTTTTGCCAAGGCTACCCTGGACCTCACGGCGCCCGACGGTCTTTCTCTCTTCAACAACGCCCATAAATACGGAGACAACCTCGGCACGCAGTCGAACTATTTCTACGGCGACGTCTTCGGCACTACCTCCGGCGGTGTGCGCACTCTTTCGACGTCGGTGTTTGAAAAGGCACTCGGCGAACTTGCCGTGAAGCTTCGCAACATGAAGGACGAAAACGGCGACGTTCTCGGCTATACCGCCGACACCATGATTCTGCCCGGCAACCGTCCCTTGGCAGAAGCCATCGCCAAGAAAGTCGCCGGCAGCGAAGGCGCCCTCGGCAACGGCTATAACGACATCAATTTGCAGTTCGGCAACTGGAATATCGTGATTCTTCCCAACTGGCAGACGAGCGACGACCGTCTTATGATCATGTCGAGCGAAGCCAACAAGAACCTCTCGGGCAATATGTTCTTCAACCGTATTCCCCTAAACGTCACCAACTGGGTGGATAACCACACCGGCAACTATATCTGGAACGGCAGATGCCGCTTCGGCGTCGGCTTCGGCACTTACAAGCACATTCTTCTCGCGGTTGACTCCGCAAACGCCGTCAACGGCGCAACCTCTCTTTAATTAAAACGCGTTATTTGCCAATAATTGTTGGCAAATAACGCAGAAAGCAGAATATCCCATGACTTATCAAGAATTATTGAACGAGGTAAAGTGCTTGGGGTTTGAGAGTGAAATTTCGGATGAAGAAGGCTTTCTTTTCGCCGCCAATCGCGCGTTAAGACAGATTTTCTGCGAGCGGCACGTGGGAAGAGAAAAGCATTTTTCTTATACACCCCGCCACCACTCCGATGCCGTATCGTTTCATTTGGCAAAAGGAGAAACCAAAGAAATCGCACTTTCGGACGGCGGATGCAGTTTTCTTCTTTCGGGTGTCGGCAGTTATACGTTGACGGTCAACAACCTGACAAGCACCGTCGCCTTTTCGGACAGCGTCGCAACGCCCGTCCGCTTTCTTGTCAGTGGGGGCGGCTCGATTGTCTTTACCGCCGACGACGACGTTTGTGTCGGTCGTTTGCGCAAATTTTCGGGGCCGTTTTCCTCGGCGCTGGATATTCCGACGCCCGACGGGCTTGCCTCTCTCAATCTCTCGCTTCTTTGCCCCGATTTTCTCTTTCTCGCCGGCGAAATTAAACTTGACGGCAAGCCTTTCCCGGATGCCCGCATCGGCGGCGGTCTTTTGGTCTTTCCCGACGACGCGTCGGGGGACATCGGCTTTCCGTATTTCAGAACGCCGACGCCGCTCGGCACCGACACCGTCCACGTCGATATTGACCCGACGCTTTCCCACCTTTTGCCTCTGCTCGTTGCTGCCTATCTTTGGCTGGACGACGACCCCACCCGCGCCGACTACTATATGCGTCTTTACCGCGACGGTATGTCGCGTCTGTCGCTCGGTGTCAGCGAAGCTCCGCGGGCGGAATACCGTGACTGTTTGGGGTGGGCGTGATGGCATCGTATCAAAAAGACTTTAATAGGACTTCGGAATACACCCGTCTTTACAGCGGCATGAGGGGCGTCGACTTTACGGGAGACGGCAGCCGCATTGCCTCCGACCATTTTGCGTATCTTGAAAATATGTATCGCGATTACGACGGCGAAGGCGCCGCCCTGACCGAGAGTTTTCCGGGATTTCGGCGTCTTTACGATTTCGGCGTACGAATCCACGGCATTTATCATCACCGCGTCGGCGGCAACGATTGTATGTTGGTCCACGCCGGGACGTCGCTTTACCGCTTTGCGGTATCGAATAGGGACGCTATCACCGCCCCTACCTCTCTTATCACCATGGCGGACGCCGACAGCCGCGGTTTTGCCTTCGGCGAGAACTTCTATATTCTCGACGGCACTTCCTACACCGAAGTGGACAAAAACGGCAACGCCAACCGCATTTCGCGCGTCGTCGGTCACGGTCCCTACGTCCCGACGCTTTACAAGAACGGCGAACCCTACGAACAGCGCAATCTTTTGACCGACGAATTTTCGGAAGAAACCGAGATGGCGACCCCGGAACTCTACGCCTTCGGCACCGAGGGGCTCGCCTACGAGTCGGACAGTGAAGCGCCGGGTTGCGTCGTGCTCGTCGGACTTGGCAGTGCCACGGCGACGAATCTTTTGATTCCGGCTTACGTCGTATTTGAGGGGGCGCTTTGTGCCGTATCGCGTATCGGAAACGGGGCGTTCGGCGCCAACGGCACCGTCACCTCGGTCAAAGTGGCAAACGGTCTTTCGAAGATCGGCAGCGGCGCTTTTGCCTCCTGCACGGCTCTGACGACGGTATCCTTGCCCGACAGCGTCACGCACATCGAGGACGGCGCATTTGCCGGTTGCACGGTGCTTTCCTCCTTCACCGTCGGCAAGGGGCTTTCCCATATCGGCACGGGGGTTCTCACCTCCTGCCCCGTCCTTTTCACCATCCGCTACGGCGGTGTTTCGGCCGACATTGCAAGCATCGAGGGCGGCAACGAATTGCACGGGCGTATCCCCTTTACCGCCGGGCTTCGCGACAAGACGATAACCGTCAAAATCCCGGTTTACGCCGACGCCCTGTCCGCCCCGTATCTCTATCTCAACGGCACGCCCGTCAACGCGACGGCACACGTGACGAACAACAAAGTCGACTATCTTCTTTACAGCGCGCAAGACCGCAAAAATCTCGTCGGCGCGCGCTTCAAACTCTACGGTGCTTTGTCTTCCTCGACGGCGTCAAGCGGAGAACGCAAGGCGGAAAAGCAGGACTTTTTCACGTTACACGCGGGTTTGACGGGGGATTTGGCAAGAGTCATCACCCATTGTACGGTGTGCGCCGTCTTTGACGGACGCATCTTTTTCTCGGGCAACTCCCTCTTCCCCGGCACGGTGTTTTACACCGAGCGCGACGATACCGGCAGCGTCAATCCCACCTATTTCGGGGCGTACAACTACTTCACGGACGGCGTCGGTCCTTCGCCCGTCACCTCGCTCCTCCCCGTCGGAGATACCCTCGCGGTCTTTCGTCAAAACGATGACGGCGGCGGAAGTATTTTCTACCACACGCCAAAAGCGACGGGCGAAAATTACCTCGTAAAAATCTATCCTTTCGCTTACGTCCACCACGGTATCGCCGGTATCGGAGAATCCCACTCCTTTTACGACGACGCGGTGTTTATCACGGGGCAAGGCGTCTGCGCCTTGGAAAAAGACAAGACGGCGGGAGAATGCCGCGTGCTTTGCCGCTCTCATAACGTCAGCGACAAACTGCTCTGTGAAAATCTCAATACGGCGCGCCTCACGAAATGGTGCGGCTATCTTTGTCTCCTTCTCGGCTCGCATATGTATCTTGCCGACTCGCGCCAGACGTTTCGCCACCCGACGGGCAGTACCGAATACGAGTGGTATTACGTCACGGGTGTCGGCACCTATGCGTCGGACGTGACGGTCTATCGCTACTTCTCGGTCACCGAGAGCGGCTACGACGAAGCACCGCACCCCGACGGCAAAGTCACGGGCAGCGTGCAAAGCGAGACCGTCGGCGGCGTTTCCAAATACTACGTCACCGAGGGAACGAAAAAATACCAAGTGTACCCGACCGAAGAAAAAACCGGCGGGGTGTTCTCCCCTGCCGTGACGCTTTGCGCCTTTGATTCTTTTCTGTTTTTCGGGACCGAGAGCGGTTCTTTGTGTCTGTTCAACAACGACCTGCGCGGTGTCGCACCGTCGTATATCGCAAACGCCGCGGACTTTGACGCTGCCTCCTATGCCGAAAAATACAAAAGACGCATCCATCCGCATTTCTACACCAACGATCACCACGCCATGCACTTCGTCCTCAAAACCGCGATGGACAACGGCGGTATGCCGCATCTTTCCAAAGACTCGGTGCGTCATTCGCTCGTGCTCAAATGCCGTGCGACGGGCGCCGACGCCCTGAACTGCGAGGTGCGTACAGACCGCGAAGGAACCCGCACGATTACTTCTTTCCCCGAGGATTCCTTTGACTTTACCGATTTGAATTTTGCGTCGCTGACGATGGATACCGAGGAGAGTTTCACCGTCCCCATCGACGAGAAATCCAAGCGGTGGACCGAAAAGCAATTGACGTTTTTCGCAGACGGCGTATTTTGCCCCGTCGGCATCTTTTCGATTGCCTATCGTTATCGTATTCGGGGAAATATCAAGAAAATTTAATACTTTTGTTTACATTTGTTAACAGAAAGGATTGCTATGAACTCCATTCAACCGGAAGATATTGCCTCGCTCAAAGTATCTTCTCTTCCCTCGCGCCCGACGGCGCCGGCATCTTTCGGGGGGCTTGGCTACACGGCGACGGACCTCAAAGCGGCGTTTGACCGACTCCCGCTTTTTCTCGTGGGAAAACTCAATACGCTCATATCGGAGGTCACCTCGCTCAGCGCAAGTCTGTCCGCCTTAACGACGCGCGTCGGCACCGTTGAAGCAACGGACACGGCGCAAAACGGAAGACTCACGGCGGCGGAATCCGACGTTGACTCCCTTACGACCGATCTTGCGACGGCGTCAAGTGCGCTTTCGGCGCAGGGTGCCCGTCTGTCCGTTGCCGAGAGTGCCGTCGGTACCTTGTCGGCGCAACTGTCGACACTGCTGTCTTCGGTTTCGGCACTGACGCAGCGCGTGACGACCGCCGAGGGCACGATTGTATCACATACCGGCACGCTTTCCACGCTTGGAAGCGACGTAGATACCGCCGAGAGCACGCTGCTTTCGCATACCGGCAGTTTGGCAACTCTTGACAGTGCGCTCTCCGCCTTATCAAGTGCCGTTTCGTCTACGTCCGATACCGTCTCTGCGCTTTCGAGCACGCAAAGCGTCTTTGCCGCTTCTCTGTCGCTTCTCGATACCCGTCTTTCCGCCTTGGAGAGCGGCGGCGCGTCCGGCGGTTTGCAAGGCTTTGACTGTCAAACTCCCGCCGACCGCCACGGCGCCTGCCCCTCGGTTTTGGAATGCGGTTTCGTTACGGAAAAGGAACTGCACGATTCTCTGATTTTCGACGCCGGCAACGCCGCTTCGAGAATTTCCGATTAACTACTCAAGAAAGGATAACAATATGTCTATTTCGATTCAGCATTTGCGCGGTTCGGAATCCGACTGGTCTTCCCACAACATCGTTGTGCCCGACGGAGAAATCATGCTCGTCAAGGTGGGCAACTTCTATAAAGTGAAGGTCGGCAACGGCATTTCCACCGCCGGCGTTTTGCCGTTTCTCGGCGTGACGCAAAAAACCGTCAACTCGTTTTCGGGACGTTTCACGCTCCAAAACAACTACAACTACATTTTTTCGGAGTATCCCTCCAACTTCAATCTCGCCCTTCCGACTGCCTCCGGGAGCAATTACGAATTTCGCGCCGCCATCTCTTTCGTGACCGGCGATGACGAAATCAACTTTGACCTCGACGAGTCCGTCTATTACACCGGCGACCACACCGACGAGGGATATTTCACCCCCGAGTGCGGCTATCGCTACTCGATTTTCTTCTTCTGGGACGGCACGTATCAAGCGATCGTCAGAGCGGTGCCCAATGAAGAATAAGCGCGACGCTCTCAAAAAGATCTTCTCCTTCTGTCTGATTATCGGGCTTCTCATCGGCGGCGGCATCACGATTTTCGCCGAGGAGAGCGAGGGGGCAATGCTCTCTTCGTCAACCGACGCGAATCTGTTTTTCTTCATCTACAACGCCGTCAAAGACAAGTCGGGGGACATTTTCTCGCTGCTTGCCGCGGCGGTATCTCTGACGCTTTTCCTCGTGGTCAAAGAGTATTTGATACCGCTTCTCAACCGCGTTTTGAAATCTGTCGTGCCGGACGACGGCAAAGACAAAAAAGCCCCCGTCCCCTTTGACGAGGACGAAAACGAAAAAGAAGAATAAGTTTTTCCCCCGTCAAACCCCGGTTTGACGGGGATTTTCTTTTTTATAACAAGGCGGTTTCTTGACAAGAAAAAAAGGATAGACTATAATAGTTTCATATTTTATCGCAAACACGGAGAAAAACATGAAAATCGCAAATTCCATCGAAGACTTAGTCGGGCACACGCCCCTCATTCATTTTTCGCGCCTTGAAAAGGAACTCGGCCTGCAAGCCGTGATTCTCGGCAAAGCCGAACTCTTTAACCCTGCCGGTTCTGCCAAAGACCGCATCGCCAAAGAGATGCTTGACGCGGCGGAGCGCGACGGCAAAATCAAGCCCGGCGCTACCATCATCGAGCCGACCTCCGGCAATACCGGCATCGGTCTTTGCGCCTTGGCGGCGGTGCGCGGCTATCACGCCATCATCGTCATGCCCGACACCATGTCGAAAGAACGCCAAATGCTGATGAAGGCATACGGTGCCAAACTCGTTCTGACGCCCGGTGCGCTCGGCATGAAAGGCTCCATCGAAGAGGCAAAGAGACTCGCCGAAGAAACCCCGAATTCCTTTATTCCCTCTCAGTTTGACAACGAAAACAACCCCAAAGCCCACACCAAAACGACGGGTCCCGAAATCTTTGAGGACACCGAGGGCGGCGTCGATATTTTCGTCGCAGGCGTCGGCACGGGCGGTACCGTTTCGGGAACGGCAGCATATCTCAAGAGTCAAAAACCCGCCGTCAAAATCGTAGCGGTCGAGCCGAAAAAATCCCCCCTGCTTTCGGGCGGGGTCGCAGGACCGCACGGCATTCAAGGCATCGGTGCCAACTTCATTCCCAAGAACTGCAACCGCGATATCATCGACGAAGTATTCCCCGTCCTCGAGGAGGACGCATACGCGGCGGCGCGCTTGCTCGCTAAGCGCGAAGGACTGCTCGTCGGCATCTCCTCGGGCGCGGCACTTCACGCCGCTGTCGAGATTGCCAAGCGGAAAGAAAACGCAGGCAAGAAAATCGTCGTTTTGCTCCCCGATACCGGCGACCGATACCTCTCGACTCCCGAATTTAACGATTGACCAAAAAGCCCTGCCGAACGGGGCACAAAAAGGATAACTATGACAGAAAAGAGACCCTGGATAGCATATGAGTGCAGAAAGGAGGGGCGGTATGAGTAAAAAAGCATGGATAGCATATGAGTGCAGACTCGTCTGCACTCCAAGCGGGCACGGAAAAGAGGGGCGGTATGAGTAAAAAAGCCTGGATAGCTATGAGCGGCGGCGTGGACAGTGCCGTTGCCGCGGCGTTGACTTTGCAAATGGGATACGAAGCTGAGGGAGTCACCCTCAAATTACACGACGAAAACCGCCCCTACGTCTGCGGTTCCGGCGGCGACAGTGACGTCGCCAAATCCGTGGCGGCGAAGCTCGGCATTTCCCATCGTCTTCTTGACAGACGCGAGGATTTTTCGCGCGAGGTCATCGACCGTTTCGTTTCGACCTACGAGGAGGGCGACACCCCCAATCCCTGCCTGTTTTGCAACCGCTATTTGAAGTTCGGCAATCTGGCAAGCGAGGCAAAAAAGAACGGTTTTGACACCCTCGTCACGGGTCACTACGCCCGCATTTTGGCGCTTCCCGACGGCAGACATCTGCTGTTCCGTGCCAAAGCCAAGGAAAAAGACCAAAGTTACGTGCTTTACTTTTTGGATAGCGAAAGCCTTTCGCACATTCTCTTTCCCCTCGGCGAATTTGAGAGCAAAAACGAGGTGCGCGCCCTTGCCGCCTCCTTGGGTTTTGAAAACGCCGAAAAACCCGACAGTCAAGATATTTGCTTTATTCCCGACGGCGATTACGCCGCGTATATCGAGCGCCGCACCGGAAAAACCTACGAAGACGGCGACTATATCGACGTTTTCGGCAACGTGCTCGGCCGTCACCGCGGCATGATGCGTTATACCGTCGGTCAAAGAAAAGGTCTCGGTATCGCCCTCGGCGAGCCGATGTACGTCAAGGAAAAATCGGCGGCGAACAACACCGTCACCTTGGCGAAAGACATCGACCTTTATACCGACACCTGCACCGTCAAAGACGTTTTCTTTGTGCTCGGCGACAAGCAGGATTTGCCGAAAACCGTCTATGCCAAGTGCCGCTATCGCGCCAAACCCGAGCGTGCGGCGGTGGAAGTCTGCGGCGAGGACGTGATTTTGCATTTTGAAAAGAAAGTCCGCGCCGTCACGTCGGGCCAGGCGGCGGTCTTCTATGCCGATCCCGAAAATCTCCCCGCATCCCTTTGCGAACATTTCAAGGATGGCGGCGTCCTGTCTTCTGCCGACCCCTCCGACCTCGTCCTCGGCGGCGGAGTTATCCGTTCTGAAGAACGGAAGTGATGTGCGCCATTTATCCGTTTCAAAGAAACGGAAGTGATGTGCGCCATAGGCGCGTGATGCTGTGCTGACGCACAGTGATGTTTGCCTGTCGGCAAGTGATGTTGCGCCCTTGGCGCAGTTGTATATTGTCCGCGTTGCGGAATGAATTGCGCCTTGCGCATGAATAGAGGCACAGCCTCATGAATTGCGACACGGTCGCATGAATTGCCGCGCCTCGCGGCATTTATCCGTTCTGAAGAACGGAAGTGATGTGCGCCATTTATCCGTTTCAAAGAAACGGAAGTGATGTGCGCCGCAGGCGCTTGATGCTGTACTGACGCACAGTGATGTTTGCCTGTCGGCAAGTGATGTTGCGCCTTTGGCGCAGTTGTAT
>DCHY01000032.1:432-3920 GCA_002315715.1 Clostridiales bacterium UBA1740 | reverse complement strand
GTTGTATATCATCCGAGCAACGCTCGGCATATAATCACGGCTTTGCCGTGTATCTCATCCGCCGCAGGCGGTATATCATCCGCACGACGTGCGGTATCTCATCCACGCGCAGCGTGGTATATCATCCGTTCCAAAGGAACGGTATCTCATCTCGCGAAGCGAGCATCTCATCCGCACGACGTGCGGTATCTCATCCACGCACAGCGTGGTATCTCATCCGTTCCAAAGGAACGGTATCTCATCTCGCGAAGCGAGCATCTCATCCGCACGTCGTGCGGAATGAATAGCGCCATAGGCGCGTGATAAAAGAAAAACCGGACTTTTTCTCTTGCGAGAATTCGTCCGGTTTTCTTTTTTATTTGGCGGAGGCTTCTGCCTTTGGTTTTCTTCTTCTGCTGCGGGCGCGCTTATACGCGGCGCTCTCTTTCATTTTCTGTTTGAGAAGATTGATATCTTCCTCGGTGGCCTTGGCTACCGTGCGTTTGGCTCTGTAAGTCTCGTTCATGTTCTTGGATACGCGAAGCGTCAAGAACATATCGCCGTCTTTTTTACAATGGAACAGGGAAATATACTTCTGCCCTTTGCTGTGAAAGGGTTTGGTTTGCCGCTCGAGGGGCTTGCCGCACAAGGGACAAACGGGATTGAGGTTTTGGGGATCGTCAAGCATCTTGGCTACCGTCGCATACCCGGCATCGCCGGCGTCGGCATCGCCGATGACCGTATTCTCGAGAAAATCGTCACCCGTCAAGAGGTGATAATTTTTGACGTCCTCTTTGACTTGCAATTTCTGTGCCACGAGGGCGGTAAAGTAGGCATCGTTGAGTGCATCGTGTGCCGGAAGGGTCTGCTTGATACCGTAAAACTCCATGGCGTATTCGAGAGAACGCTGCTTTTTGCCGTCGTTATTCTCCTTGGCGAACATCACCTGCAAATCGTAGGTGCGCTCGAGCCAGTCGGTGGGAATGCCGTTGGCGTGAAGATTTTCTTTCAGCATCGGGATGTCGTCAGGACCCCAGGTGAGGAAGACGAAGTCTTCGTCACAGAAGCGGCGGAAACTCTCTGCCGCCTCGTAGAGCGACATACCGAGATCCATCTTTGCCTGGGAAATGCCCGTCAGTTCTGCGACGTGGCGGTGAATCTTCTTGAAAAACCGCGGTTTGACAATGACGGAATAGGAACCGCAAATGCGCATATTGCCATCCAGTTTGACGGCGCCGATCTGAATGACCTCACCTCGCAAACGGCAGGCAATCTGCTTTTGCACGGCAATCGCCTTTTCGGCATACGCCTGGTTCCACTCCAAATCGAGTGATATATAATACATGGCTTTTCCTTTTTTCGGTTATTTAACTCACAAATTATAGCACGAAAAAAGAGAAAAGTCAAGAAAAAAGATTCCCCCTTGCCGATATCGAAAAAAGGGTTGCTTTTTGTGCCGTACTTTAGTATAATGTAATCGGTTAAAGATGCCATTTCTTTACGGAGGTCAAATGATTGACTGTATTTGATATTTTGAAGATTGCCTGCGGTCTTGCTCTGTTCCTCTACGGCATGCAACTGATGAGTGACAGTTTGAAGCAGTCTGCCGGCTCGCGCCTACGAGACATTCTTGCCAAAATGACGGCAAGCCCCGTGCGCGGTTTTCTCCTCGGTCTTGTCATCACCATGATTATTCAATCGTCGTCCGCAACGACGGTGATGGTCATCGGCTTTGTCAACTCCGGTACGATGACGCTTCTTTCCTCGGTCGGTGTCATCATGGGCGCCAACGTCGGTGCCGCCCTCACCTTCTGGCTGACGAGTTTGTCGTCTCTCGGCGGTGCGGGTGCCGCGCTTTCTTGGCTGAAGCCCTCGGCGTGGATGCCTATCCTCGCCCTTATCGGTATCGTGCTGATCATGGTTTACAAACGCGGTCAAAAGCGCGACATCGGTCTTATTTTCCTCGGCTTCTCGATTTTGATGGTGGGCATGGATACCATGTCCCAGGCGGTCGAAGGTCTTAAGGAAGACCCGACTTTTGCCAACTTCATGACGGCGTTCAACAATCCGCTTTTGGCACTTCTCGTCGGTATTGCCGTCACGGCGCTGATTCAATCCTCCGCCGCCTCGGTTGGTATTCTTCAGTCCTTGGCGACGACGGGACAGGTTTCCTTTGCCACCGCGATTCCCATCACGATGGGTCAAAACATCGGTACCTGTATCACGGCGATTCTCGCCTGCACCGGTGCCGGTAAAAACGGCAAGCGCGCCGCTATCATTCACCTTGGCTTTAACACGGTCGGAACCGTCGTTTGGCTGTCGGTTTACGTCGCCGGTACGGCGATTTTCAAAGACCTCGGCACTCTCGCCGCCACGACCCCCATTCAACCTTGGCAAATCGCCCTTGTGCATACGATTTTCAAAGTTCTGACGGTGGCGATTTTGTCTCCCTTCTACCGCGGCATTGAAAAACTCTCCCGCAAAATCGTCAAGGAAGACGAAAACGAAAAACTCTCGGTCAACCTCCTCGACGACCGTCTTTTCACCACTCCGTCCTTGGCAGTGGCGAGAGCCGTAGACGTCACCTCCGAAATGGCGGAGATTTGCCGCGACGCCCTTTTACAATCCATTACCCTTCTTTCGGCTTACGACGAAAAAGTTGCCGCCAACGTGCGTGCCCTTGAGGAACGCGGCGACATCTACGAAGACGATATCGGTTCTTACCTCATCCGCGCGGCAGGATGCCACATGGAAGAGAAAGAAAGCCGCGAAGTCACGAAACTTCTCCGTGTCATCGGGGACCTCGAGCGCATTTCCGACCACGCCGTCAACCTCGTGGAATCGGCGGAAGAAATGCGTGCCAAGAAGGTCGTCTTCTCGGACGAAGCCAATCGGGAAATTGCCGCCATGGTCGGCGCGATCTCCGAGATTCTCGTCCTGTCGATTGACGCCTTGCTTCACAACGACGTCGCTCTCGCCGCTTCGGTCGAGCCGCTTGAGCAGGTGGTGGACGAGCTGTGCGCCGCTATCAAGGCGCGCCACGCCATCCGTTTGACCAAGAACGAATGTTCGATGGAATACGGCTTTATCCTCTCCGACCTTCTCACCAATTTCGAGCGCGTGTCCGACCACTGTTCCAACATTGCCGGCTGCGTGATTGAAATCACCTCGCACGATTCTTTGTCGGTGCACCATTACCTCGCCGAGATCAAAAACGGCACCCCTGCCTTTACGAAAATGTACAAAGATTACAGCGAAAAATACAAATTGGCATAAACCCACCAAAAAAGAAGCAAAAGCCGAGGCGTGCGCCTCGGCTTTCTTTGTGAAGAAATCGGCAAAAGTGAAAAAAGGGTGTTGACTTTTGTCTTTTCTTATGATACAATAATCACGCTAAAACAATGGCTCGTTGGTCAAGCGGCTAAGACACGGCCCTCTCAAGGCTGAAACGGCAGTTCGATTCTGCCACGAGTCACCACACACGGGACACCGATATTCGGTGTCCTTTT
>DCHY01000032.1:0-322 GCA_002315715.1 Clostridiales bacterium UBA1740 | reverse complement strand
CGGCAGTTCGGTAATATTGTGTCCGACATCCACGTTGGATGCCGAAGGTCGCAAAGCGAGCGGACACAAATACTGCCACTTTGCCCAAAGGGCAAACCGCCCGTGGCGGTGAGAACTGCGTAGGCAGTTCGAAACATTCTCCCCGACTTCCGCGTCGGAAGCTTGCGTGCAAAGCACGTCGGGGAGAAATACTGCCACTCCGCCCAAAGGGCGGAATCCGCCGGCGGCGGAGATGTTAAGGACACCGATATTCGGTGTCCTTTTTTGTGTGTGGTGACTCGTGACAGAAGCGGACTGCCGCCCGGGTTTTCCGTAGGAAAAG
>DCHY01000037.1 GCA_002315715.1 Clostridiales bacterium UBA1740 | reverse complement strand
GACGAAGTCAATTCATCCGAGCCAACGGCTCGGTATCTCATCCACGCGCAGCGTGGTATATCATCAAGGCGTAGCCTTGTATCTCATCCGTTCCAAAGGAACGGTATATCATCCACGCGCAGCGTGGTATCTCATCCGTTTCGCAGAAACGGCATATCATCCGCCGCAGGCGGTATCTCATCCGTTCCAAAGGAACGGTATATAATCACGGCTTTGTCGATGGCAAAGCCGCTTTTTTGTGCGATTTGTACGGTTTTGAGGGGATTTTGACGGGGTTTTTCGGCAGCGAATCGTACTTCTTTTCTTTTCGATGGGCGGTACAATAAGAGCGAGAGGAGGCGAAACGATGCCGAGTGAAAAAACGAAAGGACGTGGCTTTGACCGCGATTTGCCGAAGAAAATGTACACCTATTTTCTGCATTTTGACGACGCATCGGGTGCGCCGAGTTTCGGAAAATTTGCCGCGAGTGTCGGGCTTCTCCCCGAAGATATCGAAAAATTCCGCGAGAAAACGAAGTTTGACTGTGCCTACCGTGCCTGCAACGAAATTAGGAGAGATTATCTCATTGACAGAGCGCTTTGCCGCCGGTTTGACCCATCCTTCGTCAAATTTTTGCTTTCAACCGAATTCGGTATGGGGGAGGAATCGCAACCCGACCGCGATCTTGCGGTGACCTTTGAGGTGGTCAAATGAAACTGCACTTAACCGTCACCGAAAAGCAGGAAGGATTCATCCGCGCGGAATCCTCCGAGGTACTCTTCGGCGGAGCGGCGGGCGGCGGTAAGTCCTACGGACAAATCGTCGATGCCCTCATTTTTGCCCTCAAGTACCCGAAAAGTAAGCAACTCGTCCTGCGGCGAACCTTTGCGGAACTCGACAAATCCCTCATCCGCACCGCACTTTCCCTCTACCCGAAAAGCCTCTTCTCATTCAACGCCTCGGCGCACGTCGGGCGATTCGTCAACGGCTCTCTTATTGATTTCGGTTACTGTGCACAGGAAACCGACGTGTATCAGTATCAGAGCGCGGAATACGACGTCATCCGCTTTGACGAACTCACCCACTTCACCGAGGATCAATATATTTACCTCATCTCCCGTGTCCGCGGCACCAACGACTACCCGAAGCAAATCAAGTCTTCGACCAACCCCGGCGGTGTCGGCCACAACTGGGTAAAAAAACGCTTTGTCGATGCCGGTGAGCCCGGCGTCCCCTTTATCGGTGAGGACGGCATGAGCCGCGTGTTTTTGCCGTCGAAAATTGACGATAACCGATTTCTCACGGCGGCAGATCCTGCCTACAAAACGCGGCTGCTTGCCCTGCCGAAGCGAGAGCGATTGGCGCTTCTCTATGGGGACTGGAACATTTTTGAAGGACAGTATTTTACCGAGTTTGAAGCCGACACCCACGTTTGCCCCCCTTTTCAAATTCCGAACGGATGGCGCAAATTTCGCACGGTGGACTACGGTTTGGATAGGCTCGCTTGCCTTTGGATAGCCGTCGATCCCGACCGTCACGCCTACGTCTACCGCGAATATTGCGAGTCGAATCTCCCCATCAGCGCCGCCGCCCACGGGATTCTCGAAAGAACGCCGAAAAACGAGGATATATACGCGACCTTGGCGCCGCCCGACCTCTTCAGCCGAAGTCAGGAATCGGGAAGGAGCAAAGCGCTTTTGTTCTCGGAATACGGCGTGCCCTTTACCAAGACGGCAAACGACAGAGAAACGGGGTGGCTGTGCATCAAGGAACTTTTAAAAAAGCAAAACGACGGCAAAGTCGGCATACGCTTTTTCTCCTCCTGCACCGAGATCATCCGCACGCTGCCCGCCCTGCTTGTCGACAAGATTCGCCCGACGGACTGTGCGACGGAGCCCCACGAAATCACCCACGCCCCCGACGCGCTTCGCGGATTTGCCATTTTCTACGCCCATCCGGCGGAAGAAAAACCGACCGTCAAACGGGCGGTTTGGTCGGAAGATTTGCTTGCCGACTTTGAAGCGGCAGGGGATGAGGAGCGAAAATATCTCATACGCAAATACGGAGAACCGCAATGAACTTAAAAGCCCAAAACAAAAACGAAAGACTCAAAATCTTTCAAAACCTGTACGAGGACGCAAAAAATCGGGTTTCGGACCTTTTTGCGGATTTGGACAGGCATAAAGAACAGTACCGCGGTTCGGACAAAATCGACAACTCCCCCGTCCGTGCCGCCACGGTGCGAAACATCACCTACGAAATCATCGAGAGTCAAGTTTCCTCGGACATCCCGGCGCCCAAAGTGGACGCCGCCTGCTTTAGCGACAAAAGACTGAAAAACGCCAAATCCGTCGAGCGGCTGCTCTCTTCCGTCCGCGACCGTCTTTCCTATGAGGAAATGAACGACAAAGACGAGAGATTCACCTATATTTACGGCGGTTCGGTTTGGTTTTTGGAATGGGACAACGAACAAACCGTCGGCGGTGAAGTGGGCGGTGTCAAAATCAGTTGTCTTTCCCCGAAAGCCTTTATTCCGCAACCCGGCATCCGTGACATCGACGACAT
>DCHY01000043.1 GCA_002315715.1 Clostridiales bacterium UBA1740 | reverse complement strand
AACAAAAAAGACGGGTGATTCCCGTCTTTTTGTATAAAGATGCAAATAATTATTTGCATTTTTCAAGGTTTTTAGATTAGAAGTCGATTTCTTTTAGGCCTTCGCGGGGATTTTGGCCGAACTCTTTGACGAAGACGCGATAGAAAGCAGAATAGCTTTCGTATCCGGCGGCAAGTGCCGCTTCGGTGATGGACATACCCGCTTTGACGAAGTCACGGACTTTCGCAAAACGCTTTTTGTTGACGTATTGATGAATCGTCATGCCCGTCTTCTGCTTAAAAATGCGGCAAAGGTGATACCGCGAAAGCGAAAACATGTCGGACAAAAAGGCGAGCGGCATATCTTCGGTAAAATGTTCGTTGATGTATTCCGCAATCTGACAGAAATGCGAATCGGTAGCCTCCGCTTCCGAGAAATCCGTAAGTCCGCTCAAAAGATAGAGAATCTCCATCAGGCAACTGACGTAGATGGGCGACTTTTGTGCTTTGAAAGAATCGGTATAACGGGAAAAACGCATCAAAGCGTCAAATAGCCCCGACTTTTTCACAAGTTCGGCGGGGATTTTGCTGTCGCGTTTGAGCGACTCGTTGATGAAAATCTCCTCGTACTCGGGGCATTCGTATTTTTGGAAAAATTCGGGGTACAGATAAAGGACGATGCGCTTGTACTCCTTCGGGGAATTGTGATAGGCACGGTGCAACTGATGTTTGCGAACCACCATGACGTCGCCGGGCTCGAGAGAATAGGATCTTCCGTCCACCACGTAGTTGGTATCTCCGTCGAGGAATAACAACACTTCGTAGTTCTCGTGGATGTGAAGAACGTATTTATCGTTGGAGGGAGACGCTTCTTCGTTGTAGGCAATGCCGTAATATTTCATAAAATCACCTCGTCGGAAATTGTATCATACTTTGCATAAATTTGCAACCATTTTTGAAAAATTCGATTTTTTCGCAAAGTTATTCCTCGAAAAAACTCGAAAAACGCGCGATTTGCGTGAAAAAAGCGCCCGGTTTGGGCGCTTTTTTATTAGGATTTATTGTAGTGCGCGGATTTTAAGCCGTCGCGGGGATTGACGCCGTATTCCTTCACGTATACGCGATAGAAAGCGGAATAACTGTCATATCCGGCGGCGAGCGCCGCTTCGGTGATAGACATCCCGTCCTTGACAAGGTCGGCAATTTTGTTAAAGCGCTTTTTGTTGATATACTGATGAATCGTCATGCCGGTCTTTTGCTTAAACAGACGGCAAAGGTGATAACGCGAAAGGAAGAAAGTATCGGAGAGATACTCGAGGGTGATTTCTTCGTCGTAATGGCTGTTGATGTAGGCGACGATTTTCGAGAAATGCGAATCGGGGGTCTCTGCCTTGGAAAATTCCGTCAGTGTGCTCAGTAGATACAGTATCTCCATCAGCGAGCTGACGTAGATGGGGCACGGCAATTTCAGAAAAGAATCCGTGTAGCAGGAAAGACGCATCAAAGTGTCGTAAAGACCCGACTGTTTGACAAGTTCCGCCGGGATTTTGTTGTCGAGTTCGAGCGCTTCGTTGATGAAAACGTTTTCATATTCGGAGCAGTGATTTTCTATAAAAAACTCCGGGGTAATGTTGATGACGATGCGCTTGTATTCGGCGGAGGAATTATGATAAGCGCGGTGCAGTTGGTGCTTACGAATCAACATGGCATCGCCCGGCGCCAACGAATAGGTTTTTCCTTCTACGACGTAACTGGTGTCACCTTCCAAAAAAAGCAATATTTCATAGTTATCGTGAGCGTGCAGATAAAAGTTCTTATTGGATGGAGATTTCGTGTCCTTGTATAGGATCTCGTAGGATTGCATTTTCATCACCTCAAAGTCATTATAACGCATGTTAGCAAAAAATGCAATGTTTTTTCAAATTTTATTTTTCTTTTTTCTTAAGCCTTTTTCTTGCCGGAAACGCTGCTTGAAAACAAATGCGCCGACGAGGAAGCGGCAACCGAAAAGGGGGTTCCGGCAAAAATCCGCTCGCGGTTTCGAAAGCGAAAAAACGCAGCAAGCAAATGCTTAATTGAATTTGACAAGCGAAAAGCGCCTTTTCTTCTTGCAAAAGGCGCTGATGTTTGGTATACTGAATTTAGAAAGATATAAGGAGAAGGTCATGGAAAAAGAGAAAGCCGTAGAACGCGCCAAAACCTATCTTTCGATGCTGCTAAACGGGGTGCATCCCGTCACGGGGCAAAGCATTCCCGAGGATTCGGCGCTGATGGACGAAAAGGTGAAAAACTGCTTTGCCTTTCTCATCGAAACGCTCGACGATTATGGCGCGCTGTGCGCCCGCGTGGAACAGATGGAGAAGAAGCAAGAAGAACTCACCGTCGTCGTACAAAAGAAACTTGATTTTGCCATCACGCACGAGCAATGCGAGAGCATCGCCCTGTCAAAAGAACCCTTGACGGTGCTTTCTTTTATGAAGAACGTCAACGCCGTGATCGACGCGCAGTCGATGGAAAAACTCTCTTCGACGCGCATCAACAAATGGCTCGTCGACGGCGGTTGGATTTTGCCTTCTACCGTGCAAACCGTCGTCAACAAGACGGTTTACAAACCCTCCGAAACCGCCGAAAAGATCGGCATTTTCGAGGAGCAAACCGTCGACAAAAAGACCGGCGAAGTCAAATCACAGGTCAAACTGTCGCAGTCGGCACAACTCTTTATCATTGAAAATCTCGAATCGATTGTAAAAGAAAAATAAAAACCGCCAAACAAAAGCGCAACGGCGGCATAGATGAGAAAACGCAAAACACAAACGAAAAGTCCCGAGGGCAAAATCCCTCGGGACATTTTTTATTTATGGAAAAGGCGGGAGAAGAAGCCGCCGCGGGGACGCGAAGCGTCGAGTTCCACTTTTATGAAAGCGGCAAAATCGGCGGAGGCGGGAAGCGAGGAGACGGCGTCCTGGGCGTAGCCGAGGAAACCGCTGCCAAAGCGCGTGACGTCATCGGAAAGCCAGGCGCGAAGCGCGCCGTCGGATTTCAGCTTCTCGCGAAGAACGGGATTGCCATCGACGGTGTAAACGGCAAAAGCAAAGCGCAATAGCGTTTCGGCGACCTTTGCCCGCTTGGCGGTGGCAAGCGTCGGTGCTTTCGCCTTTTGCTCCGAAGCAAAGGCTTCGGACACCAAACTGTCACAGGCGGATTTGAAATTGAAATTCTCGCTTTGAAGATAACTTTCAAGCAAGATTGCCAACGCCTTTTTGACGCCGTTTTTCTCCGAAGCTATCTCTCTTTGCAAGGTAATGTTTACATTTTTGCAGAATATCTTATCATTCGGCATAAAGGACAAGCCTTTTGCGATTTCCGTATAGGATTCCGCAAGAATGCCTGCTTTGAGTTTTTGATAGCCGACAAGCGCCAAATAATTGGCGGTATCTTTCACTTCTTCCATCTCGGCACACGCCGCGACGATATCGTCGATCGGCATCTCACTTGGCTTTTTGCCAAACGCCGTCGGCAGGGTGGCGACGAGTTTCGGACGAACGGCTTCGGTCTGCAACCTCTTAAAGAGACGGTTGTTCTCCGCCTCCATCTTTTGGTCGGCGGCAATCAATTCGGCGATGGGATAGGAGGTCGCATCCCCTCCGATATAGGCGACGATGGCGTCGGTGATTCTGTCACGCACCTCGGTTTTCCAAAGCAGTGCCATTTGGTAAATGCGCTTGAGTTCGTCCACGGCTTCCCCGATGGGACCTTCGACGAGATACAGAACGTACTCGGCGCAGATTTTGCGGTTGGACCAACCGTCGAGAAGACGGTTTTCGGCGCCGTTTGCCAAGCAGCCTTTCGTTTTTGCCAAGCGGTGAAGCAGGGGATGCTCTGCCTTGCGGTTTTCCGCTTCCAACATCATCAGCAGTTTTTTGACGATGTCGACGCGGACTTTTTCGGGGGCTTTGGGCAGTTCCGCATCCAAAAATTCCAACATGGTAGTAGACAGTTCGTCACCTTCCGGAAGTTCCTCGAGCATCAAGTAGAAAATCTTTTCTTTGCTGTCTTCCCCGAGTGCCGGCATGGCAAGGGCGAGAAAGGCGAAAATCTGCTCTCGCAGGGATTTCGTGCGAATGGCAAGAAGCACTTTTTCAAGCATCTCTTCCTTGGCTTCGGGGGCGGCTTTCGGGTACACTTCAAGGAAGAAAGAGAGCACCTGCGTCTGCAAGAATCCGCCGTAGAAAATGCCGGCGAAATGGTGCAAAATCAAGGTTTGCATCTCTTTGTTTTCTTTTTGAAAATGGGATTTGATAAAAAGAAACAGTTTCTCACGCATGAGGTCGGTATGGAGAAGATCCAGCGACAAATCCATGAGAAAACGCTTGGTGACGGGAATTTCCGAGGCGTAAAGTTTCGCGAGTTTGGCGAAAATTTTTTTGGGAATTTCGGTCTGGGTATCGGAATAGCGCAAAAGCGGATGCAAAATGCGGGTGCGGTAATCGTCGGGGAGCGCCTCGCGGTATTTTTCGTAAAGGGTGATGAGCGCCAAAAGTTTATCCTCGTCCGGCACGACGGATTTCTCCTCGTAAAGGCCGCTGCCCGCGCGGAACAGGAAAATCATCTCGTTGATGGCGTCAAAATCGTCGCCCTCGTACCCCGGCTTGTTTTTCACCACGTGGTTGCAAAAGGACAGATACTCACAGCGGGTATCCTCGTGGTTCAAAAGCGAATAGAAAAACTCGACGGTCGGAAGTTTTTCGGCAATGTCTTTATCGTTAAGACCGAGCACTTTTTTGTCCTTGAAACTGACGACGGCGCTCTTGCCTGCCGACACGTCCATGGGGTCGGCGGCGATGCCTTTGAATTTGATAAAAGGATACATACCCGTCGAAAGCACGCGCGTCGCATAAGGCAAAAACGGGCGCAGGTGATAAGGCAAAACGCTCATCACGGCGTTGGTCAGTTTTTGCATATACAGGGAGGATTCCTCCGACGTGTCCTTGAGCGTGACGAAGACGTTTTTGACCTTGCCGCAAATCGCCGCCAAGACGCCGTAGAGAAAACGGCGGACGGTGTCGGGATCGTTTTCTTCACGCAAAAAGGCGCAAGGATCTGCCTTGGTTTTCGGCAAAGTCAAAGACGGGTAATCGCGCTTTGGGCGGGAAGAAAGGTCCGAAATGGCAAAGCCGCCGAGGTCGTCAACGAACACGGAGGGAATCACCGTGGCGCGGTCGGGCGCACAGTCGTCCGCTTCTTCTTGCGAGAGCAAAAGCGAATGGACGAAATAGGCACTGCGTTCGCCGGAGTAATCGCGCTGTTCAAAGCCGACTTTGGCGCGCACAAGCGTGCCGGATTTCGTGCGATATCCGATATAAATCGGCGCCATTTCGCCGCGTCGAATCAAATCCGCGTCGCTCTGCACGAGTTTAATATCGTAGAGCGGCGAGAGTTCCTTTTCGATAAACTCGCGGCTGACGTCCTCCGACACTGCAAAGGTGTCGTAACTGTCGGTTCGGTTAAAGATACTGAGGCGCGCAGGGACACGCGCGTAAAAATGTTGTTTTGACACAGCATTCTCCTTTGGATGGGTTATTCGATATTCAGCGTCATCAGTTCCTGTATGCTCGTCACGCCCTTGAGAACGAGGGAGCGGCAGGATGTCCAAAGGCTGACCATTCCGTTGTCAATCGCGAGGTTGCGAAGTTGTTCGGAACTCTGTTTTTTGGACATGGAATTTTTGATTTTTTCGTTCATATGCATGATTTCGTGGATGGCGACACGGCCCTTGTATCCGCTGTTGTTGCAGAATTGGCAACCCTGCGGACGGAAGATGCTAATGGGTTCTCGGATGCCGAGAATCTCCATTTCCTTGGCGTTGGTTTTGCCGCGCTTTTTGCAGGCGGGGCAAAGTTTTTTGACAAGTCGCTGTGCAATAACGCCGACGAGCGCGTCGGAAATCAAGTATTCGGGAACGCCCATATCGGCAAGACGCGTGACGGCGCCGGGGGCGTCGTTGGTATGCAAAGTGCTGAAAACCAAGTGGCCCGTGATAGCGGCACGGACGGCGATTTCCGCGGTTTCTTCATCACGGATTTCTCCGATCATGATGATATCGGGGTCCTGACGGAGGATGGAACGAAGGGCGGCGGCAAAGGTCATGTTGGCTTTGGTATTGACCTGCGTCTGGGTGATGCCCGCCATGGTATACTCGACGGGGTCCTCGACGGTGATGATGTTGACGGTCGGGACGTTGACCTCTTTCAAGAAGGAATAAAGCGTCGTGGATTTACCGCATCCCGTAGGTCCCGTCAGAAGAATAATGCCGTGCGGACGCATCAGCATTTTGTCAATGACGGCGTTTTCGTCGTCGGTGAAACCGAGGTCGGAACGGGAGAAGCGGAAGGAGGTTTTGTCGAGAATACGAATAACGAATTTTTCGCCGTGAACCGAGGGAAGCGACGACACACGGAAGTCGTATTCCTTGCCGCCGACGCGCAGATTGATACGGCCGTCCTGCGGCACGCGGCGCTCGGCGATGTTCAAGCCGGACATGATTTTGATACGGGCGCAAATAGCGGGATACGCCTCAATCGGGAAGGAAGCGCGCTCCTGCAAATCGCCGTCGATACGGTAACGGACGCGGACTTTTTTCTCGAAAGGTTCAATATGAATATCGCTCGCGCGATAGGGAATGGCTTCCTTGATGATGGAGTCCACGAGACGCACCGACGGGTTGTTGACGACGTCGTCGGCGGAGGCGATATCCGTCGAGGTCTTCTTTTCGGCGAAGAGTTTGTCATCGCCGGCGGCGTTCAAATCGTTGAGCGCGGCGGACGTCGAGAGCACGGCGGAAATGGAGTCGATATAGCGGTCGATCTGCACCTGCGGCGTCAGGACGGTGTCAATCTCGTTGGGAAAAACCGCCGCCATGGCGGACATGGCGTTGAAGTCGATGGGCTTTCCGACGGCGACGAGCAGGGTGCCGTTTCGGTCGATGGAGACGGGGATTATCTTGTTTTTCTTCATGAACTCGAGGGAGAATTTATTAAAGAGCGACTTGTCCACCTCGAGCATGTCGAGTTCGATAAACGGCATGCAGTAATAGTCGGCAAGTGCCTCAAGCTCCGTCGCCTCGGTCGTGATTTCCTTGGTCAAAAGGTACTCACGCACGGGGATATGAAGACGGGCTGCCTCGCTTAAAATCGAGTCGACCTCTTTTTTCTTAACGAGTTTTTTGTACTGGTAAAACTGTAAAAGTTCCGCGTTAATATTCATCTTGTTTCAGTCCTTTAGGTTAAGCTCGTCATGATGGCAAGCATGGGTGAGTAAATCGCGATGAAAAGAAGACCGACGATACCGCCGAGCAAAAGCAGCATGACGGGCTGAATGGTGCTCGTCAGTGCCGACAGCGCGTCGTCCACCGACTCGTCGAAGAAGGTGCAGGAACGCGTCAAGACGTCGTCAATGGCGGCGGTTTTTTCACCGACGGCGATCATCTGTACCATGATGGGCGGGAACAGGTGGTATTTGTCAAAGGCGATAGCCAAGGTCATACCGTGGCGGACTTCCTCCGCCGCCTGTCGGAAGCGGCGCTCCACGTCCTGGTTGCCGAAGACGATGACGACGGCGTCAAGGGCGTCGGTGATGTCCATACCGCTTGAAAGCAAAAGGCCGAAGCCGCGCGAAAAACGCGAAGTGACCATGTTGATGGTGATATTTTTAAGGAGCGGCACGTTGACTTTAAGCCAATCGTAAAAATAACTGCCCTTCTTGGTTTTGCCGATGAGAAAGAGTACGGCAACGACGCCGAGAGCGCCGAGGAGCATCTTTTGCCAGTTGGCAAGCAAGAAGTCCGACGTGTCGTACACGACCTTCGTAATGCCGGTGATTTCGACTTCCAAAGACGAGAGTGACTCACGGAAGGTGGGAATGACGAACGCCAACATGACGATGACGATACCGACGGTCAAAACGAGCAGCATCGTCGGGTAGGCGAGGGCACTTTTCGCCTTTTTCTTGATGGCGGTGTCCTTTTCGTAATAGTCGGCAAGCGAGTTCATGACGACGTCCAGACGCCCGGAACTTTCGCCGACGCGAATCATCGAGCGGAAGAAGACGGGAAAGACGTTTTTGTGTTTCGCCATGGCGTCGGACAACATCATACCCGCCTTGACGTCCTCGTAGATAAGCTGCAAAAGCGATTTGAAGAGCGCCGAAAAGTTCTGCTCTTTCAAAATCTCGATGCCGCCGAGCAGGGAGATGCCGGAGTTTATCATGATGGCGTACTGTCGGCAAAAAGTCGTCAGTTCGTGGAGCGTGACTTTACCGGTGCCGAGGGTGAAGAAAGACGAGGGTGCTTTTCCGTTATACGGGGTTGCCGAAACGAGGAAAAGACCCTGTTTTGATAACTGCACCGACAGGTCGGCTTCGTCCTTGGCGATAAAGTTGCCGTGGAATTTTTCCTTTTGCAGGTTGACCGCCACGTATTTGTACTGTCGCATAATTGGTTCCTTTCAAGAATAGGCGCGAGGTAATGAGAAACGGTAATGGCGCGTGTTTAATAGAGAAGTAAGGATAGATACCCGTCGATGAGGATATCGCCGACGAAAAGCGAGATGAGAAGTCCCGCCGAGAGAAAGGGTCCGAAGGGCACTTCGACCTCTCCCTTTTTGCGGCGTTTCACCGTCATCACGATGCTTGCCGAAATCGACGACAGAAGCATCATAAGGAGGAATTTTTCCCATCCGAGGAGCAATCCCGAAACCGCGGCGAGTTTGATATCGCCGCCGCCGAGCGCTTCCCGTCCGACGGCTTTGCCGACGAGAAATCCGATGGCGTAAAAAGAGGCAAAACCGACGGCAGCGCCGATGAGATGGTCGTACCACACCCACATTTTGTCAACAAATATTGACAAAACGCCGAGAATTCCGAGAATTATCTGGAATCTGTCGGGGATAATCATATGTTCGATATCGATGAAAAATATGCAAATTGCGACCGAGGAAGTCAGCATCGCGATGCCCATATAGACGACGTTTTCGCGATAAAAAAACGCCGCGAGCAACCACAAAAGCATATTGGCAATCTCAACCGCGGTATAGCGGAAAGAGATGGGCTCTTTGCACTTGCGGCATTTGCCGCCGAGGAGGCAATAGGAAAGAACGGGGATATTGTCGTACCATTTGAGTTGGTAGTTGCATTTCGGGCAATGGGACGGCGGCGTCGCGAGGCTCATCCCGAGGGGGACGCGGTAGATGACGACGTTGAGAAAACTGCCGACGCAAAGTCCGACGACGCCCGCCAAAATGACGGTGACGGCGTAATAATAAGAGGAAGCTATTTCAAAAATCATAGATCACCTCAGTGGAAGACGTTGTGCGTCTTGGCGCGTGCCACCAACAGTCCGCCGTAGGATTCGAGGTGGCGGAGCATATTCTCATCCTTTTGCGAGGTGGAAAGCGGATGGAATTTCAAACCGTTTTCCTTGGCTTTTTTGTTGACGACGTCGAGAATCGGATAAAATTCCGACGGCATATTTACAAAGACGTTATCCGGCTTTCCGAGGGTTGCGAGGCGCTCGTTGCCCGACGCAAATTCCAGCGCCCATTTCTCGAAAATACGGAAATTCTCATAAAGAAATCCGTCTTCGGTGGTGGGGGTGGGGCGCTGCATGAATTTCGGCAATTTGCGCGCGACCTTTTTGGGAAGAACCTTGACGAAGACCTCGGCGGCTTTTTGCGGTTTTTCGTCTTTTGCCGAAAAGAGGTCACTCAGCCCTTCGTCTTCATCCTCGTCGTCATCAGACTTTTTGTCGTCCTCGGTACCTATCTTGGTAGCCTCGGCGTCGTCCTCGTCGGAATCGAGGTCGGACACGTCCATGGCGCCGGCATCCATGACGGTCAGCGCCTTTGCCTTGGCGCGCTCGCGCGCGTTAAGGACGGCAAGTTCCGCCGTCGAGTGGTCAAAGAGCATATCTTCCGCCGCTATTTTCGTCGGCTCCAAAATGGAAAAACCGAAGGGGAGCGAAAAGAAGCCGACGGCTTCCCCTTTATAAAGATACACCACGCGGGTGAAGGTTTCTTTGATATCGAAAAGCAATGCCGCGCCGCTTTTTACCTTATTATTGAGGGAAACTGCCGCGAGAGCGGTCGCTTCCGCCGCGAAAGTGAAATTGCCGGCGACAAAACGCGCCGCGGTGGTGCCCGCCTTCAAATCCGAGATGATGGCATCGCGGACGCCGGTCACAGTGACGACGGTAAACTGCTTGTTGGTCATGGCGTTGTTGGTTTGGATGCGGAGTTCCGAACGGTTGGGAAGAAGGCCCGAGAGATTGCTCTCGATTGTCGTCTTGATGGACGAACCCTTCATATTCGGGAAAGGAATCGTGTCGGTAAAAATCAAACTGTCGGGCAGAACGATGGTGGTATACGCCGACTGCGCCGGGGTATGAATTTTCATGAATTCCTGCACCGCCAAGATGTATTGATCGTAAAATTCCTTATCGAAATTTCGCGAAGAATAGGGCTTGGTATCGTGCGTCAGAGACGGCCCGTTTTTGACCATGTAATGGAGCGAATGCTCTCTCGTATCGATAAAAATGGATGTTGCCGAATTTGCCATTTTCTTTCCTCTTTCAATTGTTGGTATAGCGCAAAACGTTGCCCTCGCCGTCGACTTCCACCGTCAAAGTCCAGGTCGTTTTGTTGTACTTTTTGGATACTTTCAT
>DCHY01000036.1 GCA_002315715.1 Clostridiales bacterium UBA1740 | reverse complement strand
TATTAAAATGGTTCATCTTTGCCAAGAAAAAGCACTTGCGAAAGCAAGCGCTTTTTTTGCACCCTCAGGGGCGAGAAAAGAGCCGGTACAGAGCACTCTTCCGGTGGTCGTCCGCGACACCGGCGACGACCAAAGACGCGCAGTTCGCGTCTGCGGACGGGTCGCTCGTACACAATCCGACAAGCACAAATCTCTATCTCAACGTCTACCGTAAAAACGTCAAAGTGCCGGCAGGCACAACGGCTTTTTTGACGGTAAAGGCGATATATTGACTACTTTTATTTGCTTTTTTATACAAAAACTCCCGCATGGCGTATGCCCGACGGGAGTTTTCTTTTTTGTTTTTGTTTCGGCGGAAACGGTTTTTCCGTCTTTGACAATCGGTTTTGCCGCGTCCGTCGAAAAGGCATTCGTCACAAGTTCAAAGGGATTTTCAAGACTCCGCGCGATTGTCCCGAGTGAATTTTTCAAAGACGAAAGCCAAGGTGTCAAACACCTCGCGGGACGTGCGGAAGGAGTCGTCAAGGAGCAAGGTGTACCAATCGTGCTCCTTGGTTTTGGGATAAGCGGAATGCATGAAGGCGGGGTGCTCGCTCTTTATCTTCTCTGCCGTTTTTTCGTCGGCACGGACGAGGAAGAAGACCTTTCCGTCTTTGAGTTCATACACGTAGATAAAACACTTTTTGCCGTTTTCGAATTTCTTGTAGTGCGTATCGGCGAGAGGCAGAATGCCGGACTTGATGTAGTTGTCGCGGCAATTGACCTCTGCCGTATCACCGTACGTTTTGGTCAAGAAAGCGGCGACCGTCTTTTTGTTGACGGAATCGGCAACGTCCGCGTGCGCGACGGCGGCGGCTCTCATCGCGTCTTTCAAAGAAAGTTCATCCTCCGACGTATCGACGGGAGCCGTTTCTACGGGCGCGAAAGCTTCCGTACTATCGGGGATTTCTTCTTTTTTCGCTTCCGAGTTTTTCTTACCGAATACGCCGAGGTAAATCAAAGTAAAGACGATGAGCGCCGCGGCATTGGCGATAAGACCGACGTAGCACCAAACGCAAAGGGCAAAGAAAGCAAGGAAAGCGGTGCCGAGGGCATGTAAAACAAATCCGACGACGGGCGCCGCGTGCAGTTTCTTCTCTTCGCAGAATCGGTGAATCGAAAGAGCAAACCAAAGAACGGAAACAAAAATGAGGAGTGCCACGAGCCAAGCTAGAATAATCCAGTGAATAAAGTCGCGCTCGTAAATGAAGGCAAATTCCGACAGGCGGTCAATCTCGATTTCATAGTAGCCCTCGCTGTCGATTCGTGACGCATCAAAGGGGATTTCTTCAATGTCGTCGGGCGCATGCACGTGAAGAATTCTCGTGACTTTCGTGACGTCGACGTCGGCGGGAATCAACATTTTGACCTTGATTTTCGTACCGGGCGCGATATCCTCCGGCTGAATTTCTACGGTACTATTGCCCGTCGTGCGCAAGAGTTTTACATTGAAGACAACACCGACTTTTTCGTCATTTTGGAGTTTAATATCTTCATTTTGTAAATTATAGTAGTCAACCGACATGGAATTATCGGAAATCTTCTCAACAACCGAGGATTCCACCGTCACTTCGACGATGACGGTAACGTCGCTCGGGAAGCCTTCTTCCGTCTCGACGAACACGTCCTGCTTTTTGGGTTCGTCGGCAGTGCTTTCTTCCTGCGGCGCGATCTTGACGGGTTTGATTTCCCAACTGACAACGCCGTCCGAACCATCGTTCCATCTATGATTCTCATCGAGCGTAAAGTGTGCCTCGTAGATTCCGGCGTCGGTCTTCGTGAGCGAATCCGTCGTGCGCATGCCGGGCAGAACGCCGTTCAGCAAGACGGTTTGTTCCTCTCCCGTGTACTTATACGTGCCAAGAACGGTGGGTTCGTCTATCGCAAGTTTTTCGACCGTCACGGTGACGGTGGCTTCGGCTGTGTCGTTATGGTTCTCGTCTCCCACGACTTTGTAGAAGACGACGTAGGTGCCGGCGTTGGTCGCGGTGGGAAGAGTCGTGCCGTAGGTGCCGCCCGACAGTTTATACTGCATGGTTCCGTCTATGCCGACCCCTTCGTTAACAAGAGTCATCCGTGTGCCGTCATAGGTCAAAGTCTTTGCCGTAGGAACGGTCGCTGCCTCGGCGTTTGCCTTTGCCATCGTGTAGTTCTTCGTTGCGACGGCGGGAAGCGCGTAGTTCGTTTCGCTATTCGCAAAACTTGCCGCGGCGGTATACTCACCGGCGTTTTTGAAGTCGGTCACGCCGACGGTAAGCGAAACGGTCTTGCCGTCGACGTCTTTGTAGGAAGCCGTGACCGTCTGCACGTTGCCGTTGTAGGTAAAGTTGTCGGACGCCCAGTCAATTTGGACTTCCTTCGGTTTCATGGTGAAATACGCTTCGTAATAGTCGCCGTCTTCTTCATAAACGAGAGCGTAGTTGTCGCTCTCAAAGGGCGACGTGAAGAGAAAGACGGCGGTGTAGTCGCCGGCATCGGTGAAATTCGCCATTTTTTTGCCGTTGACGTTCGATAAGTTGCACGTTCCGAGAACCAAGGCGACGGCTTTGCCGTCGACGTCCTTGTAGGAAGCGGTCAGAGCGTTCGCTTGGTTCTTGCCGTTATAGGTGAAGTTGTCGGTGACAAGGGTGATGTCCGCTTCGGGAACGACGTATTTGTCAATGACAAAGCCGCCGCTTACCGTTTTCTCATAAGACGCGTAGGTGTCGTCCTCCGCCCTCTCGATTTTCACGTCGTAGGTACCGGCGTTCGTAGGCGCTTCGGTCGTCCAAACCGAGCCAACGTAATACCGAACGGTGAAATCTCCGATGTCCTTATGCGTGCCTTTGAAGGCAAAGCCCTGCCCCTTTCCGTTATAGGTGACGTTCTGTGCGGTTTCGGCAATCGACACGGCGGTCTTTATGACCCACGCGGCGGTCAAGGTGACGTCGGAATCGCCGACGGTGTAATCGCTATCGGCGGCGTAGGTTCCCCACTTGTCAAACTTGTAACCCGTCTTGGTGAAGGGGTTTGCGGGAAAGTTTATCTTTCTGCCTTCCAACTGATACATATCGGCGGGTGCCGTACCGGTGACGTCCTCGCCGCCTGCGAAGGAGATCTTCACGGGGGTGACGGTGTTCGAGAGAGTCGAGCTGACAAAAGTCAACTCGCCGACGCGGTTGATATACGAAACCCGGCAAACGATGTCGGCGCCCGAAATTTTCTCGGTTTTGTTCTTGGTTTCGCCCGAGAGTGCCTTTGGCACGTATAGCGTCAAATCGCTCGCCGTGAACGGAGCAAAACTATAAATGTAGAGATACAGTTCGCCGTCAATATCGACAACGTTCACGCGATAAAGTTGCGATGCGTCGGGATTCAAATAATTACTGTCAAAATCGTAATAGTCGTTTTCCTCATCACAAGAAAATTTGCAGGAAAGATATGAAGCCGTCGAGGCAAAATCGGGGTCAAGAAAGACGGCGATTATGTTCATTCCGCCATCCCCGGTGCTTGTAATCGTCTTGGTTTGCGCATCGTAGGTGCCGTAAACGAAAGCGTAATTTTCACTGTCGATGTCGTCAAACGCCACGGCGGTGTAGGCGTACCACTGATAAGAAATATCCGTACCCGACAGGGTGACTCCGAAGTCGTTATCCTTGTCAAGCGTTTTGACGACGGGTTTCCAGCAGGGGTAGAAGACGACGCTCGTGCTTGTTCCGCGCGTTTCCCACTTTACAAGTTCGCCTTCGCGCTCTGCCAGCCATCCGTCCTGCACAAAACCTTCCTTGGCGAGCGTGTTTGCACTCACCAAGGCGGAAGTGTCGGGATTGAAATCGGCAAGACCGACCGTCGATTTGATGGGGTTCGGTGCTTTGCCGGAGGTGGCGCCGGCATCGCTGAAGGTGAAGAGGTAATAAATGCCGTATCCGCCGACGAAGGAAAGGTCCACCGCCTTATAGGTGTCGTCCTCCGCTCTCTCGATGCGGACTTGATAAACGCCGATGTCGTTCGGTGCGGCGGTCGACCACGCCTCTGCCGTATACTTGCGATAAGAAACCGTAAAACCGGTCGACGTTTCGGTACACTTGACGGCGTAGGGCGATAGACTGTCGCCGATTTCGCTCTCCTGTGCGGTCGAGTCGATCGTGAGGGTCGCCTTTTCGGTCCAAGCGGCGGTCAAAGTGACGATGGAACTACCGACGGTGTAATCGCTGCCGGCGGCGTAAGTTTCCCATTTGTCAAATTTATAGCCGGTTTTCGTATAGGGGTTTTCGGGCAGGGTTATCTTTCTGCCCTCGAGCTGATAAACGGTTGCAGGAGTCGTGCCGGTAGCATCCGTGCCTCCGGCAAAGGACACGGCTACGGGCGCGATAAAGTCGCTTTCGGCAATCTCTGCCCCGCCCTTACTGAGTTTACAATAATAGGAAGCCTCCGCCAAAACCGTCGTGCCGAGTTTGGCGTTTGTCTCGCCGGTCAGGGCAACGTCGTTTTCTCCGTCGACGTACTTGTACCACTGATAGGTCACGCCGGTCAAGGTTTCTTCGACGAGCACGGTATAGTCGTTATTCTTGCAGGGTTGTTCTTTGATGTAAGAGAAACTGTACGTATAGGTTACGGGTGTCGTTTCGGAGGCGGTCTTGTTCTGCGAAAGCCCCGCCACGTCGCTTGTGAAAACGATTTTATCGGCGTCGTTTGTATACACGTTCTTGGCAAAGATACCGACCGTGTCGGAGAGTGAAACGCCTGCCTCAATGCCGGCAGCGCCGTCCACGACGTAAATCAAAGCGCCTTTGTCGAGAGCCACGTTGCTCACGTTTTCGCCGACCTTGTTGTTCTTGATAACGACGTTTTTGCCGAGAACGACGGCAAACCCTTCGAGCCCCTTCGTATACTCATCCACGCCGTGTACGCTGTAATAGAATTCGTTTAAATCAAAGGCGGTAATGAGGCCCTTGCCGATATACAGATTTTTATACTGCAGGTTGGCGTCGTCAAACATTTCTTTGCTGTCGCAAAGTTTGCATTCTTCAAAGGTAAACAAACCGTATTTGGCGATGTCGGCGGCGAGGGTTTGTTCGTTTGCCTTCAGCGTTTCGGAATCGAACTCGTAGACGTTGAGGATGAAATCCACGTCGTCGGGCACCGAAAGCATGCCGTTGGCAAGGCAGTTCTGCGTGTCGTAAACGTAAATCGAATAATAATTTGCTTCGCCTGCGTCGGGTGTGGCGCTCGCGAGCGTTTCCCAAACGCCGTCCTCGGCGTTATAGAACTCGTGACCGATGAAGTCCTGACAGTTCATGGCGGTGACCGTAACGTACTTGTTTGCGGTCTTTTCAAAGAGGTCGTGACAGTCGTAAATGTTGAGCGTTTTGCCGCTCTCGAAGGAAAGCGTGAAATACGTAGCGGGGGTGCTTCCCTCGAAGACGTAGGATACTTTTCCGCTCTCAAAGGCGCCCGTTTCGTGGTTGAACGTCTTGACAAGGTCGCCGACCTTGACGTTCTCGATATTTTTCTTCGTTCCGTCTGCCATGGTGATTTTCGTGCCTTCGGCGAAGCATCCCGCCTTGTCAAAGGCAATACCGCCGCCACTCACGCCGGCTTTGTTGTCGGAAATGACGGTGCCGAGAACCGTAAACGCTCCGCTGCCGCTGCTTTTGCAAGCGAAGACGGCGGCGCCGCCTTTTTGGGTGGCTTGGTTGTTCTTCAGCGTGCAGTTTTCGATGCGGGCTTTGCCAATGGCATAAACGGCACCGCCGTCTACCGTGGCGCGGTTATCCAGAAACTCGGTCGAGTAAACCGCGAGTTCGTTATCTGCGTAAAGGGCACCGCCTTTTTCTGCCACGTTGCCGAAGAAGCGGCAACGGCGAATGCTTGCGGTGATGACGTGTGCGGCGCCGCCTTTTTCGATTTCCGACGTGCCGTTGCCGATGAAGTTCACGTCCTCGGCAATAAGGGTGCCGACCGAAATCGCGGAATTGTCGGAGGCGCCGCCGGTGATGACGCCGCCCGTGACCGTTTTGTCATAGTCGAGGGCGTCCGAAAGCGTCCAAAAGCCGCTTTCTTCATCCACTTTATAATAATGAGGATGCGCGTCATTGACTTGACAGTCGACGAGGATAAGGTCGTATCCCCAACCGTTAATCGAGTATCCGTTCAGATTCAGAACGTGGCCGTTGAGACAGATGGCGGTCTTGCCCAACAACGTGATACTTGCCGTCAGCGTCAGGTCGTTTGCAAGATAATAGTTACCGCTCGGCAGTTCATAGTACTTATTCCATTCACTGTAGTTCTGGTAGTTCATGGTCTCTTCGCAGAGAACGGTGTCGAAAACGAGATTGTGACAGGTGTGTTCGAGTTTGGCGGTGAAGCCCGTGTTGCCCGATACGGTGTAGGTGCCGTTCGCCGCATAGGCGGTTTCGCCGTCAGACCATCCGGCAAAGGTACCGCCGTCTGCGGTGAAGGGGTTGGCGGGGAGGGTTACGCTTCTGCCCTCAAGTTGATAAACCGTCTCGGGCGCGGTGCCGGCGGCACCTTTAGCGCCGCTGAAGGAAATACAAGCGGGGGTAAGTTTATCGGTCTTGGCAATCGCATTACCGCCTTTGAAAATGACGCAATAGTAAGAGGCGTCGGAAAGGTCGGTGCCGGCGAACTTGGAACTCGTCTCGCCCGTCAGTGCAACGTCGCTTATGCCGTCCACGTATTCGTACCACTGATACGCGACTTGCCCAATGAGGGAATCGTCAACCACAACGGTATAGTCGTTGGTTTTATCTTGGTTCGGTTGGGTTTTGATGACCGAAATCCAGTTGGCGTAAAGCGTCGTGTTTGCCGTCATTTCGGTGCCGGCGACGGCTTTGATTTTTAGGGTACTGTCTGTATACCAGCCGTCAAAAATACAACCGTCCTTGGTGGGATCTTCTGCGGGGAAGACGATTTTCGTGCCGTATGCGTTTGCAACCGTCGATCCGCCGGTTGTGTTATAGGTGATCGATAAGCTCTTCTGATAATAGGTCGTGCCGTTGACAGGCTCATTGTACTCGTTTCCGGAACCGAGATTCACGCCGTCGCATCCGTAAAACATACTGTCGTTCCAACCGTCGGCGTCTTCGGTCGTGGTGGCGTTCACCTTCCACGCAATCGCATGGGTGGCGTCTCCGGTATTCATATCAAGCCCCGTGCAGTAAGCGAACATACTGCCAAAGCAAGATTCCGCCAAGGTCTTAACGTGAGACAAATCCGGGACGCTCTCAAGGCCCGTACAATTTGAGAACATAGACGAATAACAACCGGGTGTCATCACGGTGACGGGAAGAGCGGGGACTTTCGTCAATGCCTTGCACCCACTGAACATATACCCGAAGCAATAGTCTGCCAGGGTCGTGACGTGAGACAAATCCGGAACGCTCTCAAGGCTCGTGCAATTCGAGAACATGGAATGATAGCAACTTGCCTTCATCGCGGAAGCGGGCAATGCCGGGGCATTCTTCAGTGCAGAACAGCCGACGAACATATTGGCGTAGCATTTTTCCGCCAGATCGGTTGCGGGAAGGGCGGGGGTTTTCGTCAGCGCCGTGCAGTTATAGAACATACGGTCATAGCAGTCCTTAACAAGCACTGTCACAGGCAGATAATCGGCGGGGACCGTCACAAGCCCTTTGCAGTCACGGAACATACCGAAGAAACAACTTTCGGCAAGGGTCGTTGCCTTCAAAACCGGAAGTCTCGTCAGTGCATGGCACTGCTCAAACATTTCGTTGTAGCAGGACTTTGCCATAGTCTCGGCGGGAAGCTGATATCCTTCGGGCAGGTTCAGCACTTTACAACCGTAGAACATATAGCCGCAACAGCCCTGATTCAGCGTTGTGCCGCAAATGACGGGCGCGCTTGTCAAAGCGGTGCAACCATAGAACATACCATTATAGCAAGATTCGGGAAGGATCTCTGCCGGCAGGGTTTCGGGGCCGGCAGGCAAGGAGGTACAGCTCGCGAATATATACTGATAGCACCCCTTCGAAAGCGTCGTCGAAGGCAGATTCGGCGCTTGGGTCAGCGCGGAACAGTCCATGAACAACCGATTGTAGCAGTTGTCGATTGTCAGTGCCGCGTCGCCACCGACGCCGTTGGTCAAGGAGGTTACGTCGCCGGAAGCGGCGATTTTACCGGTCATGGCAAAGCATTTTCCGTTTTGCCCGGTCGTTACGATGTTTAATCCCTTGAACTGGACGCTGTCGCCGACGGCGGAGAGCGTCACCGTAGTGCCCGAACCGTAGGTCGTCCACTCGGTATAGGTATCGGAGGTGATTTTCGTTCTGTAATAGAAGTCAGAGCCTTGGCTCCACTTCAACTTGACGGTCGAGTTCGCCTGCTCGGCGGTGAAGGTCAGTGGCGTTGCCCACTTGGCAAACAGGGTGGTGTTTTGGGTAATCGCGGTATCGGCAACCGCCAAAGACTTCAAGGTGCTGTCGGTGTACCAACCGTCGAAAATGCAACCGTCCTTGGTGGGATCTTCTGCGGGGAAGACGATTTTCGCGCCGTATGCATTTGCAACCGTCGAGCCGCCGTTTGTTTCGTAGGTGACGGTGTATGCTTTTACAAAAGAAGCACAAACGGTGACGTCGTATGCCGGCATCGTAATTTTGCCGTCCGTAACCGTCAAGTCGCAATCCTTAGTGCCGTCGTTATATTTTGCCGTGATTTTGTTGAGAACGTAGCCGTCGTCGGGCGTGGCGGAAAGTGTGACGACGTCCTCCGGCAGAAAGACGTTATTGTTGCCGAGAACGCCGACTTTTCCGTTTTGACAAGTGGCGGCAGTCACTTTATATCCTGCCGTCAAGGCAAGGAAGGGGGCGCTTTCGTTCGTGTTATCGAACTTCACGGCGTAGGTTTCGCCGTCGTGGAAAAAGAGTGCTCTGTCGGCGAGGGCGCCGTTGGATGTAAACTGCCCGTCGCCTTCTTTGCTGTTTTCCGTATCGTAAGGAAGCGTCACGCCGGCGAGAATACCGCTGTGATTATCGCAAAGTTTGATATAGCCGGAGGCAAGATAGACGTTGCTCTCATTTTCTCCGACTTTGTTGTCAATGACCGTCACGTTTTTACCGAGAGACAAAACGCCGACGGAGAAATCGCCAAGGTCGGGCAAAGGATCCGCCGCGGCCGTCAACAGAAGAGCATTCGTCAACATCGGCGCGCTCGTCAATAGCGGCGTTGAAAGCATCAGCGGCAGGGGCGCCTGTGTGTCTTCGGTTTGCGTCTCGGCATAGTATCCCATGGCCTCCTCCAAGGTGACAAGCCCTTTTCCGATGGCAATGAAAAGATATTTTGTGCCGGCGGCTTCAAACCATTCTTCGCTCATGCCGGACGTCTCGAATGCGTATTCGTAAGAAACGAGGCCGTAGGTTTCAATATCGTTTTGCAAAACCGCCTCGTCGGCTTTGAGGTTTTCATCGAGTTCGTAGATGTTCAAAAGGTGTGCAACGTCGGTCGGCGCCGAAAGCATACCGCCGACAAAGCCGTTTTGGTGTTTTTCGGTGTAAAATTCGTAAAGAACGGTTTCGTTCTTCTCCACCGTCACGTCAAGAAGCTCGTGCCATGCGCCGTCCTCGGCAAAGAAGTAGCGTCCGATGAAATCTTCCGCATTGTCAAGCGATACCGTCACGTACTTTCTCAATTCCTTTTCAAGGAACGTATGGCTGGCAATGCAATGAACCGTCAGGTCGCCGTCAAAATGCAGTTTGAAGGTGGGTTGCGGGGTAACTTTGTCTTCCCATGCGAGATACACCTTGGCGCTCGAGAGGCAACCCGTCTCGTGGTCAAAAGTTTTGACTTCGTCGCCTACCTTGATTTCTTCGATTTTCTTCGTTGTGCCATCCGCCATCGTGACCATAGAACCCGCGACGAAGCAAGACGCCTTTTCCGGCGTTTTTTCATAGTAAATGCCGCCGCCGTTTTCTCCCGCGGTATTGTCGGTGATAACGGTATCGATCAAAACGCACTTGTCGGAAGGCGACGAAATGTCGCCGGTATTTTTGATGCAGATAGCGCCGCCGAGTCTTTCGGCATGGTTTTTTTGGAAAGTACAACCCTGCACGAGCAGTCGCACGTTGGAAGAACAAAAGATGGCGCCGCCATACTCGTTGGACTGATTGCCTTGAAAATCACAATTCTGCACCTGAATCGTCGGCGCAGTACCGTATTCCACGCAAATGGCACCGCCGCCGGAATAGGACGCGGCGATGTTGGTCGCCGTGTATCGGTTTTCATAAAAACGGCATCCCGTGAACGTGCACGTCTCGGCGGTGGCAATTTCCACGGCGCCCGTGCCGAGATTGCCGCAAAAATTGACGTTGTTAAAAGATGCCGCGGCGCTGATTCGGATACCGCTTTCGCCGCCGACGACGGATACACCGTTCATAACTACCTCACCGCCGGTACTATCGACAATGTTGCCGGAATTGCCCGACGTCAGGATACCGCCAACCACGGCGCGCTCCGTCACGGCGTTCGTTTTGACCCATAAACCGTCGTCGTTCACCGTATAATATTTCGTCGTTTTCGTCTGTGCCGTATCGACAACCGTAATTTTTCCGTTTTCCATCCAAACGCCGGTATTGACGTCAAAACCGTCCAAAATCTTGTCGTTTAAGTCCAAAGTGAACGCCGCTTCTTTGTTCCAATCCAACCTGTCGGTCATCGACACGTCTTTGAGCAATTTAACACTTGGTGTCGTCGTTTCATCCGCCGCAGCGTATGCCGCCAACAACGCCTCGTTCAGCGTTTCGTAATTCGTGGTGGTGGTTCCTACCGTCAGTTCGGCTTCGTAATCCACAGCGCCGACCGTTACCGCCATCGTCGAAAGCGAAAGCAGCAAAAGAGCAAAAACCGTCAAAAGAGTTGCAATTCTTTTCATAACAATTTCCTTTCAGAAAGTCAATATTTAAACAAGTCGTATTATAATGTATTATTCCGTTATGAGTCAATGACTATGACCTATTTCATAATCAATATTTGAAAATTTTGATATCATAATATTATACTTATCGCCGTTTTCGGGCGTTTTTCGGAAGCGTTTTCCTCCTTGTTTCCTCTTTTGAAAAAGAAAAAGAGACAAAAGCCGCGCAGGACGGGCGGATGAATATGACGTCCTTTTCTTGACTTTCCCTTTCTTTTTTGCTATCATAAAGGAGCAAAAATCAAGGAGAGATTGTTATGTCACTTGAACTTGAAAAAGAAGAAATAAAAGGACTGAGCGCACAAGAGGTCGAGAAGCGTCAAGCGGCGGGCCTTGTCAACACGGTCAAAGAGAAAAACGGAAAATCCTACGGGGAAATCGTCTTCTCCAACCTTTTCACGTTTTTCAACTTGGTTTGGGCCGTCATTGCCGTGCTCATGTTTTTGCTTGGCAGTATTGAGAATATGACGTTTCTGTTCGTCATCATTCCCAACGTTTTGATTGCCATCATCCAAGAATGCAGAGCCAAACATAAAGTCGAAAAACTCTCCGTCACGACGAATCCGAAAGTCACCGTTCTGCGCGACGGGGCGGAAGTCCAAATCGAGTGCGAAAAAATCGTCATGGACGACGTCATGCGCATCGAAATAGGCGGTCAAATCCCGGCGGACGCCGTCGTGGTGGCAGGGGTTGCCGAAGCCAACGAAAGCATGCTGACGGGCGAATCGAACGCCATCAAGAAAGAAAAGGGAGACACCCTCCTCGGGGGCAGTTTCCTCGTTTCGGGAGCGGTGTACGCCAAGGTCGTTCACGTCGGAAAAGACAACTACGTCCACAAAATCGAGCACGCCGCCAAGAGTTTCAAAGCGCCCGCCTCCGACCTTTGCCGTGACCTGAACAAATTGCTTCGCTACATCGCCGTTTTCATGATTCCCATGACAGTAGTCATGGCTATCTCCAATTTTTACGCGGCGGGGGGCGACGCCCACACCGTCATCAAATCCACCAGCGGTTCGGTCATCGGTATGATCCCCGCCGGCATGTATCTTCTGATCACCGTCACCCTCACCCTCAGCGTCATGACGCTGTCGGAAAAGCGCACGCTCGTGCAGGATATGTATTCCATTGAGATGTTGGCGCGCGCCGACGTCATTTGTCTCGACAAAACCGGCACGATCACCGACGGCACGATGTGCGTGTGCGACCTTTTGCCGCTCGGCGGCACGAAAGAAGACGAAATCAAGCAGGCGCTCGCTCTGCTCGAAGGCGCCGAAGAAACCCTCAACCCCACCTCGCGCGCGTTGGTGGAAGCCTTCGGGCAAGACGACTCTTTTCCGATGCTCGACCGCGTGCCCTTCTCTTCATCACGAAAATACTCTGCCGCCACTTTTGAAGGAGTCGGCACGTTTGCCCTCGGCGCACCGCACTTTGTGCCCTGCCCCGTCGATACCGATACCGAAGCAAAAATCGCGGATTTTGCCAAAGACGGCAAACGCGTTTTGCTCTTGACAAAACTCGAAAAGATTGACGGCGAAGGCGTGCCGATGGCGCTCGTTGCCATTGCCGACAGAATCCGTCCCAACGCCAAAGAAACCATCCAAAAATTCCAAGAACAGGGCGTTCTTATCAAAGTCATCTCGGGCGACCACGCCGCCACCGTTTCCTCGATTGCCTGCCGCGTCGGCATCCGAGACGCCGAAAAATATATTTCCTGTGAAACACTCTCCGACGAAGAACTCAAAGCCGCCGCCGAAGAAAACACCGTCTTCGGCAGAGTAACGCCCGAGCAAAAGGTTCTTTTGATCAAGCATCTGCGCTCGCTCGGTCATACCGTCGCCATGACGGGTGACGGCGTCAACGATACGTTGGCGCTCAAGGAAAGCAACTGTGCCATTGCCATGGCAGACGGCAGTGAAATGGCGCGCAAAATCTCGCAAATCGTTCTTCTCGACTCGGATTTCGGCACGCTGCCCGACGTGGTACGGGAAGGGCGCCGCTGTATCAACAACGTACGTATGTCCTCGACCCTGTTTTTGATGAAGACGCTTTTGA
>DCHY01000024.1:16360-17812 GCA_002315715.1 Clostridiales bacterium UBA1740 | reverse complement strand
CCCTTCATTTTGACAAGGATTGTTTGCAAAATCCGAGTGTTGAAGACGTCATCGTGCATTTGGAAAAGGAGACGCTATGCTGAAACTGTTGAAAAAAGAATTCGCACTTTGTGCCAATCCTCTGTCGCTCTTATTCTTGCTTTTTGCCGCGATGGTTTTCATTCCCTCCTATCCGACTTTAGTCGGGGGATTCTTCGTGACTCTCGGTATTTTCTATTCTTTCCAAAATCTCGGAGAATCGAACGACATTCTCTACACGGCGCTGTTGCCGATTCGGAAAGTTGACACCGTCAAGGCAAAATTCCTTTTCGTCTTGCTGTTGCAAATTGCCGCTTTTCTTCTCTTTTTCGCCGCCGTTTTGGTGCGTATGTTTCTTTTGAGCGGTAGCGACGTGTATGCGCAAAGCGCCCTGATGCCGCCGAACTTTGCTTTCCTCGGATTTCTTCTTGTGCTCTTCGGACTGTATCTTATTCTCTTTCTTGGCGGCTTTTTCAAAACCGCCTACCGCGTCGGTAAACCGTTTCTTGTTTACTGTATCGTCGGGTTTATCTTCATCTCGCTTGTGGAAGTTCTCTACCATATTCCCGGCTTGGAGGGCATCGGCGCCGGTGTCGGAGAGAATCTTACTCTTTCGCTTTTGATTCTCGCCTTCGGCGTTGTCTTCTACGGCGTTGCTTTTCTTCTGTCTTTCCAAAAGGCTTGCCGCAATTTTGAATCCATAGATCTATAAGAAAACAAAAACCGCCCGCAAGGTGCTCATAAAGTCATTGACCGAGAGCATCAAGCGGGTGGCGTTTTTTATGTTTCCAAATAACGGCTGGCTTGTGTCGAGAAAAGAAGATGATACTTGCCGCCGAGGCGCATCAGTTCTTCATGCGTGCCGCGCTCAATAATTTCGCCGTGTTCCATGACGATGATCTGACTGGCGGTGACGGCGGAAGACAGGCGGTGAGAAACGAAGACGGCGATTTTCCCTCTCGAGAGTTCCTCAAACCGACGATAAACGTCCGCCTCCGCCAAGGGGTCGAGCGCCGCCGTCGGCTCGTCGAGAATCAAGATGTCGGATTTTTTGTAAAAAGCACGGGCAATCGAAAGTTTCTGCCATTGACCGCCCGACAGTTCGAGGCCGTTCTCATCGAAGACACGCGTCAAGGGGGTTTCATACCCGAGCGGCAAGGAGGAAATATAGGCGTCGGCGTTGCCGCGCTTACCCGCTTCCTTGATACGTTCGTCGCTTGCGGCGGTATCTACGTCGCCGAAGCGGATATTCTCCGCGGCGGTTTCGGAATATTTGCCGAAGTCCTGAAAGATGATGCCGAACAGTTTGTAATAGGCGGCGGGATCGTACTGACACAGGTCAACGCCGTCGAGTGTGATATACCCTTCGGTGGGGTCGTAAAGGCGCGTCATCAGTTTGATGAGCGTCGTTTTGCCGGCGCCGTTTAAGCCGAC
>DCHY01000024.1:10012-16214 GCA_002315715.1 Clostridiales bacterium UBA1740 | reverse complement strand
GGGAATCGCACCGGTTCCGACTTTATCCGCGATTTTGGCGGGGGTTTTCATGAAAGTCATGAGGTTATCGATGAAAAGCGTGCCCTCGTAAATCGAGGCGGTGGACGTGACGAGGGTAGCGACCGTCGAGGAAATCGAGGTCAAAGCACCCGTGTAAAGCGAATAGTCGCCGATCTGTCCGCCCTCAAAAACGACGCGGTAGGCGACGTAGGCAAACAGAGCCGTTTGTGCCAAGACGGTGACACCGCCGAACACGAGGTTGGAGGCGCCTTCCTTGAGAATGAGACTGCGTAAGCCGGTATAATATTTGCCGTACACTTGGTTGTATTTATCAATCAGCGTATCGCCAAGACCAAGGATTTTGACCTCCTTGGCATAGTCCTTGTTGACCATGGTTGAGGAATAATAGTTCATCTGTCGGCGTTCTTTGGAATGCCAGCGCAAGTACCAATAATTCTTGTTGCGGTAGAGGTAATTGATGACGGCGCCGGGGACGGACGCGATGACGATCACGACGGGCGCCCACGGGGTCAAGGTCGCCAAAACGACGGCGAAGGAAACGACGTTGATGACGGCGCTGATGACGTCAAGGGTGGACGAGAGAATGCCGACGGGGCGCATGCCCGATTCGCGGTTGGCATTTTCGAGTTTTTCATAGAAAGCGGGATCGTCAAAGGACGCCTGGTCCACCGCTTTGGCTTTGGTGATGATTTTCACTTTAATATGATTGGAAACAAGTTCGCCGGCGAGCGAGGTAATCATGCCCTTGACCTTGGAAACGACGCGCTTGCCAAACAGGTAAACGAGTTGCCAAACGAGCAGCCAAAAGACGGGTTTGAAGGTCTCAAAAGCGCCCGTTGCCGCATCCGCGCCGATCAAGGCGGCGATTTCGTTGATCAAATCTCTGCCGATATAGGCGCCGACAATCGGCAAAACGCCGTCGGCGACGCAAAGGGTCATCATCCCGAGGAGAAGCAGCGGCGCCGTTTCCCAAACCAGCGTGATGATATAAAAAAGGCGCGAAGAAAATCCCTCGATTTTCTTCTTCAAATACGGCGGCACTTCCCGTAGGCTCTTCGGCTTCGGAATTCCGTCCGTCATCTGTTTTCTCGGCGGTCTCGGCATCGTTTTTCTTCCTTATCTAACATTCAATTTTCGTGTAGTACACTTGACCATATCAAAATTCATTGGGAGCGAGTTGTATCCATTCATTGCCATTCTCCGCACGAGAAGAGAATTCTCCTAATTTTTTTATAGTATTAGGAGAATATTATGACAAACGAACATAATACGTCGCCTTACCTGCGCCGTGTTTTTCGATTTCACCCTTGTCACAAAGCATTTTGATATACCGCTCCAAAGTTTTTTCCCCTACGGATGGAACCAATTCTTTGATGGTTGCCTTGGTAAATTTCCCGATGGTGCTCTTTACGGCAGCTCGTACGATATCTTCGGTGTTTTCGGCATCTAAAATCAGGTTGACTCTGTTCTCAAAATCTTTATAAGCCGCGACAACCGTTCCGAGAATGTATTTGATAAACGGCGTCGGATCATCTTTGCCTTCATGCCAATTCTGCTGAGAGGCATAGAGGGCGTCGTAATACAGATCTTTATTTTTGGCTATCTTTGCTTCAAGAGAGATATATCTCCCGACGGAATACCCGTTTCGATACAACAGCAGTGTGGTGAGAAGTCTTGACATTCTTCCGTTTCCGTCTATGAAAGGATGAATACAAAGAAAATCGTGGATGAAGATGGGAATCAAGAGAAGCGGATCGACTTTCCCTTCCCCGATCATACGGTTATACTCCGTGCAAAGTTGCTCCATTGCCATCGGCGTTTCAAACGGACTCGGCGGGGTAAACAGAGTAAACGTTTCACCTTCTGCATTGCTTGCGCTGATATAGTTTTGGACGTTCTTAAACTGACCGCCGTAGCTATGTTCGGTATGAGACATGAGAATCTTGTGAAGCTGAAGAATATAATTGACTTCCAGCGGAATATAGTCAAAACTTTCGTGAACGGTATTCAATGCATCCCGATAGCCGGCAATTTCTTTTTCATCCCGGGAGCGCGGTGTCGTCTTATCGCTCATCAACCGACGCAAACGGGTATCCGTCGTGCGGATACCTTCAATGGCATTGCTGGCTTCCGTACTTTGAATCTTCGCAATTTCTATGAGTTTTTCGAGTTCAAAGGGCTTTTGCTTCAAATAGAGCGCTTGCTTTCCCCGTTCTTCATGGATGAACGACAAAAGGCCCGTAGTCTCGTTATCCCACGTTTTATTTGCAAGATATTGATAATTGAACGTTCTCATAACATCCTCGCTTTCTCCTAACAGTATAGCATTATTGAGGAGATTAGTCAAGCACTAAAAAAGAGGAATGCAAATTTGCGTAAAATGCAACTCTTTTTAGATTTCAAAAAAGTTGCTTTGCCGCGGCATTCTCCCGTCGGACAGAACCGCGCCGATGAAAGTTACCAAAAGTATGGAATTTCATATTGTATGTTTTTTCCATTTCTATGATTGTTCATTTTCAAAACAAGAACAGCGTGCGGAGCGAAAAGTATTTTCACTATGCTTATAAGAACCGCGAAGAGCACGAGGGGAAACGTAGTTTCAAAGAGAAAAACGCGCCGATTCTTTTTCAAAACAGAAATTGACAAAAAAGCGAAAAAAGTGATATAATCAATTATTACCTATTGGGGTTTTGCAGTTCAAACAAAAGTCGAATCCTCGAGTTGAAAAAACACGACTTATTTGGGTTGCAAAAACCGGAAAGGAAGGCACAGATGAACGCCAGATACAATATGATAATTGCAAAAGGCGAGCCGATTACTTCGCGTGTAAAATCCTGTATCTACAATCGTAGCACGCAACATTGGGATGTGACATTCCAAAGTGGAAAAACATACAGTTATGCTTTTTACAATATTGAATGGCTAAAAGATCCGGTTAGTTTGAATCCCAAATCTTATCATATTTCCCATAAAGGGAAAACCTTTGATAATATTACTGCCATTTTTGCTTTTTCCGGAACAAACGGTGAATTTTGGCATATCTGCTTTTCGACGGGATATGAGAATGATTTTTCTACCCGCGACCTTAAAATCGAAAAATCTTGTCTTGAAAACGACAATTCCCGAAAAATCTTTTCGTATTTACGTGAAATTGCGGAGAACATCAGTGTAAAAAGCGAAGATGATACCGCAATCCTTACAAAACAATATCAAAAAATTGATTTCTTGAGTGAAGAAAATGCAGTCGCTGTTTATTTGAATCCGGAAAAATATCATTCGGGAACCGGGCTTGAAGCAGAACCGTTAATCTTTCCTTTCGGATGCAACAAGAGCCAGTACCGTGCCGTAGAACAGGCAATCTTAAACCATGTCAGCGTGATTGAAGGACCTCCCGGAACAGGAAAAACGCAAACCATTCTGAATATTACAGCCAATTTGCTGATTAGAAATCAAACCGTACAAATTGTTAGCAACAACAATTCTGCTATTGAGAACATCATTGAAAAACTTGCCTCTCCGAAATATGCGCTCGATTTTTTCGTCGCGTCCCTCGGCCGGACAGAGAAAAAGCAGTCATTTATCGAATCGCAAACCGGAACTTATCCGATTTTTTCACAATGGGAAAAAGAACAAGACGGAATCGCTGTAAGTGACACTGTACTCCGTAACCGCGGAGCAGAGTTGCAAACGGTGTATGGTAATCAAAACCGACTTGCCGAATTGACAGAAGAATTAAAAACCGTTGAGATTGAACAAAAACACTTTCTATCAGCAATGCTTGACGCAAATATAACCGAGGTAATCCCCCCGAAAGTTCTCTCTTCCAATAAGATTTTGCAAATGTGTCAGGAACTTGAAGCCTATATGAACGAGGAACGTAGGATAGGCTTTTTCGGGAAATTTCATTTCCGCTTTGTCTACGGTTTTGCTTTTAGTTTTTTTGCTGATAAAAACAAGGAGGCATTGCTTCCCGGGTTGCAAATGCTTTATTATCGGAGAAAAACAAGCGAAATACAGAAAGAAATTGCCGGTTTGCAGCAAGCCTTAAAAAAGGTTGATGCGGATAAGTTAAGCCAACAATTTATTGCTGATTCTCTTTGTTATTTTCGCAGATTTTTGGCAAATCATTATAAGGGCAAAATAAGAAGAACAATTTTTGCGGAAAATGATTTGTGGCAAAAACCGAACGAGTTTCTTTTGGAATATCCTGTTGTCCTTAGCACGACCTATACGGCTAGAAGCAGCATAGGAGAAAAAGCACAATTTGATTATGTTATTATGGACGAAGCGTCCCAAGTCGACGTAGCAACTGGCGCGCTCGCTATGTCTTGTGCAAAACATGCGGTCATCGTCGGCGATAATAAGCAGTTGCCCAATGTTGTCACTCAAGAACAAAAAGAAATTCTTGGTAATATTTTTCTTTTGCATCGTGTTCCGAGCGCATATAATTTCGTACAATATAGTTTTTTGGATTCGTTCTATAAACTGCTTGGCAATCGAATACCAAAAACCATTTTAAGCGAGCACTACCGCTGTGCTCCTCAAATAATAGGATTTTGCAACCAAAAATTCTATCAAAACGAATTGGTTATTATGACAAATGAAGAACCAAATTCATTGAAACTCGTGACAACAGTGGCCGGGCATCATGTACGTGAACAAGCAAATTTAAGGCAAGTTGAAGTTATCATGCAAGACATCTTGCCCACGCTGGACTGTCCGCACAATAAAATCGGGATAATTTCGCCATACAGGAATCAAGTTGCGTTGTTGAAAGAAAAAATCGATGACCCGGATATTGAAATTGCCACGGTGCATAAATTCCAAGGACGCGAAAAAAATGTCATTATTTATTGTACTACCGATGATCTTGTGACCAAATTCTCGGATGACCCAAACCTCTTGAACGTCGCAGTATCAAGAGCGAAGCAACAATTAATCATCGTTGCTTCCGAAACGGAACAACCAATCGGCAGCAACGTGGGAGATCTTATCGGATATATTCGATATCATAATTGCTCAGAAACACATAGTAAAATTTCTTCCGTCTTTGATTATCTCTATACACAAAATGAAAAAAAACGTTTGGAATATTTAAAAAAGCATAGGCGAATTTCCGAGTTCGACTCTGAAAATTTGTTTTTTGCATTGATTGAAGATGAACTGAAAAAGCGTGTTGAATCTCTCAGCATTATCTGCCACCAACCCTTGTATCTACTATTCCGCGATTTATCCAAAATGACTGATGAAGAAAAGCAATTCGTCAGAACAGGGCTGTCGCATCTTGATTTTTTGATATATAATTCAGTCACCAAGAAACCGCTTTTGGCAATTGAAGTGGATGGTTATAATTATCATAAAGCGGATTCCAAACAAGGTGCGCGCGACCGCTTAAAAAATCATATTCTGAATGTCTATGAACTTCCGCTTCTCCGCTTTAAAACCAACGGAAGTGGAGAACAAGAGATTATGCGAAAAATGCTGGATCAAATCTGTGGGAAAACGGTCTCAGCGGAATAAGCATTTTTCTGTCATTCCATCCCTCTCAGAACCTCATTAAGACCACGCGGTGCCCGCGTGGTCTTTGTTTTTGAAAAGGAAAAGGGCAGGACGAAAATTCGTCCTGCCCTTTTGGGAAGAAAATTATTCTTCGATAGGAGCGTAGAATTCAACGAGTTTCTTGAGTCTCTCGTATTTAGCCTTAGCAACGGCTTCAGCCTTAGCGAAGAGAACCTGTGCTCTCTCGGGGAATGCCTGAGAAAGACGGGTGTAACGCGCTTCGCCGCCGATGAAGTCCTGATAGCTGAGGGTCGGCTCTTTGGAATCCAAGGTGAAGGGGTTCTTGCCTTCTGCCTTGAGTTCGGGATTGAAGCGGAACATATGCCAGTAACCGGAGTCAACGGCTTTCTTCATTTCTGCCTGGCAGTTTGCCATGCCGCCCTTGATGGAGTGCATTTCGCAAGGAGCGTAGCCGATGATAAGGGAAGGACCGTGATATGCTTCGGCTTCTGCCATTGCTTTCAAGGTCTGGTTCATGTCCGCACCCATAGCGATCTGTGCTACGTAAACGTAGCCGTAGGACATAGCGATTTCCGCAAGGTTCTTCTTGCCGATGGCTTTGCCTGCTGCTGCGAACTGAGCAACCTGACCGATGTTGGAGGACTTGGAAGCCTGTCCGCCG
>DCHY01000024.1:8261-9996 GCA_002315715.1 Clostridiales bacterium UBA1740 | reverse complement strand
TGTTGGAGTAAACTTCGGTGTCGAAGACCATGACGTTGACGTCCTCGCCGGATGCCAATACGTGGTCAAGACCGCCAAAGCCGATATCGTATGCCCATCCGTCGCCGCCGAAGATCCAAACGGCTTTCTTGGACAGGTACTGTTTTTCGTCAAGGATCTTAGCCTTAAGAGCGTTGTCGCAGGGGCAAGCTTCAAGTGCTGCAATCATCTTCTTGGTTGCCACTTCGTTTGCTTTGCCGTCGTCAACGGTTGCAAGGTATTCGTCGATAGCAGCCTTCACGTCTTCTTTTTCAGCCTGTTCGCGGAGTGCTTTTACATAGCCGATGAGTTTTTCACGAATGGTCTTCTGACCAACGTACATACCAAGACCGTGCTCTGCGTTATCCTCGAAGAGGGAGTTCGCCCATGCGGGACCTCTGCCGGATTCCTTGTTGACCGTGTAAGGCGTGGAAGGAGCGGAGCCACCCCAAATGGAAGAACAACCGGTGGCGTTGGAAATGAACATTCTTTCGCCGAAGAGCTGTGTGATAAGACGAGCGTAAGAGGTTTCAGCACAACCTGCGCAAGAACCCGAGTACTCAAGCAAGGGCTGTTTGAACTGAGAACCCTTGACGGTTACGTTGACGAGTTCGGACTTCTCGGATACGTTGCTTACGGCGTAGTCGTAAGCAGCCTGCTGATATGCGCCCTTGCTCTGAGGAACCATGATAAGAGCAGATTTCTCTGCGGCAGCCTTTGCGGCTTCTTTCGCGGCAGCCTTAGGATTGTCGGGGTTAGCAGCGGTAGCGGCTTCCATAGCCTTCTTGAGTGCGTTGTTGGTAACGGGGCAAGCCTTTACGCAAAGGGTACAACCCATACAGTCAAGTGCGCTGACGCCCATCATGAACTTGTAGTTGGTCTTTGCCACGGGTTTGTCGGTGAATTTCGTGCCTGCAGGAGCGGCAGCGGCTTCCTCTTCGGTCATAGCGAAGGGACGGATAGCAGCGTGCGGGCAGACGAAAGCACAGTTGTTACACTGGATACAGTTCTCGGATTTCCATTCGGGAACGGTAACGGCAACACCGCGTTTTTCGTATGCGGCAGCGCCCTGGGGGAACTGGCCGTTTGCCAAATCGGCAAAGGTCTTAACGGTGAGTTTATCACCCTGCATAGCGTTGACGGGGTTGACGATTTCGTTGACGAATTTCACGAGGTCGGCGCGCTTGCCTTCTACGGGTGCTGCGGCAGGGGTCTTGCCTGCGTTAGCCCAAGCGGCAGGAACGTTGACAAGGTTGAGTGCGTCTTTGCCGGCGTCAATAGCCTTATGGTTGAGGTCAACGATATCCTGACCTTTCTTGAGGTAAGATTTCGTTGCCATGTACTTCATGTAACCGATAGCTTCGTCGATGGGAAGAATCTTCGCCAAGGTGAAGAATGCGGACTGAAGAACGGTGTTCTTAACCTTTGCGTTACCAAGGTCGATAGCGAGTTTGGTCGCGTTGATGGTGTAGAACTTTACGTTGTTCTTGGCAATGTAGCTCTTTACGGAAGCGGGAAGGTTGTTTTCGAGTTCCGCATCGGACCATTCGCAGTCAAGAAGGAAGGTTCCGCCGGGTTTTACGTCGGAAATCATGTCATACTTGTTGAGGTATGCATGGTTGTGGCAAGCGACGAAGTCTGCCTTGTTGATATAATAGGAAGACTTGATGGGAGAATCACCGAAACGAAGGTGAGAAATGGTGATACCGCCGGTCTT
>DCHY01000024.1:4927-8160 GCA_002315715.1 Clostridiales bacterium UBA1740 | reverse complement strand
CCGTCGCCGCCGAGACCCCAGAATTTGCACTGAATCATATCGGAAGGAGCGGTGTCGGGTGCAGGCTTCTCTTCCAAGCTGTGACCGGTAAGGTCATCGACGATACCGATGGTGAAGTGTGCCTTGGGAGCGTCTTTTGCAAGGTTCTCATAAACGGCAAAGATGGACGCGGGGGTCGTATCTTTGGAACCGAGACCGTAACGGCCGCCGACAACCTTGATACCGTTTCTGCCGACTTCGTTGAGAGCGGCAACAACGTCGAGGTAAAGCGGTTCGCCGAGAGCGCCCGGCTCTTTGGTACGGTCAAGTACGGCGATTTTCTTTGCGGTTGCGGGGATGGCTTCTGCAAGTTTAGCAGCTACGAAAGGACGGTACAGTCTGACTTTGACAAGACCGACTTTTTCGCCTTTTGCCATCAAGTAGTCGATAACTTCTTCGGCAACGTCGCAAACGGAGCCCATCGCGATGATGACTCTGTCGGCATCGGCAGCGCCGTAGTAGTTGAAGAGTTTATAGTCGGTGCCGAGTTTGGCATTGACTTTGTCCATGTTGGCTTCTACGATGGCAGGAAGTGCATCGTAGTAGGGGTTGCAGGCTTCTCTGTGCTGGAAGAAGATATCACCGTTCTCGGCAGAGCCGCGAAGTGCGGGATGTTCGGGGTTCAAAGCACCGTTACGGAAAGCACGGACAGCGTCCATGTCAACCATTTCGGCGAGGTCTTTGTAATCCCAAGCGGCAACTTTCTGAATTTCGTGAGAGGTACGGAAACCGTCAAAGAAGTTCAGGAAAGGAACGCGTCCCTGGATGGTGGAAAGGTGTGCAACGGCACCGAGGTCCATGATTTCCTGTGCGTTGGTCTCGGCAAGCATGGCAAAACCGGTCTGACGGCAGGCATAAACGTCGGAGTGATCGCCGAAGATGTTCAAAGCGTGAGATGCTACGCATCTTGCGGATACGTGGATGACGCAGGGAAGAAGTTCGCCGGCAATCTTGTACATATTCGGGATCATCAAAAGAAGACCCTGAGATGCGGTGTAAGTGGTGGTCAAAGCACCGGATGCCAAGGAACCGTGAACGGTACCGGAAGCGCCGGCCTCGGACTGCATCTCGACGACCTTTACATTTTCACCGAAAATGTTCTTCGCAGGTTCGCCAAAGATGTTCTTGTTGGATGCCGACCAGGTGTCTGTGACTTCTGCCATAGGGCTGGAAGGCGTGATGGGGTAGATGGCGGCAACTTCCGTGAACGCGTAAGATACGTGCGCGGCGGCAGTGTTACCATCCATAGAGATTTTCTTTCTCTCTACCATGAAGTTTTCCTCCGTATATAAATTTTTATTGAAATCGAATCCACCGTAAGTTTTTCAATTGCCCAAACTTACGCTTCTACCATTTTAGCACACAAAATGGAAAAAGTAAATAGCGCGCGTAAAATTTTATATCTTATTTTATAAGAAAAGGCTCTCCGATGCGGAAAGCCTTTCGTTTTCAGAGGAGAACGAGGAAAAGTCCGAAGAGGGCGGCGGCAAGTGCCGGGAGTGCCACCGTGACGCCGATTTTGAGAAAATCGAGGTAGCCGAACTTGATGCTGTGTGAGGAGAGAATGTTGCGCCACATGATGCCGGCGAGAGCGCCGATTGGCGTCAAGAACGCACCGATGTTGGAACCGATGACGGTGGCGTACAAAGCCCCGGTGGCGGCGGCTGTCGGCGCGTTTTCAACGATGGAAGAAAAGAAAACACTCATCGGAATGTTGTTGACGACGTTGGCAAAAAGGAAGGACGACGCGCCGTATGTAAAGACGGAACCTCTCTCACCGAACAGTCCCGACAGTTGCGTGGGGACGCCCTCTTTTTCGAGTGCCAAAACGATGACGAACATGGAGAGCAAAAACGGGATGAGGGAGAGGGGGGCGCGCTTTGCGGTTTTCAAAAGCATCGGCGCCGTCTTCTTTCCGAAGAGGGAAAAAAGGACGGAAAAGAAGCAAAGCGAGAGGACGAAAAGCGCCGCCGCCTTCCACATATCAAGACCGATGTACGGACCGACCGCCAAGGCGACCGTCGCTAAAATCAAATGAATTAACCCCACAAAAAGTGAAGTTTTGTTGTCAATTATGACGTTTTCCGCCTCGCCCGTCATGGGTTCTCCGAGTTGTTTGTAAAACAGAAGATAGAGGCAAAGGAACGCCACGCTGCCCGAGAGGAGCGTCGGCAAAAGCATGACTTTGACATATGAAAGAAAGTCCACGCCGAGGGCGGTCGAGAGATAAATATTCGTCGGGTTGCCGATGATGAGCGCCATGCTCCAGGTATTTGCCGCGACGAACTCCGCCGCCAAATAGGGACAAGGATCTATCTTCGCATTCTTGGCAAAATAGCAAATAAACGGGGTGAAAGACAGAATGATAATGTCGTTGGAGGTAAAGACCGTCAATACCGAAACGGATAGATAAAGGTAGACGAAGAGGCGTTTTTGACTGTTCCCTGCCCTCTTGAGCGTTGCCGCCGCCAAGTAGCGGAAAAAGCCGGCTTCGTCGAGATACACCGACAATAGCGTCATGGAGATAAAGAGAATCAAAATCTTCAAGGGATTGACGGCGGTGTCGGCGGTGAATGCCGCCAGAACCGCGGCGGGGGAAATTACCCCGAGGATCAGCAACAAAAGCGCCCCTGCCAGGGTGATCAAGGGATAACTGTCAAAAGAGGTTTTGCCGATTTTGATTTTCGGGACAAAGAGAATGCCCAAAATCATGGCGGCACAGGTGCAAAGTCCGATAACGATGCTTAACATGAAGGCTCCGTTTCGCGGTTGGAGACAAAGAAATCTCCCTGCCGTATATTCTGCTCTTCCATTCGAGCGCGTATTCTGTTGAGAACGGCGGTTTTGTCACGGCTCCAAAGCGGTGCTGTCAGCATTCCTTCGGGGCAATCGCCGGTGAGACGGTGGATAACGACGCCCGGAGACAGGTGCGCCAAAACCGATACGACGCCGTCAACGTAGGCGTCCAAACCGATAGGATGGTATTCCCCTTTTTCATAAAGGTCGCAAAGGGCGGTCCCCTTCATCACGTAGACCGAATGAATCTTGACACCGAAAAGAGAAAAGCGAGATAGGTACGCGGCACTCGCGAGAAAATCCTCCTCGCCCTCACCCGGCAGACCGAGCATCAAATGGACGACGACGGGGATTTGATAGGCGGAAAGTACCGTCATAGCCCGTTCAAACACCTCGCG
>DCHY01000024.1:0-4814 GCA_002315715.1 Clostridiales bacterium UBA1740 | reverse complement strand
AGGAGTTTACACACTTCCCCGTCGATGGCGTCGGGGCGCGTTCCGACGGCGAGCGCGACGATTTTATCCGAAATCAGTGCCGCATCGTACCGCTCTTTCAAGGTCGCGACGTCGGCATAGGTATTCGTAAAATTTTGAAAATAGGCGATGAATTTTTGTTCTTTATGCGGGTGCGAAAGAAAACTTTCGACCTGCTCGCGAATCGACTTTTGGGGATTTAGGTGTTCCCCGGAGCCGCGCTCACCGCAGAAAATGCAACCGCCGTAACCGGCTTTACCGTCCCGGTTCGGGCAAGTAAAACCCCCGTCGATACAAATCTTACCGACGGGTGTTTGATATTTGGTTTTCAGATAAGAACTGAGTGTTTGATAACGCATGATAACCCAACTTAAAGAAGGAATTGAAGAAAGTTCAAAAAGCCGTCCATAATCAAATTCATCACGACGGCACAACCGCAAACGCCGAGCGAGACGGCGAGTGCCGCCGACTTTTTCGGAAATCCGAAAAGGACGGCAACGATACTGCCGGTCCAGGCGCCGGTGCCGGGACAAGGAACCAAAACGAACAAAAGAAGTGCAAAAAACGTCGTAAGGGGCAAATGTTTTACCACGGTGTCTTCTCCGTCTTTGACGATCTGTTTTTTGTGCTTTTCCGCATGGCGGTGTACCCAACCGACGAAGCCCTGCCAGGAGGGTTTTGTCTCGACGTGGTGCAAAAACGCTTCAAACGTGAAAAATACGATGGGGATGATAAGAAGATTGCCGAGCACGCACACGACGGTGTTGGGAATCGGCGCAAGTCCCATGCCGATGCCGATGGGAATCGCACCGCGCAGTTCAATAGCGGGAACAATGGATACCAGAAAAACGAGAAGATACTTGAAAAACATAAAAATCCTTTATTTGTTGAAGTCGGAGTCCTCGCGGTCGAGGACGGAGAGTGCGCCGTAGTTGTCGTCGCCGACGCCGATTTCAATCAGCGTGACGCCTTTTTCCATTTGGTTGCCGTCCTCGTCCACCCAGAGTTCGCCGTTGGTGAGGACGCGTTCGGTCAAGCCGAAGAGTTTGGTTAGAAAGTTCGGGTGGTCAAAGAACGGATAGGTGTGATACCCCGAACATCTGCCGTAGCAAAGGTAGATGCCGTCGTAATAACCGCGTTGATTGTTGGCGTGGTCGTGACCGTAGAAGACGGATTTGGTCGAACCGAGTTCTTTCATCGCGTCGAACAGACCCGTGTTCTTGCCTTGATAGAAGATACCGGCAAGGTACCCTTCGTCCATCAGTTCGGTTTCGTTTTTATCCGACTCGCGAATGACGCCTTCCACGTCGCTGCATTCCCGCAGAGTGGAAACGTCAATAGCGGCGGGAATCTCTTTGCCGTTTGCAAAGAGGTCGGCGTAGTACATTTCTGCCGTTTCCTTGGTGGGAATGTGATAGAAGACGGAAGTTTGAATGTCGGGATTCAGTGCCTGCAAGCCGGAAACCGCCCAACGGTACCAATCAATTTGGTCCTCGCCGAACCAATCGTAAACCCAATCCGTCAAGGCGACGTCCCCGTCCTCGGGATACATACCCGAGTCGAGCATAACCAAACTGTACGCCGGCACCGCGGCGTCTTTGCCGCGATAGACGTTGATTAAGAAGTTCGACTCCCCTTTGATATTGTCGGGGCCGGGGTTGAAAAGACAGTGGTCGTAGCCTGAAAGCAACTGACAAAGCGTGTATTTCGAGCAGTCAAACTGTGAATCGTGGTTGCCGTAAACGACCGTCCAATACTGGCCGCGTTCCTCCATGAACTCGGCAAATTCGCGATAGGCGTCATAGGTGAAGACCGAAAGCGTCAAGTCGCCGGTCACCACCGCGATATCGGGTTTTTCCGCCGCCAAGGCGCGGTCAAGACAATCGTAGGTCTTTCTGTCTTTGGAGAGCAAACCGATTTTGAGCTGAGGATCGGCTATTTGCATGATTCTCAGCGTTTCGGCGTCCTCGTCGATATACAGATTTTCGGCGTCGAACAGAGATAAATCAAAGGCGGTCTCGCCCTTTGTCCAGGAATACGAGCCGTAACGGTCGGGAGAGTAAGAATGTTTCACGTAACGCACGCCGTACATGCCGCCGACGATGACGAGAAAACAAAAGAGAGTCAGAAAAAAGATTTTTCTTCCCTTGTGTTTTTTCTTTCCGTAACTGAACTGACGCATGATAATCTCCTATGAAAAACGTTTATTCCTGTGGATTTTGAGTCATTTCGTAATTATCCATGGCGATTTCAATGGATTCTTGCAGTGCCGAGAGGGCGAAGGACGCTTTTCCGAGGGTGTAATAGGTGTTGACGACTTCCCCTTCGATGATTTCACTGGAGGTATTATTGAAAGAAAAGATATTATTGTTGGAGTAGGAGGAAAAGACCGTCGAGCCGACCGTCAGAACGTTAGCGCCGTTGTCGTAGGAAAAAGACACCGTTTCGGTTTTCTGAATCCCGTCGGCGGTTTTTGCGTAATAGCGCGTCGCTGTCATAGCCGTTTTGTCAACGACGTAATAGTCGTAGATATAAATCTCTTCGTAGGGATAATTGTCTCCGCTCTTAGAGCAGGCGCCGACCATGATATCGGGAAGCCAAGCGGTCAAGAACGGCGTAGCCGTCACGGTTGTGCCGACCTTTTTCGAGACGTAGGACAAATCCTGTTTTTGACTGACGCGTTTATAGCGGATGGTGACGGTGGCTTTTTCTCCGATCGGAATATTCGTCTTGCCGAACTTCAGATTGGTTTGCCAAGCGCTCGTATTATCGGTCATCGTATGCCTTCTCGCCTGGATATAAAACTTCGAGGAACTGTCGTCTCCGTCGAAGAAGGAAATCTCACGGATGAGGGCGGGGTCGTCCGAGTCGTACTCGTACACCTGCTTGACTTCCGAACAATAGAGCGCGGTGGTGTTGTCTTTATAAATATGATAGCCGTAGCCGCCCTCGGTGATGACGTAGTACTCGACGATGCCGTACTCTTCGATTTTATCCTCCGTCTTTTGTTCGTCTTCGGGGATGGCGTTGCCGTCTTTATCGTACTCTTTCGTGACGGTATATTCTTCAAGAATATAGGTGCCGGCAATCTCCGACAGTTTACCGGGCTGAACGAGGTTGCAGGAAGCCATCGTCAAAAGCGACGATGCCAAAAGCAGGGCACACAGGAAAAAAGACAAAAACTTTTTCACTTGTTTTCTCCTTCACCTTACGGTTTTCAGTTTTCGGGAACGTACTCCAAGAACGGATCGAGGGCTGCCTCGATTTTCTTGTCTACTTTGTAGGTGGGGTAGGCAATCATATTGCCTCTTGCGATGACGGCAGAGGGATAACGAAGCGTCTTGAGATCTTCAAGTGGGTTATCTTCCGTCACGATCATATCGGCGCATTTGCCGACTTCGATGGTGCCGACTTTATCGTCGATACCGGCGATTTCGGCGTTGCGTTTGGTGGCGGTGTAAAGGGCAAAGGCGTTGGAAACGCCGATGAAATTATGGAAGTAAACGAGTTCACGCCACATATCGTAATCGCGAATGAAGGGACAGCCGGTATCGGTGCCGAGACCGACGGGAATGCCGTTTTCAAGGCAGGCTTTCGCACAGGCGATGACGCCGTCCAGCACGATTTTGCCGTTTCTCTTGCCCATGTCGCCGCAGTGGCTGACGCTGTCGTCCATGAGCGCGTAAGGAATGGCGGGAGAGAGGGTGCAAATATGGGCGCTTCCCGTTTTCTTGAACAGTTCGATGATTTCGTCGTCGGGTTTGGCGCCGTGCTCGATGGTATCGACGCCACCCTGCAGAGCGACTCTGAGGCCCTCGGGGCTTTCCACGTGTGCCGCTACCGGCAAGCCGAGTTTGTGCGCTTCGTCACAAGCGGCACTGACCAAAGGAAGCGGCATACGCAAAATGCCGGGTTCGCCGTCTGCCGTAGCGTCCATGACGCCGCCCGTGATCATAAGTTTAATGAGGTTGACCCCTTCGTCGGCTTTGGTTCTGACGAGGGCTCTGACTTCTTCTTCGGTTTCCGCTTCGGTAGCGAGAGAGCCGGCGAAATGGCCGCCGGGCACGGTGATGCCGGTGTTGCCTGCCAAGATGCGGGGGCCGACCTCTTTTCCGCTCTCGATTCGGTCGCGCTCTTTGGTATCGAAATCCATGATACCGCCGACGGTGCGGATGGTGGTACAGCCGGAATAGAGTTCCTTTTTGACAAGGCCGCGCTGCAGGAGTTTAAAGACGCCCGTCACGCCGGGAATCGAAAAAATGCGGAACAGTTTTTTATAGTCGATGGGTTTGGCATTGGCTTTGGGGGCTTTGCCGGATGCGGGCAGATGCACGTGCATATTGATAAGACCGGGCATTAAGTATTGTTCGTCAAGATCGATGACTTCATACCCTTCGAGATTGGCTTCTTTCTCGGGAAGAATGTCGACAATCTTATCCCCGTCTGTCAAAACGGCAAGGCCGCTTTCGGGTTTCATGTCTTCTTTGCCGGACAGGACGTAACCGTTGACGTATGCGATTTTCATTTTGAGTTTCCTCCGTCTATGTTTTATTTTTGATATACAAAAGAATTACAGTTGCTCGCGCCGGTGTTCGTTTGCCGTTTTATCGGTGCTGACGACACGGTTTTTGCCCGAGAGTTTGCCGAGGTACATACGGTCGTCGGCGGTACTGATAAGGTCGTCGACACTGCGTTTGTCATCCGAGGCGACGGCGCCCACCGTCACGGTGAAAAATGTCCAAACGCCGTCTTCACTTCAAACGACGAATGAGCCATTCGCCGCGGGTGATGCGGCT
>DCHY01000007.1 GCA_002315715.1 Clostridiales bacterium UBA1740 | reverse complement strand
ATGTTCGGCGACTACTCCACTTTCTCGGACGAGATGGACACCCTCTCCGATGCCGACACGGCAGAAGAATTTTAATAAATGAAGGCCTTTTTGGCTTAGGATAAGGAAATGAAGAAAAAACAGTCTTTGATGCAGTCCATTGCGGCTGCCCCGCACGTTTTCTGGGCTATTCTCTTTATTGTCTTGCCGCTCATTATCGTCGTGTACTACGCTTTTACCGACGCGGACGGCGCTTTCTCTTTTGAAAACATCCTTGCCGTGACGGAAGAAGAGGGCGAAAGAGTGCTCTCGGGTCTTCCCGAATACGGACAGATTTTCTTGCTTTCTTGCGAACTTGCCGTGATTGCCACGGTCATTTGTCTTCTCGTCGGCTACCCCTTGGCGTACATGATTGCCAAAGCCGATCCCAAAAAGCAAAAAATCTTTATCATGCTTTTGATGCTCCCCATGTGGACGAACCTCTTAATTCGTACCTACTCGATTATGGCTATCCTCGACGACGGCGGTTTTCTCAATACCCTTCTCGGCACCGAGATGCATATCATCGGCACCAAAGGCGCCGTTATCTTCGGTATGGTTTACGACTTTCTCCCCTATATGGTTTTGCCCATCTACACCTGTATTTCCAAAATCGACAAACATATGTGGGAAGCGGCGAGCGACCTCGGTTGTTCTCCCATACGCGTGATTTCGCGCGTCATTCTTCCCCTCTCGATGCCCGGCGTCGTTTCGGGTGTCACGATGGTGCTCGTCCCCTCGATTTCCACCTTCTATATCTCTCAAAAACTCGGCGGCGGCTCCTTTGAACTCATCGGTGATACGATTGAGCGTCAGTTCGTGTCGAACAACCTCAACGCCGGTGCCGCTATCTCGCTCGTCATGATGATTTTGATTCTCATCTCGCTTGCCATCATGAACCGCTTTACCGACAATGAAAACGAGGGAGGTTTGGTGGTATGAAAAAAGCCTTTTCCCGTATCTATCTCTTTTTGATTTTCGGTATTCTTTATATTCCGATCGTCACCCTCATTTTCTTCTCGTTTAACAGTTCCAACAGCACGGCGGTATTCACCGGCTTCAGTTTCTATTGGTACCGCGAACTGTTCGGTTCTTCCTCCGACGCCTTCGACGCTCTGAAAAACACCTTGATTTTGGCGATCAGTTCCGCCGTTTTGTCCACCGTCATCGGCACGGCGGCAAGCGAAGGCATTTACCGCATGAAGAGCAAGCTCTTCAAAAAGACCGTAACCTCCGTCACCAATATCCCGATGATGAACCCGGATATCGTGACCGGTATGTCGATGATGCTTTTCTTCGTCGCTCTCGTCGGCGTTTTGAGACTTGACTACGACGCCTTCGGCTTTTGGGCGATGCTCATCGCGCATACGACCTTCTCGCTTCCCTACGTGATTTTGTCGGTTTTGCCCCGTGTGGAAGAACTCGGCAAGAAATATAGCGAAGCGGCACTCGACCTCGGCGCAACGCCCTTGCAGGCATTTTTCCTCGCCGACCTTCCGAATCTCTTGCCCGGCGTTATCACCGGCTTTATCATGGCGTTTACCCTCTCTCTTGACGACTTCGTCATTTCCTACTTCGTCGGCTCGTCGTCTTTCCAGACCCTGCCGCTTCTTATCTACTCCATGACGAAGAAGAAAGTCAAGCCGGATATGTACGCCCTTTCCACCCTTATCATCATCACGATTTTCCTCATTCTCCTTTTGACCAACGTGAGAAACGGACGTCTTGCCCGTAAGAAAGGAGAGAAAAAATGAAAAAGTTTTTACTTCTCTTTTTGATTCTCCTTTGTGCCTTTTGTCTTTTCTCCTGCGGTGAAGACGAAAAAACGGACACTTCGACCCCCGTCGGCAACGTGCGCGTTCTCAACGTGTACAACTGGGGCGAATATATCTCCGACGGCTCGGAAGGTACCTTTGACGTCATCGCCGAGTTTGAAGCGTGGTACAACGAAGAGCACCCAAGCACCCCCATTGAAGTGCGCTACTCCACCTACGCGACCTGCGAAGATATGTACGCGAAAATCACCTCGGGTGCCGGCTCTTACGATATCATTATCCCCTCCGACTATATGATCGACAAAATGGTCGCGGAGGGTCTTCTTGAAGAACTCAACTTCGATTTGATTCCGAATTTTTCTAATATCGACTCGAAATTTGTCAACCCCTATTACGACACCGAGAATAAGTTCACGGTGGCCTACTCCTACGGCGTCGTCGGTATCATCTACAACGATACGATGGTCGATGAAGAAGACGTAGCGGAAAAGTCGTGGGGTCTTATGTGGAACGAAAAATACCGCGGCAAGATTTTGCAGTTCAACAACCCCCGTGACGGCTTTGCCACGGCGCAGTATTATCTCGGTCTCGACGTCAACTCCACCGACCGCGCAACTTGGGAGCAGGCGCTTGACAAGCTTATCGAACAGAAAGAAATCGTGCAAGGCTACGTTTCCGACGAAATCTTCAACAAGATGACGACGGGCTCCGCCGCCATCGGCGCATATTACGCCGGTGACTATATCACGATGTCCGCCGGCAACGACGCTTTGCAGTTCTATTATCCCACCGAAGGTACCAACTACTTCGTGGACGCCATGTGCATCCCGAAGGGCTCGAAAAACGTCGACCTCGCCTGCGAGTTTATCAACTATATGCTCTCCCCCGAAGTCGCCATTGCCAACGCCGAGTATATCGGCTACGCAAGCCCGAATACGGCGGTTTTCACCGATGAAGGCTATATCGAGGATATGGGCGAGGACGCCATGGATATTCTCTACGGACAGAGTGACACCATCAACGCCAATTACGCCTATGATCCTTGCTATCACCGCTTCTCCGACGAAGATCAAGCGTTTATCAACGGTCTTTGGGAAGATTTGAAGACCGAGAGCGCTATCGAGCCTTGGATTCACGTGACGGCAGCCGTACTCGTCGCCTCGGCGCTTGGGTTCGGTATCTACCGCGAAATTCTCACCCGCAAACGCTCTGCGCATTACAGAAAGAAAAAACAGTAAAAAAGGACTGCCTCGGCAGTCCTTTTTTAGTTATGCGAAGCAAAACGGATGGGGTGAGGGGAAGGATACTTCCCCTCTTGCCTCCATCATTGAATGAGGGAGGGGGACCGCCTATGGCGGTGGAAGGAGGAAGATCCATCAATATTGGCAATTTTGCGAAAACCAACACTTTTATCAATTAGCCGTCGAGAAAAATTTCAAAAGAAAAAGAAGATTTATCTGAAGCGCTCAAGGAAAACGTCAATGAATAAACATACTTTTTCAAAATTTCGTTTGATTTCTCCGTTAGGAATACGCAAAATCGTGATGTTGTACCGTTCGAGAATCTCGGTTCTGATTTCATCTTTTTCTTTTCCTTCCGGCGTAAAATGTTGAACACCGTCAAGTTCGATAATCAGTTTTGCTTTTGCACAATAAAAATCTGCAATAAAACGGTCTATGCATTTTTGCCGTTGAAAGCGCGGTTTCACAGATGACAAATATTGATACCACAATTTGTTTTCTTCAGGCGTTGCATTCTTTCGCAATGATTTGGCTAAAGGAATGATTTCTCTATCGTATTCTTTTGACAATTTATCAAATCTCCTTTGAAAGGTATGTAACATCTCTTTCGGTGAACATCATTGCTCTTTTGCGTGCTCAGTTAGATCTTCCTCCTTCCACCGCCATAGGCGGTCCCCCTCCCTCATTCAATGATGGAGGTTTTATGGGAAACTCCCGTTTCCCAAACCCTTCCCGACTATCCCCTCCCCGTTAAAGGCGGGAATGAAACTTTCTTTTGCCGCGCCGCCTTCTTGGATGAAGGCGTTTTTGACGCCTATCTTATCGGCATAGTCGCATAGGTCCCGATACTCCGCCTTTGTGACCTTGCGGTCGAGGGGCTTTGGGAGGTTTTCCCCGTGTGGGGTGTATTGGTTCAATAGACTGATGATAATACCGTCGCCGTAGGTTTTGTAAAGGTAGGAAACGGCGAGTTTGCTCTCTGCCACGTGTCCCGGCAAAAGAAGCACCCGGACGATGACCCCGCGCAAAAGCAGTCCTGTTTCATCGTAGACGAGGGACGGTTGCTGCCTTACCATTTCGGCGATGGCGGCTTTGGCTACTTTCGGATAATCGGGGGCGCCGGAATAGGCGGATGCCACCTTCGGCGTGACGTATTTGAAGTCGGCAAGATAGACGTCGACGGTGTTTTCGAGGGATTTTACCGTCTTTTCGGTGTCGAAAGACGAGGTGTTGTACACGATAGGGACGCAAAGCCCCAAATTTCGCGCTATTTTGACTTCTTTGATGATGGTCGGGACAAAATGCGTCGGCGTCACCAAATTGATATTATGGGCTTTTTGCGCCTGCAGAGACAGCATGATTTCGTGGAGTCTTTCGTCCTCCACTTCTTTACCGACGCCGTCGTGGGAGATTTCGGCATTTTGGCAAAACAGACAGGAAAGCGAACACCCGGAAAAGAAAACCGTGCCGGAACCGCACCTGCCGGAAACGGGCGGTTCTTCCCACATATGAAGGGCGGCGCGCGCTATTTTTAATTTTGCCGTTTGTCCGCAAACGCCGACTTTGCCGGACGTGCGGTCGACGCGGCACATATGACCGCAAAGGTCGCAGGACTCGTATGGCATACTATCCCTCCATTTCTCTTTCCTTATTGACAGCGGACGCAAATTATGATAAGATGATATCGATCAAAATCATCGGGGGTTTTTATGTCAGAAAAACGCAACGGTTATATTTCTTGGGAAGAATACTTTATGGGCGTGGCACTGCTCGCCTCGCAGAGATCCAAAGATCCGAATACACAAGTCGGCGCCTGCATCGTTGACGAGCAAAACCGCATTCTTTCGACGGGCTACAACGGTTTTCCGCAGGGCTGTTCGGATGACGAATACCCCTGGAACCGCGACGAGGCGCAGGGCGAAACCAAGTATCAATACGTCGTGCACGCGGAACTGAACGCGATTCTCAACTCGCGCGGCAAATCGCTTGCCGGTTCACGCCTTTACGTTTCTCTCTTCCCTTGCCACGAATGTGCCAAAGCCATCATTCAGTCAGGCGTCAAGGAAGTGTATTATTTATCCGACAAATATGCAAACACCGCCTCCACGCTGGCATCCAAGCGTATGCTGGCTTCTGCCGGTGTCAAGACGGTGCAAATTCATCCGACGCACGCGGATATCGTGCTTCATTTAGCAAATTGATTTTTCCGCGCTCTGCTTGCGGAGCGTATCGATCACGCGGTCTTTTTCGGCGGTGTCAAAAGCCGTCTTTCCCTCTTTGAAAAGGGAGAAAAGCCGCGTGATTTTTTCCGCCTTTTCCTCCGGCGTTTCGCCAAAGACGAAGGCGTCAAGCGTATCTTTATACTGAGCGAGCGCCCCGTAATCACGGATGTTGGCGCCCGTTCTTTTTTTGACCGCATTTTCGACCGCTTCGGGATTTTCCTCTTTTTTCATCTCTCGGTGAATGAGTCTCGCTTGCAAAACGTCGAGAGAATCGTAAAGATACACGACGAAGGTATCGGCGCCGAAGGGCGACTCTTTGAGCGTTCTCGCGCCGACGAGGTCGAGGATCAAGAGGGGCGTTTTCCCCTCCCCATTGATTCGCTCAATCTCGGAGAGCGGCGTCGCGTAGGCGTAATCGGCGTATTCGGTATACTCAAGAAGCGCCCCCTCCGCCTTTGCCCGTTCAAACGCTTCCTTCGTGACGTAGAGATACTCCGTATCGCCGGGGGTGCGAGGGGGTCTCGTGGTCATGGAACGCAAAAACCCAAACTCGTCCGACGAGGACAAAAGTCTTTTTACCACCGTCGTTTTTCCGACGGCGGAGGGCCCTGCGAGTATCAAAAGTTTTCTTTGGCTCATTTCTTGGGAACCAACACTTCGGTGCCGCCCATGTAGGGACGAAGCACTTCGGGAATGGTGACGGAACCGTCCGCCTGCAGGTGGTTTTCAAGGAAGGCGATGAGCATTCTCGGGGGTGCTACGACGGTATTGTTGAGGGTGTGGGCAAGATAGGTTTTGCCGTCCTTGCCTTTTACGCGGATTTTGAGTCTTCGTGCCTGGGCATCGCCGAGGTTGGAGCAAGAACCGACCTCGAAATATTTCTTCTGACGGGGGGACCAAGCCTCGACGTCGAGGGACTTCACCTTCAAGTCGGCAAGGTCGCCGGAGCAGCACTCAAGGGTGCGAACGGGAATATCCATGGAGCGGAAAAGGTCGACGGTGTTCTGCCAAAGTTTGTCAAACCAGAAGGGGGATTCTTCGGGTTTGCAGACGACGATCATCTCCTGCTTTTCAAATTGGTGGATACGGTAAACGCCGCGCTCCTCGATGCCGTGTGCGCCCTTCTCTTTGCGGAAGCAGGGCGAATAGGAGGTGAGGGTGTACGGAAGTTCTTCTTCCGGCACGATTTGGTCGATGAATTTACCGATCATGGAGTGTTCCGACGTACCGATGAGGTAGAGATCTTCCCCTTCGATTTTGTACATCATGGCGTCCATTTCGGCAAAGGACATAACGCCGGTGACGACGGAAGAACGAATCATGAAGGGAGGCACGCAATAGGTAAAGCCGCGGCCAATCATAAAGTCACGGGCATAGGAAATGACGGCGGAATGAAGGCGCGCGATGTCGCCCATGAGGTAATAGAAGCCGTTGCCGGCGACACGTCTGGCGGAATCCAAATCAATACCCGAAAAACGCTCCATAATATCGGTGTGGTAAGGAATCTCAAAATCCGGCACGACGGGTTCGCCGAAACGCTCAACTTCGACGTTTTCGGAGTCGTCTTTACCGATCGGAACGGAAGGATCGATGATGTTCGGAATGGTCATCATGATTTTAGTGACTTTCTCCGAAAGTTCCGCTTCTTTGGCTTCGCAAACGGCGAGTTCTTCGGCTTCTTCGGCGACGAGTTTTTTCGCTGCCTCGGCTTCTTCAAACTTCTTTTGTCCCATCAAGGCGCCGATAGATTTCGATACCTTGTTGCGGTTAGCGCGCAGTTCGTCCGCTTTTCTCTGATTCTCGCGGCGCTCTTCGTCAAGGGCGATCACTTCGTCCACGAGGGGGAGTTTTTGATCCTGGAACTTGTTTTTGATGTTCTGTTTTACGATTTCGGGATTTTCTCTCAAGAATTTAATGTCGATCATATGCTATCTCCTTTTTTATATACAGATGGGATTGGGCGGAAAATAAAAAAAGTTTACCCGTCCGTATGGGACGAATAAACCGTGTTGCCACCCAAATTGCAGGTTTCCCTGCCACTCATTTAGTCTGTTAGGGGACGTCCCCTCGACTCATCGCCGAATGCTCGAAAGCCGGAAAGACGGTTTTGCGCGGTACCTCTCACCTGCCGGTACTTCTCTTTGCCGCATAGACGTCATATTGCTCTGTCATTGCATGGTTATTATACACCGCGCGCGAAAAAAATGCAAGAGGAAAAACAAAAATTCCCCGTTCGTATGCCGAAAATCGTTTTCGTCATCTCGCTTCCCTCGAGTTTCGCTTTACAAAAAAAGAACCGCCTGTTGACACTCAGACGGTTCTCCCTCGCAGAGCGAGTTGGAGGAATAAGAAGGTAAATCTTATCTCCGGGATTTTCATAATCCCAATGATATTTTAGCAAAATAAGTGCATAATTGCAATATTTTTTTAATATTTCATCATATAGATTGCGTTTATCTTGGCAATATGCACAAACAACATCTTTTTTGATTCTACAATATTGACAAATTGACATCGCGCTTTTTCTTCTGAAAATTGCGCATATTGTTGATGAAAGCAGTTCAAAAGATACTGTTATGAAAAGAACCCACGGGCTGCCCCGTGGGTTCTTGGGTTTTATGGCTTAAAAATTATTCTGCGGGTGAAACGGGAGTCCACTGTGCAGTGTAGGTAATCTTGCTGTTAACGGTATCAACAACGCCTTCACCCCAACCGGCAAAGGTATATCCTTCGCAAACGGGAGCGGGAGCGGTAACAGGTGCCGCGCCTTCAATCTGGAAATAGGTTACCCAAGGAATATTGTACTCAATATTCTGAACGGTGGAGGAACCGTCGCGGCCGGTACCGATAAACTTCTTTGTGGGAAGTGCTCCGTCGCCGAGAACGTATACAAGTTGCAAAGCGTTCACGCTCTTGGATTCAAGAGGCGTTACGTTCATGCAGAAGAGATCGCCGTACTTGTAATCGGTCTTGGTTTTATCAACCTGTTTCGAGGTTACATAATAGGAATCGGTAGCGATGATGGTTCTCGTGGATTTGCTGGAGTTGAAGAAAGAGCTAAGCTGGAATCTGAGTTTCAAGTTAAGATCGTTCGGTGCGTAGTCAATCTTGGTAGGATCATCGCCATTGATGGTGGCTTTGTAAAGGTGAAGCGAGTTTGCCGTAGAATTGGCAACGGTCCAACAACCTTCGGCATTTATCATAACGCCGTCAATAAACATTCTGTATTTCAAAGTCTGAACAACGTTGCCTTGTTTGATTTCAGCATCTTCACGAATCTGAATACCGACTCTGTGCCAACCTTCAGCAAGATAAACGTCGGCTTTGTCAATATTCTGAGAAGCATCGGCAGCAACGACGTCTCTGAAATAGATATTATTAGTCGAGAAATTGTGCATCATTACTATTGTACAAGTTTTGGTATTGTTGCCGTCATAAAGCTGGAGCTGTGCGCAAGCATCGGAAAGACCGACACCGGTGGTGTTGACGTTCAAGGAGAACTCAACGAACAGATCGCGGTCTTCGTAACTTACGGTTGTATTTCTGTCGCTACCGTTTTCGGTACGGCTGTATACGCTGTAATCAAAAGGTCTCCAGTTTTTATTATTTGAATCGACCTTGGAAGTAGCGATAGAGGACGGTTCAAGTTGTGCAATCGGTTCTTCGATAACCTGTTTACAAATTTCGCAGGTATAAGCCGTTTTGCCTTCCGTGAAAATGGTAGCCGTGAAAACGGTCTGCTTGCCTGCTTCGGGAACGACGTGCTCGGTGTGGTTGGGATCAAGTTTCCACTGAGCGGTCTGAACGCCATCCACGTCGGTCCAACCGTCGAAGATATACGCGTTTCTAACGGGAGTGAAGGTGGGGTTATCATCAGCGCCGGTAACCTGGAAGTAGCAGATATCCGGGAAGAGCAATTCGCTGCCTTCTACCGCATAGGTGTTGGCAACGGAACCGCCGTTGAGGTTATACTTAACGGGCGTTACTGCCTGAACCAGTGCGTCGCCGCAGGTGATGGACATATCGGTCAAAACCGCCTGCTCATCGCATTCTGCCATGAAGCCGCATTCCCAACGGAAGTGCATGTAAGAATCTTTGTCGCCGTCGGCGTAGGTGATGGTCTTGCCGTCTTCGGAAACGGTAGCGGTATAGAAGAGGTTGGACGAATCCCAAATACCGGCTTTGTTATTGCCTTTTGCCATACCTCTAATAACGTTAGAACCGTAAAGTTCTCCGTCCATATACATCGAATATTGCCACTCGTAGGTGATGGAAGCGATAACCTTGGTGTTATCGGCAAGCTGACCGCCGACAAGTTCCAAAACGCCACCGTCAGCATCCTTCGCGATGATGACCTGTTTGATCATCACGGCAAGTCTGTGCCATCCTACTTCAAGACGAGCTGCGGGAACAGCCGTACCGGAAGATACGCTGTTGGAAGCGGCAAATGCGCAAACGTCAGTAAAGTCATCGTTCATTTCGTCGACGTAAGCAACGTTGGTCTTGTTGTGGTTGGTGGTATGCTGTACTCTGAAGATGAAGTAAGGATTTGCAGCGTTCTTATAATCCAAAGTGTCGTTTGCCAAGAAGGAAACTTCGGTAATCAAGTAGTTTCCGTCGGGATCTTCAGCCGTCGGATAATACTTTTCGGTTTCGGTGGTCAAGGAAGCGATGGATTCTCTGTACGTCCAGTGACCGTTGTTGCCTTCGAGAGAACCGGCTTTGATTACTTCTCTATGATCGTTCTGATAAGCGGGATTGAGAAGAACGATTTCGGAGGTGGTTTCAATCGTGAATACAGTCGAGCAAACGGAACAAGGACCGGTGATGGAACCCTTCGCATAAATGGAGGAAGGTTTCACGGTCGTTTCGGTGCCCATGACGTGATGTTTTGCAATCACAACGGGTTCGGAAACGGCTTCACACTTGGTGCAGTGCTTGGATTTCTGACCGTCGGTAGTACAGGTCTCGGCAAAGTCGAGGGTATACTCGTCTGCCCAATCGTGAGCAACGGCGATTTCTCTGCCCTCTTCGGTGTGATCACACACCTGGCAGTGTCTGGATTCCCAACCTGCGGTGCCGTTCTTGCAATCCATGGCAAGGTCAACGGTCCAGAAAAGGTCCATCGTATGGCCGCCGGCATAGAGAACTTCGATGCGAGATTCGTCAACAGCCTGACATTCTTCGCAAACGTAGCCTCTCTTACCGTTTACCGTACAGGTAACGGGTTCGATCTCGACGAGGTTCTCGGACCACATATGGTCGAGTTTCGCGATGGCTTTTACGCCGTCTTTCGCGTCGCAACGGGAGCAGTGATAGGATTTGGATCCTTCAGCCGTGCAGGTTGCCGCTACGTCGGTCGTGTATTTCGTAGCAAAATCATGGCCAAGCGCCGGGATCGCTTCTTCTGCGACTTCGCCGCATTTCGAGCAAGTCAGCGTCTTGACTCCTTCCTCCGTACAGGTAGCCGCTTTCGTGACTTCCTCTACGTATTCATGTTCGCAAGCGAGAAACGGCACATCGAACGGGAGTTCGAAAGGCAAATCGG
>DCHY01000034.1:3348-9219 GCA_002315715.1 Clostridiales bacterium UBA1740 | reverse complement strand
TTTCCATTCTCGAGGACACGGGCTACATGGCGCGCATCGCCTTCGTCATGGATAAACCGCTTCGTAAAATCGGTCTGTCGGGGCGCTCTTTCGTGCCGATGCTCATCGGCTTCGGTTGTACCGTTCCCGCCGTGATGAGTTCCCGCACGCTGTCGTCGGAGCGCGACAGAATCATGACGATCCTCTTGACGCCTTTTATGTCCTGCTCCGCCAAAATGACGATTTATCTCTTCTTCGTCCACGCGCTTTTCGACAATCCTTGGGAGAAAGTTGCCGTCATGGCGGGCTTGTACTTCGGCGGTGCCGCCGTCGGCATTCTCATCACCATGATTTTCAACAAGACGGCGTTCAAGGGCAACCCCGTTCCCTTCGTCATGGAACTGCCGAATTACCGCTTCCCGTCGATGAAAAGCGTTTTCATCCTCCTGTGGGAAAAAGCCAAAGACTTTTTGACCAAGGCTTTTACCGTCATTTTGCTTGCCACGGTGTGCATTTGGTTTTTCACCAATTTCGATATCGGTCTCAACTACGCGCCGGAGAACACCGCCCTTTCGGTGCTCGGCAGACTCGGTTCGCTCATTGCCGTCATTTTCAAACCGCTCGGTTTTAACCGCTTTGAAGCCGTCATGGCGCTCATCTCCGGCTTTACCGCCAAGGAAGCGGTGGTTTCCACCCTCGAAATGTTGGCGCCGAACGGCGTGAGTGCCCTCTTCGGCAGTACCGCGGCGGCGGTTTCCTTCCTCGTATTTACCCTTTTGTATACCCCCTGCCTTGCCGCCATTGCCGCCATTCGCGCGGAACTCGGCAGTGCCAAGCGCGCCCTGTTCGTCGTGCTTTTCCAATGCTCCGTCGCCTGGATTTGTTCCTTTATCGTCTATCGCGTTTTACGGCTCTTGGCAAAAACGACGGTACTCGACCGACTGATCCTCTTATTGGTTCTCGTTTGGATTTTCGCCGCCGTCATCATCCTTGCCAAGCGCAAAAAGAAGGGAAATCCCGTTTGTTCCTGCGGCGGTGACTGTGCCTCTTGCGGCGGCTGTTCTCTCGCAAAGGAAAGTAAAAACGGTGATTCCGTTTGCGAAGATTGTCCGGCTCAAAAACAGACGGTTTCCAACGAATAACAGCCATATTTGACAAGTATTATTGGCATTTTGACCAAATAAAGAAAAATCCGACAGAAAATCTGTCGGATTTTTTGTTGGGTTTTGATTTTATTCTTCTGCCGGTTTTGCGCCTTTCGAACCCATAACTTTGCTCGGATCAAAACGGTAGGTGCGGTAATAAATCAGCGTAATAACGGCGCAAACCAACCAACCGAAAGGATAGCCGAAGGCGATGGGGAGCAGTTCGTTCGAGATATAATTCGCCATGACGAAGAGGTAAATCTGACGGGCAAGAACGAAACTCGACAGCATGATGATCATCGGCGCCTTGGTATTGCCGGCGCCGCGCAGAGCACCCGAGAAGACCTGGTTGATACAGCACAGCATATAGAACGGGGTGAGGTTGTGAAGAAGCAAAACCGCATTTGCGATGGCGCCCTCGTCCTTGGTAAAGAACGCCGAAAGCGGTTCCGGAAAAATCATGAACATGGCGATGAGACAAGCGTTGATGGCGGAGGCGACAAGATAGGTCTTGAAAGCACCTTCCCTTGCTCGCTTGACGTCGTTTTTGCCGAGGCACTGCCCGACGAAAGTCGTCACCGCGATGGCAAGCGACTGCATCGGCAAGAAGAGGAATTGGTCGAGTTTGGAATAGGTCGTCCACCCCGCCAAAATCTCGGTTTGATTGCCGCGGACGCCGGCAATATACGACTGCACGAAGACGTTGGAAAAGGCGGTGAGGGCTATTTGCAGTCCCGCCGGGAAACCGAGAATCAGAATTTTCTTTAAGGTTTCTTTGCGGATCGCCAATTTCTTAAAGGAGAAACGCACGCAAGTGTCGCTTCGCAAAAGCGCGATGAAGGTCAAAATAGCCGACACGGTTTGGGCGATGACCGTCGCGTAGGCAACGCCCTTGACGCCCATTTGAAATTTGAAAACGAACAACAAATCAAGCCCCGTGTTGGTGACGGCGGAAGCCAAGAGAAAGTAAAAAGGACGGTTCGAGTCGCCGATGGCACGCAAAATGCCGGAGCCCATGTTGTAGAGACACATACTGAAAATGCCGGAAAAATAAATGATCAAATAGTCTTTGGCAGGGCCGTAGGCTTCGCTCGCGTCCGAGCCGAACACGACTTTCAAAAGCGGCGGGGTCATCAATACGCCGATGACCGTAAAGGCGATGCCGAGGATAAAGGTCAAACTCATCGCGGTGTGCACCGTTTCTTCGACTTTTTCTTTATTTCCGGCACCGAAATGCTGTGAGATGATAACGCCGGCACCGCTCGAAAAGCCGAGGAAGAAACCGAGAAGCACGTTGATGATGGGCGCCACCGAACCGACGGCGGCGTAGGCGGCGGTGTCACCCGTCTGTCCTATAACCCACGTGTCCACCATATTATATAGTTGTTGAAATAAATTGCCGAGCAAAAGCGGCAAGGCGAATTTCATGATAATGCCGAGGATGGGGCCCGTCGTCATATCCATGCTCTTTCGCCCGAAAAACGACTGTTTTGTTTTTTCCATAACCTATTCCTTCTATAATCGTCCTACATTATATCACACCGTTTCGGAAATTTCAATCCGTCGGCAAAGAGGAATTGACAATTCTTCCCCCGCGTGCTAAACTGTCAGTAATCCTACGCGCACAAGAGGTGCGCACCGAAAGGAAACGAAAACGTGAATTTGGAAGAAAAATACCTAAGCCGAGAAGAAATATACGACGGCAAAATTCTGCACGTCGTCAAAGACACCGTCCTTTTGCCGGACGGAAAAGAGGCCAAGCGCGAATTTTGCATGCACGTCGGCGCCGTCTGTATGCTGCCGCTCTTGCCGGACGGCAAAGTCATTATGGAGCGACAGTACCGCTATCCGCACGGGCGCGTCTTTCTCGAAATCCCCGCCGGCAAAAAAGACTGCAAGGAGGAAGACTCCCTCTCGGCGGCGCTCAGAGAACTGAAGGAAGAAACGGGAGCCGTACCGGGGAAAGTCACCTATCTCGGCGCCATTGACACCTCCCCCGCCATTCTCGACGAAGTCATCGACCTGTATCTATGCGAAGAATTGTCCTTCGGCGACACGAAACGGGACGAGGACGAATTTTTGACGCTCGAAGAAATTCCGCTCCGCCGCCTTTACGAAATGGTGATGAAGGGCGAAATCGCCGATGCCAAAACCCAAATTGCCGTACTCAAAGTATGGAATTATCTGTCGAACGAAAAATAATCTTGACAATTTTATATTTCCAATATATAATAAAATTAACCAAATTTTTATGGAGGCCATTTTATGTCTCAGATGATTTCCGACGTTCAAAACTACTTGGCCATGGGTTCCATCGGCGGCTACGTTGCCCTCGCCCTTTACGGTTCCGTGGTACTCTTTGCCCTTATCGGCTTGCTCAAAGGTCTGTCCCGCGGTATTCTCCGCCAGACGGTTCGTACCTTAACGGTCGGGCTTTCCGCTATTTGCAGCTTTGTGCTTTGCCAAAAAGTATATCCGACACTCGCCCAATTCCTTGACGGAAAAAAGGTCAGTGACGTGATTACCGAATTGCAAATTCCCGCCGACACGCTCGCCTCGATTCCCGAAGCGGCTATGAAGATTCTCAACGGCTTGGATGCCGAGGTTCTTCAGTACATCTTGGCAGCACCTCTCGGTCTTATCCTTCTTCCCTTCGTATTCGTTCTTTCCTTTATCGTCATCAGCGCTGCCATGCTTATCGTTCACGGTATTCTCTGTGCGATTCTCGGCTTTAAGAAAGAACGCAACAACGGCGCTACCCGTTTTCTCGGTATGCTCCTCGGTTTGGCACAGGGTGCCGCCGTCGGCGCACTTCTCTTCCTCCCCGTTCTCGGTCTTACGAACTTCCTTGCCGAGCCGGTGAAAACCATGGATGAAGGCAATACCGTACGCACGTACTATGAAGAATACGCAGAACCCGTTCAGGATGCCAAACTCGCCGACGTCCTTTATAACAACGTAGGCGGCAAGATGCTTCTTGAAGCCATCGGCACTTTGCAGTCCGGTGAAGAAACCATCAAAACCCAGAACATCGGCGCTGCCGCTCTCGGTCTTATGGATGACGTAACCGCACTCAAGGGCGTGGATATCAAGAACCTCACCAAAGAGCAGGAAGCAGCCATCGACGCCATCATCGCGAAGTTTGAAAACCAGGATGACGACGGTATCGCGGGTCTGTCCACCATTTTGGTCGGTGTCCTCAAAGGCTCCGTTACCACGATTCAAAACGATCCCTCTATCCTTCCTCTTGAAGAAGGCGACATCAAAAACCTCGTAGTTGATTTCGTTGACGTCTTCTCGACCGTCACCGCGGACTCCGTTTCCGACGACCTCGGAACGATTGCCAAGGTGCTTTACATCCTGTCCGACAACGGCGTTCTCGCCGACATGAGCGACCCTGCCGCCGTTTTGACCAAACCGGCAGTTGACGTGAACGGCGAGCCTCTAATGAAAGACGGCGAACAGCAGAAAGTCGTTTACGCCGTTATCACGGTTTTGAACAGCAACGAGACGACCAAATGTCTCGTTGACAAACTGACGAGCTTTGCCTTCTCTATGATGGCGCCCGACCTTGACATCGATCCCGAAGCCGTGAAAGAGGATTTGTGCAACGTGGCAAGCGTGCCGAAGCCCGAGGGTGTCGTAGATGAAAACGGCAACATCGACAAGACCACTCCCGAGTACGAAACTTACAAAGAAAACGTTTCGAACGAACTCAATACCCTTCTTGCCAACAACGGTCTTGACGAAGAGATGACCCCCGAAGTCCAAGAGCAGATGGGTGAACTCGTCGCCGACTACCTTCTTACCAACGACGTTAACCCCGCCGAAATTTCCACCGAACAGATGGCGGAAATCTTCCTTACTTACTTGGATGCTTCCAAGACCGAATAAGTTTTCACCAAAGCCTCCGCGAAATGCGGAGGCTTTTTTCTTTTGTCATCCTTTTCTTCCTTTAATAGATAAGGAAGCGCGGAAAGTCGGCTTGTGAATTATTACGCACGTTTTTGTCTGTTTTGCACAGAAAATGTTATTTTTCCTTGTCACTTTTATATATTGTGCGGTTTTTTCAAAAATGGCTTGACAAAAATCACGGGGCTATGCTACAATGAAACATCAACTTCAAGAAAGGATTCGCTGTATGTCCAAGAGAGCTATGATGATGGATATGATGATGCGCATGATGGACGTCATGTGCATGCGTCGTTATGCCTAAATCAAACTCTCATACGTCTTTTCAGCGATGAAAATAGATGAACGGGGAGTTTGCTCCCCGTTCTTTTTTTCCTTCGAGAAGAAATAAAAAACATATTTAACAAAGGAGATTCCCCACCATGAAAAAAATCATTGCTCTCGTTTTGACCTTGACCTTGATCCTCGGTTGCGCAACCATCCTTTCCTCTTGCAATGAGAAAAAAATCACCATTGCCGTTCCCAACGACACCACCAACGAACTCCGCGCTCTCAAACTCCTTGAAGTACAGGGCCTTATCAAATTGGCAGACGGTGCCGACACCGCCAGCACTTTGAATCAGATGATTAAGGAAAATCCCTACAACATCGAATTCAAAGAAGTAGAAGCCGCTCAGATCCCCAGCGTTCTGAAAGACGTTGACTACGCCGTTATCAACTCCAACTATGCGATTGAAGCCGGCCTTACCCCCTTCGTAACCGAAGGCACCAACGTTTCTTACCCCAACATCATCGCCGTCAAAGAAGGCAATGAAGACGCTCCCAAAATCAAAGC
>DCHY01000034.1:502-3260 GCA_002315715.1 Clostridiales bacterium UBA1740 | reverse complement strand
GGCGCTATCGTTTGCGACCTCAAAGATACCAACGCCGACGGTTTGGATGCAACCGTAGATTACAAGGCACTTGCCGGTCAAACCATTACGATTGCCGCTTCTCCCACACCTCACGCCGACATCTTGGCAGTGGCAAAGACCATACTTGCCGGTCAGAATATTACCCTTAACATCGTTGAATACGGTGATTACGTCGTTCCCAACGAAGTCGTTCAATCCGGTGAAGCAGACGCCAACTACTTCCAGCACGTTCCTTATCTGAACGATTTCAACGCCGAGAACCACACGACCATCGTTTCCGTTTTGGAAGTTCACCACGAGCCTATGGGCATTTACAGCACCAGCGGCACGTTCCTTGGCAATTTGGATAAATAATTTTTGTTTCATATAGGCGGTGCAAAGTATTTTGCACCGCCGTTATGTGCGTTTTAGGAGGATTTTCTTTTGATCGAACTGCGGCACCTTTCCAAATCTTTCAAAACCGCCGACGCCACCGTCGATGCCTTAAAAGACATCAATCTGACGATCCACAGCGGCGATATATACGGCATCATCGGCATGAGCGGTGCCGGCAAGAGTACTCTCGTACGTTGTATCAATATGCTCGAAGTTCCCACCGAAGGGGACGTTATCATCGACGGCGTCAACGTCGGAGAACTCGATACCAAAGCCCTTCGTGACCTGCGACGCGGCGTCACGATGATTTTCCAAGGCTTTAATTTGTTGATGCAAAGAAACTGCCTCGATAATATCATTTTCCCGTTGGAACTTGCCCACGTGGATAAAGAGACCGCACGCAAAAGAGCGCTCGAACTTCTTGAAATCGTCGGTCTTCCCGACAAGGCACAGGCGTATCCTTCACAACTCTCGGGCGGTCAGCAACAAAGAATCGCCATTGCGAGAGCCCTGGCAACCGATCCGAAAGTGTTGCTTTGTGACGAAGCCACCTCTGCTTTGGACCCCAAAACCACTCACCAGATTCTCGAGTTGATTCGCGACATCAACCGCCGCCTTTCCATCACCGTGATCGTCATCACGCACCAGATGAGCGTGGTGGAAGAAATCTGCAACCGCGTCGCCATTCTCGACGACGGCACCGTGGCAGAAGAAGGCACCGTTTCGGAAGTGTTTGCATCTCCCAAATCGGAAGCGGCAAAGCGTCTCGTTTATCCCGACAGTGCCGAATCCACTCCCGCCGCACGTGAAGGCGAACGCACCCTCCGCGTCGTCTTTAACGGTTCTGCCGTTACGACTTCTCCTTTGATTGCACAAATGGCTATGGACGAACATATCGCCGCCAACATTCTTTACGCCTCCACCCGAACCATCGGCGACGGCGTTTACGGCAATATGCTCCTCGGCTTCCCCGATGACGACGAGATCGTCGCCCGTGCCACCAAATATCTCACCGCCGGTACCGGTATCGTCGTGATGGAAACCCGTCCCGAGGAACAGGAAAACCGAAAAGAGAAAGGAGAATAAGCCGTGTTTACGAATATGTTTGCTCCCGAAAAAGTATCGGAAGCCGTTGACATCTTTTTGAGCGATTTTCCCTTGGCTCTTTGGGAAACGCTTTACGCCACGGTCCTTTCCACTCTTTTTGCGGTCCTTCTCGGTCTCCCTCTCGGTATTCTTCTCGTTGCCGGTGAGAAAAACGGCGTTTTGCCCCTGCCCTCTTGGGTTCTCAAAACCCTCAACGTCGTTATCAACATTCTGCGTTCGATTCCCTTTTTGATTTTAATGATTCTCGTCATCCCCGTCACCCGCGCCCTCGTCGGTACGAGTATCGGCACGATGGCGTCCGTCGTTCCGCTTTCCATCGCGGCGTTCCCCTTCATTGCGCGCCTCGTGGAAAGTTCTCTGCGCGAACTTAACCCCAACATCATCGAAACGGCACAAAGCATGGGTGCCTCTCCTTTACAAATCATCTTTAAGGTGATGATTCCGGAATCCGTCCCCTCCCTCATTTCCAACTTTACGATTGCCATCACCACCATCCTCGGTTACACGGCGATGAGCGGTATCATCGGCGGCGGCGGACTCGGTAAAATCGCCATCAACTACGGGTACTACCGCTATAAATATCTCGTCATGATGGTCGCCGTGATTCTTCTCGTCGTCATCGTCCAGGTCTTCCAGGCGGTCGGTACGTATCTTGCCGTCAAACTCGACAAACGTATCAAAACCCGCAGACATCACCAATAATCGGAAAACAAGGAAAAGTTTCGGCTTTTCCTTTTTTCTTTTGGTTTTCCTTGCATTCGACGGTACTTTTGAGTATAATAGAATGGAAAAAACAAAGTGAGGTTTCTTATGAAAAAGATCATCTGCAAAAAAGAATACGACACCGAGGTCGCAACCCTCGTGAAAAAGAAAACGGAGGGTGCTTTCGGTGATCCCAAGGGATACGAAGAGAGCCTTTACATCATGCCCGACGGTTCCTATTTTCTCTACACCAACGGCGGTGAAGAATCCCCCTACAAAACGGAAGGCATCAAGAGAATGTCCAAAGCCGCTGCCGACGAGTGGAGACGCGCGTAATGCAAATCTTGGGCTTTCAAAAGATGACGCTGCTTGACTTTCCCGGGAAAGTCGCCTGCACGGTTTTCACCGGCGGCTGCAATTTGCGTTGTCCTTTCTGTCACAATGCCCTGCTCGTGACGGATATTCATAAGGAAGACACCGTCCCCGAGAGCGAAATATTCGAGTTTTTGAAAAAGCGCCGGGGACTTCTTGACGGCGTCGCCATCACCGGCGG
>DCHY01000034.1:0-335 GCA_002315715.1 Clostridiales bacterium UBA1740 | reverse complement strand
TGGCGATGGATATCAAAAACAGCCCCGCCAAATACCAAAAGACCGTCGGGATGAAGACCCTTGACCTGTCTCCCTACCGCGAGAGCGTATCCTACCTTCTCTCGGGCAAGCAGGATTACGAGTTTCGTACCACCGTCGTCGACGAACTGCACGAAGCGGAAGATTTCCTCGCCATCGGCGAATGGATAAAAGGCGCCCGTCGCTATTTCCTCCAAAAATTCACCGATTCCGGCAATCTCATCGGAGAAGGTTTTTCCGCGCCGAGCGAAGAAAAACTCAAAGCCATCCTCGATACCGTCAAACCCTTCGTACCGAATACCGCCATCCGCGGATAA
>DCHY01000019.1:124717-127130 GCA_002315715.1 Clostridiales bacterium UBA1740 | reverse complement strand
AGTGCCGCGTCGATCTTGTCAAGATCACGGCCGCCGGACATAGCGGAGTCGGGACGTCCGCCGCCTTTGCCGCCGCAGACGACGGAGATATCGGCTGCGACCTCCATCATTGAATGAGGGAGAGGGACCGCTTGCGGTGGAAGGAGGAAGATTGTTTTTACAGTGCTTTGAGGATGTCTTCGACACGGGAAAGTGCCGCGTCAATCTTGTCAAGGTCACGGCCGCCGGACATAGCGGAGTCGGGACGTCCGCCGCCTTTACCGCCGCAGATGACGGAGATGTCGGCGAGAATCTTTCCGGCGTGAGCACCGTTCTTGACGGCGTCAGAGCCGGCAGAAGCAACGAAGTTGAGTTTGCCGTCGGATACGGTCGCAAAGACGGCAACGCCGTCCTTGTCGTTCGCCTTGACGGTGTCGGCAAGGGTGCGCGCGGCATCGGGACGGGCGGAGAGTTTCACGGCAAGAAGGTGGAATTTACCGACGGTTTTGACACCGCCCAAGAGGTCTTTCATCTGCATTTCGGAGAGTTTCGCGTTAGCACTCTCGAGGTCATGCTTGAGATCCTTGATTTCGTTTTGCAGGGCAACCGCCTTTTTGGCGATGTCCTTGACGTTTTGGGATTTGAGTTCCTTTGCGGTGTCGGCAATCAAAGCGTCGCGCTCGCCGAGCAAGGCAAGGACGTTGTTGCCGGTGACACCCGTGATTCTTCTGACGCCGGCGGCGACGGAAGTTTCGGAAATGATTTTGAAAAGACCGATGTTGCCGGTGTTGTATACGTGAGTACCGCCGCAAAGTTCCATAGAGGATACGCCGGCTTTGACAACGCGGACTTTATCGCCGTATTTCTCACCGAACAGCGCCATGGCGCCCATGGATTTGGCGGTTGTGACGTCGGTGACGGAAGTTTCGCAGGTTTCGGCGGCGAGGATATGCTCGTTGACAATGGCTTCAACCTTGGCGATTTCTTCTTCGGTCATAGCCTTGAAATGCGAGAAGTCAAAGCGGACTTCTTTTTCATCGACGTAGGAACCTGCCTGCTCAACGTGGGTACCGAGCACCAAACGAAGTGCTGCTTGGAGAAGGTGCGCCGAGGTGTGGTTTCTGCGAATGGCATTACGGCGAGCCGTATCGATTTGCAAGGTGAGTTCGTCGCCTTTTTTGACTTTGCCGTTTTCGACTTTGACGATATGAATGTAAACGCCGTCGGTTTTCTTGGTGTCAAGAACGGTGAGGACGGTATCGCCTGCCGTGATGATGCCGGTATCGCCGACCTGTCCGCCGCCTTCGCCGTAAAATACGGTCTTGTCGAAGACGAGGGAACATTCGCCCTCGGAGATTTCGTCCACTTCTTCTCCGTCGGCGATGACGGCGAGAACCGAACCTTCGCAGGTGTCGGCGTCGTATCCGAGAAATTCGGTTTTCGGCAAGTGGGACAGTGCGGTTTTGGAAGTATCGGACCAACCGGAGATGTTGCCTCTGGCGGCTCTTGCGCGGTTTCTCTGCTCTTCCATGAGGGCGCGGAACGCCTCGTCGTCAATCGAGAGACCGTTTTCTTCGGCGATTTCTCTCGTCAAGTCGACGGGGAAGCCGAACGTGTCGTAAAGTTTGAAAGCGTCGGCGCCGTCGAGGACGGTTTTGCCGGCGGATTTGGCATCCGCGATGATGCCGGAAAGAATCGAAAGACCGGAGTCAATCGTTTGGTCAAAACGCTCTTCTTCGAGTGAGATGACGTTCAAAATGTATTCGCGCTTTTCTCCGACTTCGGGATAAGCGCCGACGTTTTGAGAAATCACGATTTCGCAAAGTTCGGGCAAGAACCTGCGGTTGATGCCGAGGAGCTTTCCGTGACGGCAGGCACGGCGCAAAATGCGGCGAAGCACGTAGCCGCGGCCTTCGTTGGACGGGATAACGCCGTCTGCAATCATGAAGGTGGCACTGCGGATATGGTCGGTGATGACACGGATGGAAATGTCGTCGTTTTTCTCTTTGCCGTAGGTCTTGCCGGCGATTTCGCAAACGGTATCGAGAATCTTTCTGACGGTGTCAACCTCGAAGAGGTTGTCGACGCCCTGCATAACGCAGGCAAGACGCTCAAGTCCCATGCCGGTATCGATGTTTTTCTGCTTCAGTTCGGTGTAGTTGCCGTTGCCGTCGTTGTCAAACTGCGAGAAAACGTTGTTCCAAATTTCCATGAAACGGTCGCAGTCGCAGCCGGGCTTACAGTCGGGAGAGCCGCAGCCGTATTTTTCGCCGCGGTCAAAGTAGATTTCGGTGCAGGGACCGCAAGGACCGGTGCCGTGCTCCCAGAAGTTGTCTTCCTTGCCGAGACGGACGATGTGGTTTTCGGGAATGCCGATAACGTCCCGCCAAATGGCGAACGCTTCGTCGTCATCCTTATAAACGGACGGCCAAAG
>DCHY01000019.1:91525-124574 GCA_002315715.1 Clostridiales bacterium UBA1740 | reverse complement strand
TGACCGACGCGCTCAAGGTCGGGGGTACGAATGCACTTTTGGCAGGTGCAGACGCGGTTGCGCGGCGGGATGACTTCGCCGGTGAAGAATTTTTTCATCGGCGCCATGCCGGAGTTGATGAGAAGCAGGGATTTATCGCCGTTCGGCACGAGCGAAAAACTCGGCAAACGGAGATGTCCTTTGCTCTCGAAGAACGAGAGATATTTCTCTCGCAAATCGTTAAGAGATGTCCATTTCATATGTATATCCTCCAAATTGAATACAAAAGTTTACAAAACAACAAAAAATCCGAGGCGAAAAATCGCCTCGGACGAAAAATCGTGTTACCACCGAGATTCGGAATTTCCTCACGAAAATTCCCTCATCGAGTCTGTGACTCTCACTCTGTTACGGGAGCACCCGTCGGGATTTACTCGCTTTCGCTTTCTACCCGCACTCCGAGACTGCTTCATAACAACGTATCAAAGACTTGCAGCGCCGTCTTCTCTCTGCGGATAGAGGTTGTTATTACTCTTTCTCTTCATCGCTTTACACGCCTATTATAGCATTCTTTTTGATTTTGTCAATACTTATTTCGCACGACTTCCAACGCGCAGATGAAATCTTTCATTTCTACGACTTCCCCGTCGTCGGTGACGGCTTTGCCGTTCATACGGCCGAAAACTTGGTGCTGGTCGCTGACGATCACCTTAAAATCCATGTCGGCAGAGCGGTCGAGAATCGGGGTGAAGACGGCTTCAAAGCGTCCGTCGTCGGAGGAAATTTGCCACGGGGACAAATACTGCCGTTTTCCGTCGGCTTCGGGAATGCCGAATGTCACTTCGCTGAGTTTATGCAGCTTCCCTTTGTAATACAGTGCGTTTTCGGATGCCGAGGAGCGGTCGGAAAAACCGTAACCGAGGTTAAAGCCGAAGGGTTCGCCGTCTGCGAGGTAACCCGAGCCGGTGCCCCAAAACCAAGTGTTGTCGTAGGTCCAAACGCCACGTCCCCAGTCGAGAACGCCGGCGGTCGTTGCACGATCCAATTTTTCGGCTCTGTCACCGTAGGTGACAAATCCTTCTGCCGACAGGCAGTTCTTTTTGCAGTTGTAGTAAAAAGCGGTGGGTTTTTCCGCCCACGGCGTGGCGATATACATCGCCTCGTCGCAACCGTCATACACGTCGAGCTCGGCAAATAACGACCGCTCGCCGTCGAAGTTTTTGAAGGCACAGGAAATGTGACGGTGCCCGTCGCGGTTTTCAAAAATCAAATCGAGGCGTTTGGTGTGGCAGGCGGCGTTTGCGTCTTTGACCTCTTTGCCGAGACCGAACTTCTTGCCGCGCGGCAAAACCGCGATTTCGGACTCGGTGTGCTCGCACTTCTTTTCAAAGTCGATAAACGACGCGGACAACAGCCCGATATAGCCGAGATCCGAGATGGTAAACGCCACCGCAAAGCGGTCGTTGGTAAACAGGTAATAGTCCCACTCTTTTTTGCGGAACCACGGCGCCTTGATATTTTCGCGCACGTATTCCATGATTTCGCTTCTCGCAAACCCCGGGTTTGCGATGATGCCGCCTTCGGCGGGCACGGCGGTGCGTACGGTGATTTCGTTTTGCATATGGTGCTCTCCTCTTTTTCATCATGAAAATTACGGTTGAATTTCCAGCAAATCTTCGATTTGGCAACCTAATATTTTTGATATTTTCAATAACGTTTCGGCTTGTGCTTTGTTGATGTCGTTTCTCTTTTGTTCGTACATTTGAATAGAGCGCAGGTCAACGCCGGCGGCGGATGCCAGTTTTTGTTGTGAAAGACCCCTTGCCTTTCGGATGGCTTTTAAATTGGTTTCCTTTTTTTCAACCGTCAAAGCTTCTGCGGCTATTGTCAAAAACTTTGATATGTCCGCTTCGTGCAGGGTTCCGTACCAGTTGATAACTTTGTCGATGGGAAGACAATTGTTTATCTGAAAAAAAGAATAGCCGCTTTCGTATTGTAAGCGTGTTAACGCCCAGCCTGCCCAATAATAAGGAGTGAAAGAAAGCGGCACCGTGGCGCTAAACAACTTTCCGCGGTCACGGAAAGTCCGAACCGACTGCGTGCTTACGACGATGTCCACGAAATCTCTGCCGGAATAGCCCGTTAAATATTTCGGGTTGCCTCTCTCAATTTGCTTTGCTACGACGGAATTGACGAAGCGTTCCCAAAACAAAGAGGGTGAATAGCCGCACGCCACGGCATATTCAAACATGGCTCCCACGTTTTCACAAACGTCGGAAAGGTATAGTGTGTCATATGATTTTGTCGCCATTTTTGAGTCCTTTGTTTATGATGTCTCGCACGAACAAGCCGGATAACGCATCTGTATGGCTGTTGCGGTAGGTTTCGCGTGCTTGTTGATCTCTTGCGATTCTTTTCGTGTAGTATATTTTGTGATCTGCCGCTTCTGAGGACAAATATTGCAGAGCCATATGCGCTCTTTCGCTTATCAACACCACTTGCTTTCCGAGTTTTCCAAGCGCCATGGCTTCCGCTAATTTTTGCACGGAAATGGTGTTGCTGATAAAATCTCTTGCGAATTTAAAATAAGAATCGTCAGCGCGGTAACCGATAACGACGTCATACTTTGATACGTCGATATAAAAATGGCGAACAAGATATTGTTTTGCTTCTTTGGCAATTTCACTGTCAATGTCGAACTTACGGAATTTCAGCAAAACAGCCATCCAGTTCAGTACGGAATAGGCATCGTCGGTTAAATCCAAAACCGTGAGCCCCGACACGTCGAGTTCGTACTTGTTGGCATACCCGTTGGTTTCGTTGTTGGTGCAAGCCCATTCTTTTGCCAAATCGGCGTTCTCTGTGCAATAAAACCCGAAGCCGTAGTCGTTGTTTTCTTTTCCGCCGTGATATATCGGCTGTTCGATGATGTTGGCAGACCCGTGATATAGAATCATTTTTTAATCCTCGCTTCGTTATCAGTATATCATTCCAATGATATTATGTCAAGCCTTTTTGAAAAATATGTGACATTGCAATAGTATTTTTTCGGCAAGACAAAAAGAAGCGCGGAGCGCCGCTCTTTTTTGAGAAGTGTTGGTGAACGGCATAAAAAAGAAAATCCCCCGCCGAAGCGGGGGGTGGGATTAGTGGATTTGAACAGGTTCGCCACCGGTAGTAGGAACGGAGTATATATGAGAGTCGCCAAGCGTTCCACCAAGAAGATAATCAACGAAATAAACGTCATTGCCGAGAACACAAATGCAGGTTGCCCGCATGTCGGTTGTCAGTTCTTGCGCTGTCGTTCCGTTAATTGCCACACAAAAAGAGAGGCGCTCCACAAGGGAGCACCATATTAACAAGATAATAGGACTCGGTCTCGCGCGAACTGCGCGGACGCTTCGCTTCGCTCGGGCTATTCCGTCGCTCTGCTCCTTACGGTCTTCCGCGGCTCTGACAACCCACTGGGTTGTCATTCAGTACCGCTCCCCTTCTCGTCCTATTGCCATCACAAAAAAGAGAGGCGCTCCACAAGGGAGCACCTCTCTTTTTGGTGAAGATAATAGGACTCGAACCTATGACCTTCTGCACGTCAAGCAGACGCTCTACCAACTGAGCTATACCTTCATCGTGCGGTTAGTATAACATAGAATCCGAAAAAAAGCAAGAGATTTTCGTGAATTTGTGAAAAAGACGGTCTCTTTGCACGCATATAAAGACGCTGTGAGCCTTGTTTTAGCCTTTATCCACATTCCCCTGCGCTAAAGCTTTTGCGTCGCTTTTCACGAAAAGCGATAGCGTTCTTTTCCTCTCGTTTCACGAAAAACGACGGGTCTTCTTAGACTTCCGCGATGGTCTTAATGACTTCCGATGCAAGGATAAACCCGGCGACGGGAGGGACGAAAGAGACGGAAGCCGGCGGCAGTTTCTCGCCGTTTTCACCGGCGGTGACGGTGGGAATTTCCTCGGAATACACGACTTTGACGTGGCGAATGCCACGCGCTTTGAGTTCGCGGCGCATGACGCGTGCGAGCGGGCAAACGGCGGTTTTTTCAATGTCGGAGACTTTGAACCCGCAGGGGTTCATTTTGTTGCCGGTGCCCATGGAGGCGATAAAGGGAACGCCTGCCTCGGCGGTGCAAGCGGCGAGGGTGATTTTCGACGACACGCGGTCGATACAGTCCACCACGTAGTCGTAGTCGGCAAAAGGAAAATCCCCTTTGTTTTCTTCCGAGAAAAAGACGGGATAGGTTCTGACGGTGCAGTCGGGGGAAATGTCGGCGATGCGCGCCTTGGCAACGTCGGTTTTGAACTGTCCGACGGTGGAGCGCAAGGCGTAGAGTTGTCTGTTGATATTCGAGAGCGAAACGGTGTCGGCGTCGACAAGGTCCAACGCGCCGATGCCGGCTCTCGCGAGGGCTTCCGCGACGTATCCGCCGACCCCTCCGATCCCGAAAACGGCGACACGGGCGTTTTTCAGTTTCAGCATACCGTCCTGTCCAAGCAGGCGCTCGGTTCTTTCAAAAGCCGCGTCCATCGTTTCCTCCCCTTGTTTCGACTTGATTTTTGCCTTCGTTTGTGCTATGATTTTCTTACAGTATTGTAACACACAACATAGCAAAAAGCAAGAGGAACGAAAATGATCAAAGCTGCCGTTTTTGATATGGACGGTACGACACTCGATACCATTCACACCGTGGCGTATTACGCCAATTTTGCACTCGCCAAAGAAAATCTGCCGCCCATCGAGGATGAAAAATATAAAACGTTCGTCGGTAACGGCGCCGAACTGTTGCTTCGTCGGGCGCTTGCCTACGAGGGCGTGACGGACGAGGACGTCTATCGCCGCGTCTATCAAACCTACAACGCGGCGTATGACGCATCGCCGCTCTATCTGACAAAGCCCTATGACGGCATCGTTGAACTTTTGACCGAATTAAAAAAACGCGGTCTTTTCGTGATGATTTTTTCCAACAAACCGCACACGGCGGCAGGTCCCGTCGCCGAAAAGGTTTTGGGCGGTCTTTACGGTGAAGTGCGCGGCGCCATGCCGGACGTGCCTTTAAAACCTGCCCCGGACGGGTGTCTTTCGGTGTTGTCCGCCCACGGCATTCGCCCAGACGAGGCCGTCTATATCGGCGACAGCGGCGTGGATATGAAAACCGGCAAAGCCGTCGGCGCACACAAAACGGTCGGAGTGCTTTGGGGCTTCCGCGGCCGCGAAGAACTGTTGGAAAACGGTGCCGATGCGCTGGTTTCGTCACCGCACGAACTGTTGGCATATTTTGAGGAGAAATGACCATGGAAAAATGGATGAAACGGGCCGTCGACCTCGTCGCGGGATTGTCTATGCGACAAGATGAAAACCCCGCCGTCGTCGGCTATAAACCCCAAAAGTTGTCGGTATCCGACAAGGAAAAACCGTATTTTCCGCGCTCCACGCCGGAGCGGCACGGTCTTTCCTCGCGCACCATTCGCGAAATGCTCGAAGAGATGCAGCAAAATCCTGCCGTACATCCGCACAGCGTGATGGTCCTGCGCGACGGCGAAGTGATTTCGGAATGCTCTCACCCCGGATACGACGTGCATATCCGCCATCTGTCTCACTCGATGACCAAGACGGTGGTGGGGATGGCGATCGGTTTCCTTTACGATGAAGGAAAACTGACCCTTGACCAAAAACTCGTGGATATCTTCCCCGAGATTCCTTATAAAGACAAGCGCTTCCCCGAGATTACCGTCACCGATCTTCTGATCATGTCGTCGGGCGTGCCGTTTGCCGAATCCGGCACCGTATCGGAAAGCCGTTGGACCGAGACGTTTTTCGGCTCGACTCTTTCTTTCCGTCCCGGCACCGAGTTTTCTTACAACAGCATGAACTCCTATATCCTCGGCAAAATCGTCGAGCGTATTTCGGGCGAAAAACTGACGGAGTTTTTGGAACCCCGTTTGTTCCGTCCTTTGGAGATTGAGAACGTTTTGTGGGAGCGCGGACCCGAGGACCTTGAAAAAGGCGGATGGGGGTTATATCTCTCCGCCGAAAGCTGGGCGAAACTCGGACAGATGATGCTCGACCGCGGACAGTGGCAGGGCAAGACGATTCTCTCCGAAGAATGGGTTGAAAAAGCGACGAAAGCGTCCATCAAAGTCCCCGAAAAGGCAGGCCCCTACAATTACGGCTTCCAACTTTGGGTGGCGAGGGACACCGATAATTTCCTCTTTAACGGCATGCTCGGTCAAGACGTCTGGGTTTGTCCCTCTCGCCGTATCGTCGTCGCTCTGACCTCCGGCAACAATGAGTTGTTCCAACTCAGTCCCGCCCTCGAATCCATTCGCAAGCATTTGGGTGGCGAAGGCGATTACGAAGAAAAACCCGAACGCGGTTTTCGCAAGCAGACGCCGCTGCGCGAGACGGAAAAGCACTTCTTTGAAGACCGCCACTGGATATACGCCAAAAAGCCGAAAAAGACGCTCTCCGTGCGCTTCGGTTTCGGCGAAGCCGAACCGTACGACACCGCGTGGGACGCGCTCCTCGGAAAATACGTATTTTCATACAACGCGGAATGCCTCTTGCCGCTGTTCGTGCGCGTGATGCAGAACAATTATAACGGCGGCATCAAGAGCGTTTCTTTCAACCGCTTCGGCGAAAGACTGTTTATGACGGTGGAAGAACGCACACACACCTTCCGCATGGAAGTCGGCCTTTACGATTTCAAGGAGACGGTTTTGGAATTCGGCGGCGAGCCGTATATCGTCCGCGTCATGGGTCAAGCCATCGAGGACGAGGACCGCAAAACGCTCTTTAAGGTGGAAATTCTGTTTCCCGAACTTCCGAACATCCGTATGCTGAAATTCTCTTTCCCCGAACCGCACAAGCTGATGCTCCGCATGTCGGAACTGCCCGACAGCCACATAGCCGAGGCGTATATCGCCACGTTGCCCGCAGTCAACCGCAAATTGACGTTCTTCGTGGACCGCCTTGAGAAGCAGTGGGGCAAAGGCATTTTGGCAAAGAAAATGCGCGAGATGTTCTTCCCCGTTCTCTACGCTATGGCGGAGGACGACGAAGCCCTGCCGGAGTTTCTCGCCGCGCAGGAAAAAGAGCGCAAGAAGAAACTCGAAAGCGCCAAGACGGTACTTAAACTCATCGATAAATTTTGCGCCGATTTGCGCGAAGAGTAAAAGAAAAAGGGATTGCCTTTGCAATCCCTCTTTTCTTTTGTGAGCGTCTGTCAAGACCACTCAGTCAAGATTCAGTTTGTTGAGCATGTCGCGGAGAACTTTTGCTTCCGTAGCCGAAATGGTAACGCCCTTGCCCATTTTTTCATGGTCGGGTGCCCAAGTGCGGATATCGTAAACAGGCTCTCTGTCGTTCCAGCTGATAAGGTTGAGTTCCTTGTTCCAGCCGTTAGTACCTTCGCTAACAACGCCGATACGGTCAACAACTTCGTATTTGATTTCCGGCATAATGCTCTCCTTTCTTGATGTTCCGATTTATTAATCCTATAAATCGACAAATTCATTGTAGCATATGCTTGTCATATTGTCAAGAAAAAGTCAAAAATATTTTTATATATATAATTATAATGGAAAAGAAACTATAATCTTTGTCATATTTATGCGCAAAAGCAGAAAGAATATGGACAAAATTGCTTTTTTGTGTTATAATATTCGTAATGAAATCGAAAGAGGTGCTTATGAAAAGATTGCGCTTGCCGTCCGTTCCTTTGATAACGGTCGACCCCTACTTTTCTCTTTGGTCCAAATCCGAAATTCTCAATTACGAAGAGACCTCTCACTGGACCGGCGAAATGCAACACTTGCTTGGCATTTTGACGGTAGACGGTCATCCCATGACCTTCCTCGGCCTTGAGTGGAGCAAGGAAAAAATGAAGCAGGTTGACCTCTCCGTTGACGCGCTCTCCACCCGTTACGTGATGGAAGGACGCGGCGTTCGTCTGTCGGTTCGTTTGATGACGCCTCTTTTTCTTGACGATTATAAACTCATGACGCGCCCCGTTTCTTATATGGCGCTTTCTTACGAAAACACAGACGGCAAAGAGCACGAGGTGTCGATGACCCTCGGCATGTCGGAACAGTTCTGCCTCAACAAGAAAAAAGAACGTGAAGTCGAAATGACCGAGGTGAAAACCGCCAAGACGGTCTGCATGAAGATGGGCGCCAAGGAGCAAAAACCTCTCAACCGCGCCGGCGACAATATCCGCATCGACTGGGGCTACGCGTACCTTTGTTCCCGCAACGAGAAGGCAACCTTCTCGACGAGAACCTGCTCGAAAGGCAATGTGATGGATCTTCACCTTGCCCTTGCCGAGAAAAAAGAAGAACTCTTCCTTTTCGCCTACGACGACGTATACTCCATCAACTATTTCGGAGATTTCCTCAAGTCCGTTTGGTGCCAAGACGGCACGACGATCGAGGAGGCTATCGACGCAGCAGCCGGGGAATACGAATCTCTCGTCAAACGCGCAGACAAGTTCTCGGCACAACTGTACGAAGAAGCCAAAGCCGCGGGCGGCGTGCGTTACGCCGATTTGCTTTCGGCGGCGTACAGACAGGTCATCGCTGCTCACAAACTGGTGGTGGATAAAGACGGCGAGTTGCTGTTCGTTTCCAAAGAGTGCTTCTCCAACGGCTGCGCCGCTACCGTGGACGTGACCTATCCCTCCATGCCTCTCTTTTTGCGCTACGCCCCCGACCTTGTCCGTGCGATGATGCGCCCGATTTACCGCTATGCGCGCAGTGAGGCTTGGCAGTACGATTTTGCGCCGCACGACCTCGGCACCTATCCCCTTTTGACGGGACAGGTTTACGGTTTGAACAAAGAAACGAAAGAATTAGAGTATAAATATCAAATGCCGGTGGAAGAAAGCGGCAATATCATCATCGGCGAAGCGGCCTGCGCTTTGGCAGACGGCAACTTTGAGTCGGTGCGTCCCAACATGGATTTGCTCAACGCCTGGGGCGAATATTTGATAAAATACGGCGACGATCCCGAAAACCAACTTTGCACCGACGATTTTGCCGGGCATCTCGCACACAACTGCAATTTGTCGATCAAAGCCATCGTCGGTATCATGGCGCTGTCGATTCTCAACCGTCATCTCGGAAACTCCGACGAGGCAGACCGTTTGGAGAGTTTGGCAAGAGAGAAAGCCGCAAAATTCCCGGCGCGTGCCGCCAACGGCGACGGAACGCTCCGTTTGGCATACGACCGCCCCGACAGTTATTCGATGAAATACAACGCCGTTTGGGACAAGATTTGGGGCACCGGACTTTTCCCATCCGACGTGATGGACAAAGAGTGTGACAGCTACCTTTTGCGGATGAACCGTTACGGCATGCCGCTTGACAGCCGTGCCGACTATACCAAGTCCGATTGGATGGTTTGGGTGGGCACGATGATGAACAGCAAAGAAAAGTTCGAGACCTTTATCGAACCTCTTTGGCAATACTACAACGAGACGACCTACCGAGTGCCGCTTACCGACTGGTATGACACCGTTTCCGGCCGTCAATACATGTTCCAAAACCGCACGACGCAGGGCGGACTTTTCATGAAACTTTTTGAGCAATATGTAAAAAAGAACAAATAATGCAAACAATTATTTACAAAAGAGGTATTTATGATTCAATATTCGGTGTTTCCCGAGGGAAAAAGAAGAATCGTCACGTTCAGCTTTGACGACGGACAAAACGGCGACAGACGTCTTGCCGACATTTTTCGCAAGTACGGTGTTAAAGGCACGTTCCACCTCAACGGCTCGATGTATAAAAACATGAGCGACGAAGAATTAAAGGCGCGCGCCGCTTGGTATGATGGTATGGAAATCTCTTGCCATACCTACTCTCATCTTTCGCCTCTCGTCACGTCCAAGACGGCGCTCGTCACGGAGATTATGAAGGACCGCGAAATTCTCGAACGCATGGCAGGGTATCCCGTCGTCGGCATGTCGTATCCTTACGGCTTTTACAGCGACGAGATTGTTCGTATTGCCGAGGACTGCGGCATCGTTTATTCCCGTACGACCAAAGATAACGGTTTCGGTCTTCCCGTCAATTTTATGACTTGGCATCCGTCCTGCAAGCATACGACGGCAGAGACGGCGATTGAAACCTTCTTCCAAAGAAACGACTCGGTACGCTCGCCCCTTCTCTATATTTGGGGACACAGTTTTGAATTTAAGACCGAAGAAGATTGGGCGCGCATAGAAAGCATCGTGGCGTCCGTCGCCGGCAGAGACGATACTTGGTATGCGACGAACATTGAGATTTACCGCTATACGGAAGCGGTCAAGCGTCTCGTTATCAGCACAGACGAAAAGACCTTCTATAATCCTTCCGTGCTCGACGTGTATATCGAAGTCGACAGAAAAGAAGTGAAGATTCCGGCAGGACAGACCGTGCGTCTTTGATCTTAAAAAACAAAAGCCGACCGCAGAAAAATGCGGTCGGTTTTTTGTTTTGTTTATTTTTTGGAAAGGACGCCTGCTTTTTTCAAAGCTTCGAGAATCGGCGGAATCAAGGCAAGCTGCAAGAGCATGCCGGGAATCGTATCGACGAAGTAGGAGGTTAAGAAAACCGAGAAAGGATACGAGGGAATGAGACCGAACAAAAGCAGCGCGTATTTGACAATACCGCCAACGATTCGTCCCGACAGCATGGAAAGGACGAGGGAAATCTGCGCACCGCACACCTTCTTTTGAAGGAAGCGGTAGGCGACTCCGGCGACGGTGCCGTAGGTGAGACATTCAAACACCATGCAAAAGGCGTTCGGGAAAAGGGTGGGGGCGCCGTTGACGACCGACGCAAGAAGCGGCGATGCCGCCCCGACGAGAGCGCCGAACGGCGCACCTGCCAAGACGCCCGCTAACATGGCAGTCAAATGTAAAGGCGAAAGGTTTTTGCCAAGGCCCCCGGGAATAGCTCCGAACAGGCGCGGCAGAACGATAGACAGAGACAGACACAGCGCCGAAAAACAGATTTTGAGAATCAAGGCGCGATTTTTGAAGAGAGAGGCTTTGTTATCCATAAAACTCCAAGGTCAGATTAGATTTCTTTATTGGCGGTAGCGACAACCGATACGCCGGTGCCGGCGACGTCTTGTATCAGAACGTCACCGACGTGGACGGCGGCGGGGGCTACCGTATGATTGATAGCATCCATGACGCGAAAGACGCTTTCTTTCGGGACGGTGCGCGCGGTTTTACAAGGCACGACAAAACCGTCCGCCGTGCGCACGGTAGAGGTGACGCAGCGTTCGGGATGGGTGCATTCTTTTTCGGCATATTCCTTGCCGCGCGGGCAGGTGAACCCTTCCACGTTGACGACCCTTCCTTCGTCGGAAAGGGTGACACAAAGGGAACAACCCTTCGGGCAAACGATACAAGTTAAATCTCTTTTTTTCATTAAAATACTCCTTTCAATCCTCAATTGCAAAGTTTAATTGGCAATTTGAAAGGTTTTTCAACATTTCAGCCGTCAAAGTGACGGTCTCCATTTCGCCGGGCGCGAACTTCGGTTTCTTCTTGGAAAGGAGTATTTTTTCTCCGTCACGGATGACGAGTTTTTTATCGCGGTACACGTCGGCGACGCGGAAATAGACTTTGGTATCTTTGACGCTCTTGATGATTTGCGGCACGGTATAGCGGACTTTGCCGTCGGCTTTGAGGGCGATAGACACACTCTTTTCTGTTTCGCCGCGCAAAAATTTGACCGCGGCTTCACCGGCGATTTTGGCTTCTTCCGAAACGTAGTCCACGAGGTCGTGAACGTGTAAAACGTTGCCGGCGGCAAAAATGCCGGGAATTTCGCACTCGCGGTCTTCGTCTACCACGGCACCGCCGGTCACGCGGTCAAGCGGAATGCCGGCGCCTCGCGTCAGTTCGTTTTCGGGAATCAAACCGCAGGAAAGCAATAAGGTATCGCAGGGAATGTATTCCGCCGTTTCGGGAATCGGGCGTCGGTTTTCATCGACGGCGGCAACCGTCACGCCCTCGAGGCGCTCTTTGCCGTGAATCTCAATGACGGTATGCGACAGTTTGAGAGGAATGTCAAAATCGTGTAAACACTGTTCGATGTTGCGGGCAAGACCGCCGGAATAGGGCAAAAGTTCGAGAACGGCTTTGACTTTGGCGCCTTCCAAGGTCATGCGGCGCGCCATGATAAGACCGATGTCGCCCGAACCGAGAATGACGACTTCACGCCCCGGCATATAGCCTTTCATGTTGACGAATTTTTGAGCGGTGCCGGCGGTGTAGATGCCGGCAGGACGGGTGCCCGCAATATTTAGGGCGCCCTTGGGGCGCTCACGGCAACCCATGGCGAGGACGATAGCGCCGGCTTGGATACGGAAAATGCCGTGTTCTTTATTCATCGCCGTCACGGTGCGGTCGGGCGATACCTCAATGACCATGGTGTCGAGCATATAAGGGATGCCGAGGTCTTTGACTTGCTTTTCGTAACGGTAGGCGTACTCCGGCCCTGTCAGTTCTTCGCCGAAACGGTGAAGACCGAAGCCGTTGTGAATACACTGGCGCAGAATTCCGCCGAGGGCGGTATCGCGCTCCAAAATCAGAATATCTCGTTCGCCCTTTTCATAAGCGGCAACCGCCGCCGCCATACCGGCAGGACCGCCGCCGATGACGACGAGTTTTTTCTTCAAAACTTCTATCATACGGCCGCCTCCTTACACGTTTTTCGTCTTGCCGACGTTGAGTTTGGATGCGCCGCCGAACTTCGTGACGTCACCGTAATCAATGCCGAGTTCCTTGGCGAGAATTTCAACAAGATAAGGGGTACAAAAACCGCCCTGGCAACGTCCCATCGTGGCGCGCGTGCGGCGCTTGATGCCGTCGATGTCGTGTGGTTTCGGATTTTGTCTGACGGCGGCGAGAATTTCACCCTCCGTCACCGTCTCGCAGCGGCAGATGACGTGCGCGTAGGTCGGATCGTTTTTGATGACTTCGCTCTTCTCTTCTGCCGTCATGTCGCAAAACGCGTGCAGCGGCCGTCTTTCCCGTACGGCGTCTTTTTTCGGCGTCAGTGCCATGCCCTTTTGGCGGAGCATGTCCACCACCGTTTCGGCAATGGCAGGAGAAGAAGAAAGACCGGGACTTTCGATAGCGGCAAGATTGATAAATCCGTCTTTTTCGTTGATGACAAAATCACCGGTGGAACCGACGCTTCGCAAACCGGTAAACGAGGTGATGATTTTGTTGAAGGCGATGCCTTTTACCTGTTCGGCGGCTTGACGGCGCACGAGGTCAAGGCCGTTTGCCGTCGTTTTGGTATCGTCTTTATCGGTGACGTCTTCCGCCGTCGGACCGAGCAGCAGATTGCCGTCTACGGTAGGAGAAACGAGGATACCTTTGCCCATTTTCGACGGGCAACGGAAGACGGTGTGGCGGATAAGCGTTCCGCATTCTTTGTCGAGAAGCAAATATTCGCCGCGACGGGGATGAACGGAAAAAGAGTCGTCCCCTGCCAATTTTGCGATTTCGTCGGAGTATACGCCGGCGGCGTTGATGAGAATTTTGCTTTCCCTGACTCTGCCGTCTTTCGACGTGACGCGAAAGCCGTTTTGGGTTCTTTCTATTTTTGCCACGTCAAAATTCAAAGTGAGGGCGGCGCCGTTGTCCATGGCGTTTCCGACGGCAGCCATACAAAGTTCGTAAGGACAAACGATGGCACCGCTCGGCGCGTGAAGCGCACAACTGACCCCGTCGCCGAGGTTCGGCTCTAAGGCAAGCGCCGCTTCCCGATTCAAGACGGAAAGCCCCTTGACGCCGTTTCTCTCGCCGCGGATTTTCAAGTCTTCGAGGGTTTTTTGATCTTCGTCCGAAAAGCCGACGACAAGCGAGCCGTTTTTTTGATATTTGACGCCGAGTTCACGCGTCAGATTTTCCATGAGTTCGGATCCGCGCACGTTGAGTTTGGCTTTGAGAGATCCTTCGTGCGCGTCAAACCCGGCGTGCACGATGGCACTGTTGGCACGGGTGGCACCCATGGCAACGTCGGGCATCTTTTCGAGAATTTCCACCGAGCAGTCGAGAAGCGACAGTTCTCTTGCGCAAACGCCGCCGATGACGCCGGCACCGATGATGAGAATATCCACCATTTTCCACTCCTTTGAGAAACGTATTCACCTAAAGTATAGCACACGCCCGCGCGAAAGACAAGAGATTCGGGCATATATTGAAAAATGTGCAAAAGAGGTTATACTCGACGGGGAAAGCGCGTTGCAGAGAGAAAACGTCGGCGAAAAACAAGCGAATAGGAGCGTTTTATTCTTCATCAAAATCGTCTTTCTTGACTCGGAAAAGCAATTTGCATAGGGCTTTGCCGTTAAAAGGAAGTAAGGGATAAAGGTATCTACGCGTGCCGTCCGCCGTTTCGTTGCATAGCAGCAAAAGAAAGAAAAGAAACAGCCCGAGAAGAATGCCGTATAGGTCGAAAAGCGCCGTCAAACCGAGCGTAATCAGCCGCACGAACTTAAAGGCGTAGCCGAGTTCGCGGTTTTGTTGGGCAAAGGTGGCGATGGCAACGAACGCCATATACAGCACCACGTCTTCGGAGAACCACCCGACTTCAATGGCAAAGTCCCCGAGAATCAACGCCCCCACCACCGAGAGGGAGTTGGAAAGCATATCGGGGGTGTTCATGGAGGCGATTTTCAAGCCGTCGATGACGAATTCGGCAAGATACAGTTGCAAAAGAAGCGGCAGGGCGCCGGGCGAGGTCGGAACGAGAAACGACAGAAACGGCGGCAGAAGGCTTGCGTGCTTCACGGCGCAGAACCAAAGCGGTGTCAAGACGACGGAGAGAAAGAGAATGACCGTGCGCACCAGTCGCAAATACGTGCCGGTCAGAGGCGGAAAATAGTAGTCGTCGGTCTGTTGCAGATAATCGAAAAAAGACGTCGGCAAAATCATGGCGTTGGGGGCGGTATCGGTCAACAGAACGACGAAGCCCTCGAGAATTTGCGCCGATGCGGTGTCGGGGCGTTCGGTTAAGCGCACTTTCGGAAAAGGATTCCACCATCCCCTTCGCAAGAGGGATTCCGTCAGACTTTGAAAGCCGAGGCACACGCCCTTTGGGCGGATGGCACGAATCTTTTTCTCGATTTTTTCAACGTAGGCGTCGTCGGCAACGCCCGCCATATAACAAAGCGCCACGTCGGTGTTGGAAGCGCCCGACAGAGAAAGGTGACGAATGCGCAGACGGCGGTCTTTGATGCGGCGCCGTATCAGTGCCGTATTGACGAGCAGAGACTCGACGAAGCCGTCGCGCGCTCCTTGCATGACTTTGTCGCTCTCGGGCTCGCCGATGCTTCTGCCGGGATAGGTGCGGAAATTGACGCTGTACGCACAGCCGCGGAGCGCAGAAGAAAAAATGGCAGTCTCGCCCGACAGAACGCAAAGTGCCAACTCTTCGTAGGTGGATTTCCACGACCAGCACGCCGCCGGCAAATCTCGGATACAGGGCACCGCCTTCTCTTCTTGCTTTTCGGAAAGAAAAAACGTGATGAGTTTTTGCAGTTCGTTTTCTTTGGTCAGCCCGTCGATAAAAAAGAGCGTGAAAGAACCGCCCGCGGTTTGAAAATGGCGCTCTATGATATCGAAACTTTCCTCGGCGTGGATAAACGCGCGGAACTCGTCAACACAGGTTTCGTAATCGGTTGCTAACGGCATAAAAATCTCCTTTCCCGTTATTTTGCCGCAAAAGGAGAATCTTATGAAAAAAGCGCTCCCAAACGGGAGCGCCGAAGGATTTCGGAAGTATCAGAAGAAAAACTGTACGGTGACAAAGGCGGCGTAGACGGCAAGGAGTGTAATACCCTGCCAGCGTTTGACTTTGCCTTTGAGGAGGGCGGGGATAGTTAAAATCGCCATAACGGCGACCATCAAAGGCAAATCCAAAACGAGCGAGGCGTTATGACCGAACAGTTGCTTGGATTCGGGAAGAGAAAACGGCGCGAGGGCGACGGAAATACCGTTAACCAAAACGAGATTAAAAAGATTGGCACCGACGATGTTGCCGAGCGAGAGGGAGCTGTGTCCCTTGGCAAGCGAGGTGATGGCGGTCACAAGTTCCGGCAAAGACGTGCCGAGCGCCACGAACGTCAGTGCGATGACCGACGACGGAACGCCGAGTTCGACGGCAATCACCGTGCCGTTATCTACGAGAAAATCGGCACCGAAGGCAATGAGAGCGGCGCCGACGACGAGGGCGGCGATATCGCGGAACCATTCGTGCTTGTCCAAAAAATCGGAAACGGGAGATAAAAGTTTTGTCAACCAAGTTTCTTCCTTTTCTTCGGAGGGGTTCTCGTCTTCCGCCGTTTCGGCAGGATGACGAAAGCCGCGAACCAAGGTGATGACCATATAGCATACGAAAATCGCGAGAAGCAGAATGCCGAACGGACGGGTGAAATCTTGGTAAAAATAAGAGACGATAAGATACAGAGCTGCCGCACCGAAGAAGAAGCATACGGGCAAAAGGAAAGAGTTTTTATCCACGTTCGACGGGCGGATGGCAACCGTTAAGGCGGCAATCAACGCGGTGTTGCAAATGACGGAACCGATGGCGTTTCCGTACGCCATTTCACCGAGTCCTTGCACGGCGGAGGTCGCCGATACCATGACTTCCGGGAGGGTCGTTCCGATGGACACGATGGTGGCGCCGATGATGATTTCCGGCACCTTGAGTTTTGCCGCAATGCTGGTGGCGCCGTCAACGAACCAGTCGCCGCCTTTGATCAGTAAGACCAAACCGAGAGCAAACAATAAAACAGGAACAAACATAATGACTCCTTAAAAGAATATGCCTTTGATGAATATTTCAAGACCGATGAGAACGAGAATGACACCGCCGATGAGGGTGGCTTTTCCCGAGAATTTCGTGCCGAACTTTCGTCCGATATAGACACCGCCGACGCAGATGATAAACGTGACGGCGGCAATGATAAGAGAGGCTGCCAACGCCAAATCCCACGAATACTCTTCAATGGTAAAACCAACCGAAAGTGCGTCGATGGAGGTGGCAACGCCTTGGATAAGCAGGGTGAGGGCGGATAGGCCCGCATATTCTTTTTCCGAACCTTCCTCGGGGGCACCGGGCTTCAGTGCGTCAAGAATCATCTTGCCGCCGATAAAGAGAAGAAGTGCCAAAGCGCAGTACGGAATGGCAGGTGAAAGCCAAGAAAAGACCTCGACAAGATTATGGACGAAAAACCAACCGACCATCGGCATGAGCGCCTGGAAGAACGCAAAGGTGCCGGCGATAAGTGCGATTTTCCGTTTTTTCATGTGGGGCTCGGCAAGTCCGTTGGCAAGAGATACCGAAAAAGCATCCATCGCCAATCCGACGCCGAGAAGCAGGCTGTTCAATACGAAGAGAAAATTCATGTTTTGTCCTTTCAAAAAACAAACCCAAACAAGCATATGCCGGTTTGAGTCAAGAAAATGAGGGCAGCATATGCACCGTGAGTCTCGCAATAAAATGCAAGCCAGACCGTAAAGGTCGGGATTGTTGACTTGCCACGGCTGTGCCGTTTGCTACTCCCTCAAGGATATTGGATTGTGCTATTATACTACCATAAAATAAAAGAATTGTCAAGCGTTCTTTTGGCGTACCCTCTTGCAGGGGAAGGGCTTTTATGGTATGATGAAGAAAACTCGTTTTGGAAGGTATCACTATGCAAAGAAGCAGTGGGGTTTTGTTGCCCGTTTTTTCTCTCCCCTCCGACTACGGCATCGGCTCGTTCGGACAAGGGGCGTTTGCTTTTTTGGATTTTTTGAAGTCGGCGGGCTTTTCGGTGTGGCAAACGCTGCCGCTTTGTCTGCCGGACGAATTTCACTCTCCGTATAAATCCTTCGGTGCTTTTAGTTTGAATCCGTACTTTATCGATTTGCCGACGCTCCGCGAAGGGGGTCTTTTGACGGCGGGGGAACTCGAAAGCGCCAAACAGAAAACGCCGTATGCCTGCGAGTACGAACGGCTTGAGAGGGAAAGACTGCCGCTTTTGCGCAAGGCGGCGGAGCATTTTGACGATTGGGAAAAAGTCACGGCTTTTCTCGATTTGCATCCCGAAACGGCGGATTTTTGCCGTTTTATGGCGTTGAAAGAACAAAACGGAGGCGTTCCTTTTTGGGATTTTCAAGAGAAGACGCCGGACTCCGAGTTGGTTCGCTTTTGGGCGTTTTTACAGTATCAATGTTATAGTCAGTGGCAAACCGTCAAAAAACACGCAGAAGATCTCGGCATTTCCGTCATCGGCGACATGCCGATCTACGTGGCGGAAGACAGCGCCGACGTATATGATTACCCCGAAAATTTTGAGTTGGATAAAAGATACCGTCCCACCGCCGTGGCAGGGGTTCCGCCCGACTATTTTTCGGCGGAAGGTCAACTTTGGGGCAACCCTTTATACGACTTCTCACGCATGAAAAAAGACGGCTTCGCTTTTTGGCGCCGCCGTGCCGCTTTCGCCAAAGAATTGTTTGACGGGGTGCGACTCGATCACTTTCGCGCGTTTGCTTCGTATTACCGCATCGAAGCCGGCAAGAGCGCCAAAGAAGGCAAATTCAAAAAAGGTCCCGGCATGGCGCTTATTCGCGCGCTGACCGAGACGGCAGGTGAGGATTTCTTCATTGCGGAAGACCTCGGGGATATTACCGAGGACGTGGTGGCACTCGTCAAAAGCAGCGGATTCCCTTCCATGCGCGTATTGCAGTTTGCTTTTCTCGGCGATCCGAAATCGGTGCATCTGCCGCACAACTGCGGGGAAAACACCGTTTATTATACCGGAACGCACGACAACAACACGCTCCTCGGCTACGTTTTTGAAATGCCCGAGGCGGAAAGACGACACCTCTTTGCGTATTGCGGATTTGAGGGGGCGGATTGGAACACGGACGCCGCCTATAACGCCGTTTTCAGAACCGTGTTTGCCACCAACAGCAAACTGCTTCTTTTACCGATACAAGACCTTTTGCTCTACGGAAACGACACGCGTATCAACGTGCCGGGACGCGCGACGGGCAACTGGGAATATCGGGTGACGAAAGAACAACTCAAAGCGATAAGCGCCGAGAAGTTCTTGACGCTCAACAGACGCTACGGAAGATAAAATAAGCCGATTTTGCAAACCAAAGATTGCAAAGTCGGCTGTTTTTATAGGTTTCTGCGGAAAAATACGATTCCGTCCTCTTCTTTTTCTTTAATAAACACGGAAGAAAAAAGATGGAGTGACGGGATGTTTTCGACCTTGACTTCGGCAGTTAAGGCGTCAAGGTGCAGCGTGCTTTGGCAAAAGGCGATGACCTCTCGCAGCGCCTCTTTGGCATAGCCGACCTTGCGGTGTTTTTCCGATACGCGAACGGCAACTTCCGCCTTTTTTCTGCCGTCGAAAGAAAAGAGCGTCACTTCCCCGACGGGTGTTTTTTCTTTGAAAATCAAAAGTGAAAGCGCGTGTCTATTTTCCCACTCGTTTTTGATTTCTTCGAAAATGCCGTCTCGGTCGGCACGGTAGCCGTACAAGGAATCTTTCGTTTCTTCGGCAAGATCCTTTAAGAAGGATTCGTCTTCTTCGGTGGGCCCCGCGAGCGATACGACGTCGCCGGTTATCGGTTCGACTTTTTCGAGCGCGTGGAGTTCGGTCAACACCCGAAATCCCGAAAAGCCGTCTCCCATGTCGGTGATTTCGTGGTGGCGGTAGCGCAAGGCGAAAAAATCTTCCCACTCTTCGTCAAGACCGACAAAGATGCGATCGATACACGCGGCACCGGCAAAACGGTCGACTTCGTCCAAAGCCGCGTCGATATCTGCGCCGTCCTCGAGGGATTCCGGCGGAAAAAAGACGACGCCGTCCTCGTCTTTGCCCATGAGGAGCAGGCAATTCTCGGCTATGGCGTAATAAAACGAAAGACCGGTGTCTTCCGCTTGGTCAAGATAAAAGGCGACGGATTCTTTTGCCCGTTCGTCTTTGCAGTTTTTCAAATCGTCAAAATGAAGCATACTACTCTCCTGTCGCTTTATTCTACCACAAAAAGGCGGCGGGTGCAAGTTTGCAATACATCTTGAAAAAATCTTTTTCATATGCTATACTGTTTTCGTACAATCAAAGAAAGGACTTCTTTTGAAGTTACGGTCTATCTATGTCCGAGAATGCTGTTCATCTTCGCATATTGCAGTTCAGCGATTTGCATTTGGATGCTCCTTTTGACGGTTTAACGGAAGACAAAAGTGCCCAGGCGCGCGAAGGACTTCGCGCGGCGTTTGACGGCATGATGAGCAAAATCAAGGAATGCGACGTTCGCTTGGTTTTGATTCCCGGCGACCTTTTCGATAATCGCTTTGTCACCAACGGCACGGCGGAAATGTTGATTCGCGAAATGCGTTCATGCCCCGAGACGACGTTCGTCATCGCCCCCGGCAAGGCGGATCTGTATGCCGAAAACCCGATTTACGCGTCGGGCAGACTCCCCGAAAACTGTCGCGTGTTCTCCGGTCCCATGCTTTCGTCGATTGACCTTGACGAATTCCGCGTTACGGTTTACGGATGGGCGTACCACCCCGACCTGCACGGCGAATGCCCCCTGCGCGACCGCCACGTCGAGAATTCTTCCCGTATCAATATCGTTTGCGCATACGCCGATTTGGACGGCAACGTCGACGGCGACGAGTGCCTTGTTTCTTCGGATGACTTAAAAGCGTTCGGCGCCGATTTTTACGCTTTCGGTTCGCGCCACGACGCCAACACCTTCAGCACCGTCGGCAGCGCGGTTTACGCGTACAGCGGCGCGCCTACTTCGACGGGATTTGACAACGTCGGAAAGGGCGATCCGAATTACATTTTGATTGACCTTGAGGACGGCAATATTTCCATTAACCTCAAGCCGATTCCTTACGAGGGTTTGCGTCTGTATCACGAAGAACTCGACATCACCGGCGTGGATACCAAGAGCGAAATCATCAACCGCATGGCGGGCTTGATCAACGAAAAACACTACGGCGCCAAGAGCGCGATTCGCCTGTCCCTTGTCGGAAACGTCGATCCGCATTTTGCCGTACCGCAGAATTTTGAGAGCGAAACGTTCGGACTTTTCTTCTTCCGCGTGGAAGACAAAACGTTGCCCCTTTACGGCACCGAGCACTTCGAGCGCGATATGACCGCCGCCGGGGAAATCTACCGCAAACTGCTTCCTTATATGAAGAGCGAGAACGAGGAAGAACGCCTCGTCTCTGCCAGAGCGTTCCGCGTGGCACTTCTGACTTTGGAAGGCAAAAATACCGAACTTTGATGTTCTTGACAAGAAAAAGGAGAAGCGACCGCTTCTCCTTTTTGCTTTATTTTTTATCGTTTTTGAAGTATTGATAAAGATAGCAGGGAATCATGCCGTTATAGAGTCTTTGAATCTTGTCGGCGCGCTTGCCGTAGAATTTTTCAAACTCTTTGTGCGAGGTGATGACGTAAACCTGCCACGGGGAGAGCGAGCGGAAATGTTCGCCGATTTCGCGATATAACGCTTCGGCTTCTCTGACCGTGCCGAGCCGCTCGCCGTAGGGGGGATTGGTGACGATCGTGCCGCGTCTGCCGGGGGCGGAAATCTTGCGCGCGTCCTGCTTCATCACGCGGATATAGCGATTGACGCCGGCGTTTTTGGCGTTTTGAATCGTGAGGGCGACCGCTTCGTCGTCGATATCGGAGGCATAGACGTCAAAGGCGGTTTCGATCTCCCCTGCCTTTGCTTCTTCTCTGCCGTCATCCCAAAGGGATTTTTTGATAAAGGGAAAAGTTTCGGCGGCGAAGTGACGCTTTTTGCCGGGGGCGATATGTGCCATTTGCATGGCGGCCTCGATGGCTATCGTTCCGCTGCCGCACATGGGGTCCCAAAACAGAACGTTTTCACGGGGACGGGAGGTGGCGGCAATGGCGGCGGCGAGCGTTTCGCGGATGGGGGCGTCGTTGGCCTCTCTGCGGTAGCCGCGCTTATGAAGCGGCACGCCCGACGTATCGATCATCAGCGTTGCCACGTCGTTGAGAATGAAAAATTCGATTTGATATTTTACGCCGATTTCGGGAAAAACGGTGATACCGTATTTCGGCTCGAGGGAGCGGCAAACGGCTTTTTTGACAATCGACTGACAGTCGGGAATCGATGTCAGTTGCGATTTGATGGAATGCCCCTTGACGGGGAAAGCGTCGTTTTTGCCGATGAAATCCGACCAAGGCAACGCCCGCGTCCCTTCAAAGAGGTCTTCAAAGGAATGGACGGGAAAATCGCCGAGTTTGATAAACACGCGCTCGGCATAGCGCAGAAAGATGTTGGAGAGAACGACGGCTTCTTCGTCGCCGGCAAAGGTGACGCGTCCGTCGATGGTGGATACGCGCTCGTAACCGAGGGCGTCGATTTCTTCGCCAAGGAGATGTTCAAGCCCGAACAGGCAAGTGGCAACAAGTTGAAATTTCATAGGGTTCAGTCTTTCGGTATATAGTTTTCAAAAATAACGGTATCAAAGCCAAAGGAGCGGCAGGTCGCTTCGTCCGTTTCACTGCGCACCGTCCACGCAAAGGTGGGCACGCGAAACAGAAAACGGAAAAGGCGAAACGGGAGAAACGTTTTGTGCTCGTGATTGTAGGCGATAAACTGCGGACGCGCCGTGACGTTCAATAAGAACCACTGGAGCAGGCGGTGCGTCGGGGTTTTGTATTTGTCGTCCAATGTAAAATGATCGGAAAGAAGCCCCCGGAACAAATCGGGGCGTGCCGCTTTGACTTTGGAAAGCGAAAGAGGATTAAAGGATTCGACAAGGCAAGGACCGTCGTAAGAAGAGAGGATTTTCAGTGCCGCCGGCGTGACGTCCTTGTCACGGGCAGTGTCTTCTTTGATTTCGACGAGGATCGGAACTTTGCCCTTCACCGTTTTCAAAACGTCGGTAAAGAGCGGCACGCCTTCCTCCGTACCGGCAAGACGGACGGCGGAAAGTTCCTTTGCCGTCAAGTCGGAGACTTTTCGGTCGACGCCGCACACGCGCTTGAGGTCGGGATCGTGAAAAACGACGACTTCTCCGTCTTTTGACAACCGCACGTCCAGTTCAATTCCGAAGCCGCGCTCGACCGCCGAAGAGAAGGCGGAAAGAGAGTTTTCGGCGTGCGCCGCATCGTGAAGACCGCGGTGGGCATAGCGATATTTTGTAAAATTGAATCCGCCGCGGTACTTGCGCCCCGGCGCAATCAAAACGAGAAAAACAGCCAAAAATGCTAATAAAACATAACAAATAATGCAGATTACGTCCATATTATGCGTCCACATCCAAATGTTCAAGCACATCTTTTTTCATCTCGGGCTTTGCGTCACCGTGCTTGACAAAGAACATCGTGACGAAAGAGAGCACGACGAACACCGTCGCGTAGGGGAACAGCGTCCGGAAGCCGATGTATTCGAGAAATACGCCGGACAGATAAGGGGTGACGATTTGCGCCGCCATGGACGCCGTGTAATAGTAGCCCGTATATTTTCCGATGGCGGAATGCTTTGAAAGTTCCACGACCATCGGGAAAGAGTTGACGTTGATGGTTGCCCATCCGATACCGGCGAGGGCGAAGAGGACGTACATAAAGATGCCGGACACGCCGGGTTTGAGCAAAGAAGCAAAGCCGAAGGCGACGGCAAGGATGGCAACGCCGATGAGGATGCTCTTTCTTCTGCCTATCTTAGACGCCAAGATGCCGACGGGGATATAGGAGATAACCGCCGCCGCTTGAGCAACGATCAGGGTGATGTTGTATTCAACGCCGAGGTAGTTGGTGGCGTAAACCGAGTATTTTGAGGTCACGGCGTTGTAGCCCATGAACCAAAGAACGACCGAAGCGAGGATAAAAAGAAGCGAAATCAGTTCTTCTTTCGTGAGTTTCTCGTTGCCGCCTTCTTTGGAAACGGCGGGGTCGGGATCTTCCTCACGCTTGGATTCTTTTGCCCAAGCCGGTTCTTTAACCGTCAGCATAAATACGGCAAGCGCCGCGAGCATCACACCCGATACGGCGAGGAAGTAGGGGAAGAAATCCGTCTTGCCGGGGGTGGAAGTCTTGAAAAGAATGCCGAAAACCAAGATGATGATACCGCCTGCCGTACCCATCAAATTGATGACGGCGTTGGCTTTGGAACGAAGTCTTTTGACGGTGACGTCGGGCATCAGAGCGACGGCGGGAGAGCGGAAGGTCGCCATGGCCAAAAGGCAGAACAGCAAAATCAGAATAAAGCCCGTTAAGGACCTCGTCAAACCGAGAAAGGGAAAGGCAACGGCTGCCGCAATGGTGCCGAAGAAGATATAGGGGGTGCGTCTTCCGAATTTCGTTCTCGTTTTATCCGACAGTGCGCCGAAAAACGGGAGCATAAACAAGGCAAAGATGTTGTCGAGCGCCATAATGAAACCCGAAAGATCCTGCGCCATATGGTATGTGTTGGTTAAAATCAAGGGGACGACGGCGTCGTACGCCTGCCAAAAGGCACAAATCAGAAAGAACGCAAAGCCGACGAGAATCGTGCGCTTGGTGTTGAGTTTCACGGAAAGGACCTCCTCTTTTTTATTTTGCGCTATTATTTTATCACACGCGCCTGCCTTTGTCAATTCCGGCATCTTGATTTTGCCTGCGGAGTGTTGTATAATGATAGGACGAAAAGGAGGTGTGTCGGTGGACATTCGTACGTATGAAATCGGTATGCAGCCGATCGCGGAGGACAGCGTCGTCGCCATCGGTGTTTTTGACGGTGTGCACTTGGCACACAGAGAACTTTTGCACCGGGCAAAAGAGGAAGCGGCAAAGCGTCGTCTTCCCCTTTACGTTTTCACGTTTTCGGCGGAGGCGCCGACGGCGAAGACATCAAAACCCCTCTATTCCTCGGCTGAAAAGTGCCGCCTTTTGGCATCTTCGGGGTGCGACGGCGTGCTTTTGTCGCCGTTTTCACTCGTTTCGTCTTTTTCGGCGGAACGTTTCGTCAAAGAAATTCTTTTGCAGACCCTCGGTTGTTCCCTTGCCGTTTGCGGTTTCAATTTCCGCTTCGGCGCCAAGGCTTCGGGGGATGCCGCGACGCTCTCGTCTTTGATGGCGGCATACGGAAAAGAGACCTTGACGGTGGAGCCTTTCGTATGGAACGGCGACGTGCTTTCCACGACGCGCATCCGCGAATTGCTTTTGAATGGGGATATGGAAAATGCCGCGGAAGCACTCGGTGAACGGTATCACTTGACGGGAAACGTGGAACACGGACGGCGCCTCGGCCACGAAATCGGACTTCCGACCTTGAATCTGTCGGTGGATGACGGCTTGTTTGCGCCGAAGCAGGGCGTTTACGCCGGCCGCTGTGAGATGAACGGGCGGGAGTATGCTGCCGTTGTCAACTTCGGCACCTGTCCGACGTTCGGTGCGCGACGTCCTCACGTCGAGGCACATTTGCTTTCGCCGATTGACGACTGCTACGGCGACAGCGTGAAAATCACGCTCGTTGCGTATTTGCGAGAAGAACGAAAATTCGATTCGGCGGACGCGCTTTTAAAGCAAATTGAAAACGACACCCGAAAAGCAAGGAGTATTTTATGAAAAACAATCAGTGGACGCAAGTCACCGTAACGGGGGCTCTGAAAGATAAAGAAGACATTTGCGCCGTGATGAGCATGCTCGATAACGGCTTGATGATTGAAGATTACAGCGATTTCTCGCTCAACGGCATGTACGGCGAACTCGTCGACGAGACGATTCTCGGCGCCAATCGCGACGTGGTGAAAGTGTCGCTTTTCGTGCCGGCGGAAAAGCCGTTGCCGGATTATCTTTCGTTTTTGAAAGAACGCTTCTCGTCTCTCGGTATACAGGCAGACATCGCCTGCGCCGGTTTGTCGGAAGACGACTGGGCGGAGTCTTGGAAACAGTATTATAAACCCGTCCCGCTCGGCAGAGTCACCATCGTTCCGGCTTGGGAAACGTACGAAGCCAAGGACGGCGAGGTGGTCGTCCGCATGGATCCCGGCATGGCGTTCGGCACCGGCACGCACGAAACGACGCGCCTCGTCGTCACGCTCTTGCAGGATGAAATCAAGGGCGGAGAAAAAGTGCTCGACGTCGGCACCGGCTCCGGCATCCTCTCGATTTGCGCCTCTAAACTCGGCGCCGGTTCTTGCTATGCCTACGACATCGATCCCGTCGCCGTAAAGGTGGCAAGAGAAAACGCCAAAGACGACGGTTGCGACAATATTACCGTCGGCGTTTCCGACCTGCTTGCCGGGGTGGATAAGAAAGCGGCACCCTTTGATCTTTGCGTTGCCAACATTGTCGCAGATATCATTTTGCGCATGATGAAGGACATCGGTGCCCTTCTCAAAAAGGATGCGCCCTTGATTCTCTCGGGCATTATCGAACCGCGCGCCGACGAGATCAGAGCCGTTCTTCCACAGTACGGATTCCGCATTGAAAAGGAAGCCAAAGAAAACGATTGGGTTGCTATCTTAGCAAAAAAGAACTGATTTTGCAAATAATCATTTACAAAAGAGGACAGTATGCCGAGATTTTTCATTGAAAACGAAGATTTTGACGGAAAGATTGCCGTGATACGCGGTGAAGACGCTTTCCATGTTGCGAGAGCACTGCGCCTTGCCGTCGGAGACGAAATAACCGTATGTACCAAGGCGGGGGACAGTTTCGCCGCCAAACTCACCTACATTCGCGACGAAGAGGTGAAAGCCGAGGTTCTCTTTGCTTTGCCAACAACCGAATCTCCCCTTGATATCACACTTTTTATGGGATATCCCAAAGGTGACAAACTTGAAACCGTCGTGCAAAAAGCGGTGGAACTCGGCGTTCGTTTTGTCGTCCCTTTCATCAGTTCGCGCTGTGTCAAGCGCCCCGACGAAAAAGGGGAAAAGAAATCGCGAGAGCGCCTTTGCCGTATTGCCGACGAGGCGTCGAAACAATGCGGCCGCTGCCGCCTTTCCGAAGTTTCCCCCATCGTTTCGTTCGATGACGTGATAGTAACCGCCAAGAATTTTGATTTACCGCTCTTCTGTTACGAAGGCGAGGGATGTTCGTCTTTGCCCGCTGTCCTTGCCGCACATCCGCAAGCCAAAAGCGTTGCCGTAATCGTCGGCAGCGAGGGCGGCTTTTCCCCCGAAGAAGCCAAGGCGGCGGTGGCTGCCGGGTTCCTTCCCGTCAATCTCGGACCGCGCATTTTGCGCTGTGAAACGGCGCCGAGCTATATTCTATCTGCACTATCTTATCACTACGAATTGCAAAAATAACAGTAACTTTATACAAACAATTAAAGAAAAATTTATGCAATTTTCAAACTTTTTTCAAAAATATATTGAAAAAACACAAAAAATAAGGTAGAATATAGACAGGATGTACAAAAACGAAATCCTCGGAGGAGAATATGTCTAATCGCTTGTATCAGAACATCGTTCATCAAATGAAAGATGTTGTCGGCCGTTCCATCGGAATTATTGATGAAACCGGCATCGTCATCGCCTGCAGCGACGTCGGAAAAGTCGGCGAAGCACGTACCAAGGTGCGTGAGGAGCTCTCTTACTCGTCGGAGTCCGTCGTTTCTGACGGCTACACTTACCGTTTCGTCTATAGCGGCAACGTCCGTATGGATAACATCGTCTTCGTACAGGGCGAAGATGCTCACGCCGAGCGTATGGTTCAACTCCTTGCCATCAGTTTCGGCAACATCAAGTCGCTTTACGACGATAAGTACGACAAGGGTGCTTTCGTTCGTAACATCATTCTTGACAACATTCTTCCGAGTGATATATACGCAAAATCCAACGAACTTCACTTCGCTAACGACAAGCGCCGTGTCGTTCTCGTCATTAAATTTGCCAATCCTTTGGGCTTTACCCCGTTTGACCTCGTGCAGTCCATGATCGCCGGCGCACCCGACGATTACGTCATCAACATCAACGAACAGGACGTCGTTGTCGTCAAAGAAGTGAAAAAAGACGACACGGAAGAAATTTCCTTGGCACAGAAAACCGCCGAGAAGATATACGCCTCGTTGGTGGAAAAGGTCGGCAAGGGCGCCGTCATCGGCGTGTCTTCCGTCGTGGAAAACCTCAAGGATCTTGCGCGTGCCTATAAGGAAGCGCGTATCGCTCTCGAAGTCGGCAAAGTCTTCGACATTGAAAAGAACGTCATGTCCTATGAAAATCTCGGCATCGGCCGCTTGATTTATCAGCTTCCGGCTTCCCTTTGCGAAATCTTCCTGCAGGAAGTGTTCCGCCGCGGCGCACTCGAGTCGCTCGATCAGGAAACGCTTATGACCGTGCAGGCGTTTTTCGAGAACAACCTCAACGTCTCGGAAACCTCGCGCAAACTGTTCGTGCACAGAAACACGCTCGTTTACCGTCTTGAGAAAATCCGCAAACTCACGGGTCTTGACCTTCGCGAATTCGACAACGCCGTCACCTTCCGCGTGGCGCTGATGGTCAAGAAGTACCTCACGAGCAAACCCACCAAATTCTGATAAAAACATCGAAAAGCCCTCGGCAAAACCGAGGGCTTTTTTGCGCCGGTTTCTCGGTTTTTGCCGAGGCTTTTTTGCACCGATTTTCAAAAGAAGAATTCGGCGGCAGGAACTTTTGCGGGGAAACGGAGACTCAATTGCGAAAACGGCACGCTGCCCAGGTGAAAAAACGACGCGTTGGCGCTTCCCCGAAAAATGCGGTTCCATCTCTTCGGCGGGGACTTGCGCGCGCGGGGTATAGTATGATATAATGGAGACGTACCCTATATAAAGCCATATAAAGGAGGGTGTTTTGTGGCATTTTTAACACTGCAAAATATCGGAAAGATCTACGTGTCGGACACCAACCTCGCGGTCGGTATTCGCGGTGTGAATCTTTCGTTTGAGCGCGGGGAGTTCGTCGCCGTCACCGGTAAATCCGGCTCGGGTAAATCCACGCTTCTGAACGTGCTCAGCGGTATGGACACCTACGAAGAAGGCGAGCTTTTTATCGAAGGCGAACCGACTTCGCATTTTACACAGAGCAACTGGGAAACCTATCGCCAAAAGTACATTTCGTTCATCTTCCAAGATTACAATATCCTTGAGAGTTTTACGGTTCTTCAGAACGTGGAACTGGCGCTGATGCACATTGAGAATCCGAAAGAGCGCCGCGCACGCGCACTCGAACTGATAAACAAGGTCGGGCTTGAAAAGCATATCCGCCATAAAGGAAGCCAACTTTCCGGCGGACAAAAACAGCGCACGGTCATCGCGCGCGCCCTTGCCAAAGACTCGCCTATCATCTTGGCAGACGAGCCGACCGGCAACCTTGACAGTCAGACGTCGCACGAAATTATCGAACTTTTGCGCGAGGTTTCCGGGGATAAACTCGTCATCGTCGTCACCCACAACTTCGACGAAGTCGCGGCGTATGCCACGCGGCATATCCGCATTTACGACGGCGCGGTGGAATCGGACGAAACCTTGAGCGCCCCCGTCCCCGTGTCCGCCATCGACAAGAAAACGAGCGAAATCCCCTCCAAAACCGGCTTTGCGGCGAGAAAGAAGACGCTAAGAGACGGATTGCACCTCGGTGCCGTGCGGTTTTTCGCCACGCCGAAACTGTCCGCGTTTCTTTGCTTGCTGATGATTTTGACCTCTCTCATTTTGACGGTGGTCACGGCGGCGGACTCCTCCGCCATCTTTGAAAAGCAGGAAAATTATCAGTTTTCGCATATCGACGGGCGCACCGTCATCGTCCGCAAGGACGGCAAGACGATCACCGACGACGAACTGTCGGCGCTTGCCGCAACGGTCGGCGCAAAGTCGTATATGCACTACGACAACATTCTCGACGAAAGTGTCAGTCTGCAGATTGGCGACGAAATCGCCGAATTCGGATTTGCAAAGATGCAAGCCGGCTTCTCCGTACAGTACGGCCGCGCACCCGAAAAAGAAAACGAAGTGGCGCTCTCCGTGCCGCTCTTCTACCGCGAACTGTTCGGCGGCGAGGACTTTAAGGAAAGAGCCCTGTCAAGCAAAGATTGGTTCGGCTCGATTTACACCGTCGTCGGCGTTTCGTATTACGTCGATAACACCGTCAGACCGACCGTAACCTTCACCCCTGCCGGCTACAAAACGGCGGCGGAAATCGCCTTTTTCTCGGGGCAAAAGGAAAACTTCACCGTGACGCTCCAAGTGAAAAAGGATTCGGTGACGCAGCTTGTCTCGCTTTTCGGCTCTTGGATTACCGTCGATTTTAACCTGCCCGACGGCACCTACGCCTTTGACGATGACGCCGTTCTCAGATCGGCTGACGCCAAGGGCACCGTAGTGGGCGCTTCTCTGAACGGCACCTTCACCCATCGCATCACCTACGACGACTCCGGGTTTGGCTATTGGTCGATGTGGGACAGTTACGAAGAAGTGACGGAGCAGTTGACCTACGAATTGCCCATGTCCCACAAAACCGCCGTCGACGAGAAAACCGCCAAAAACTATTCCTTAAACGACACCCCCATCTTCTTTTCACCCTCGCTCCTTCACACGTTTTTGGTGCAGGAGTATTACGGAAAAGTGTACACTCAAGCGTCGCTCTTCTTTGAAAACGACGAGGAAGCACACGACAAGGTCGATACGCTTCGCAACGCCGGCTATATCGCCGTCGTCAGTGACGAAACGGTGAAACTTGACATTCTCGAGCGCGTGATGCGCGTCCTTTTCGTCGGCGTACAGTTCGTCGGTTGGGTTTTGACCGTCGTGCTCGTTTCGCTGTTTCTCAGCCTCTGCTCTTCCCGCGCCATGGGCGCCACGCGCGGCGACATCGCCATTATGCGATCGATGGGTATTCCCACGAAAGTCATTCGCCTCAGCGTCTTTGCCGTGACCGCGGCGTCGCTGCTCCCGGGTTTCTTCGTGACGGGCGTCGCCTGCGTATTGGTATACCACATTCCCAAAACGAACGGCGTTTTCCCCTATATGCACTTCTCACAGTACGCCGTGATTGCGCTGCTCTTGCTTTGCATTTCCGCGTTCCTCGCACGCCGTTATAACAAGAAAATGTTTGAAAACAGCGTCAAGAAAACGTTGAAAGAAGGTGCTGCTCATGTCTGATGCCATTATCCGTGTCACAAACGGCGAGAAATATTACAATCGCCGCAAACCCAATGAGTTGCACGTCATTGACAATTTGAACATCGAACTGCCGAAGAGCGGCTTGGTTGCCGTTTACGGCAAGAGCGGATGCGGCAAAACCACCCTGCTTAACGTCATCGGCGGTCTTGACAAACTCGGAAGCGGAAAAGTCGAGATCTTCGGCAACGACCTCGGCAAGGGAACCGATAAAATCCGCAATCGCTATATCGGGTACGTCTTCCAAAACTACAATCTGAATAAAGCCGAAACGGTTTTCGAGAACGTTGCGGACGCCCTGCGCCTTTGCGGTATGACGGACGAAAAAGAGATAGAAGCCCGCGTCATGGCGTCGCTTGCCAACGTTTCGATGGAAAAATTCCGCGACCGACACCCCGACACCCTGTCGGGCGGTCAGCAACAGCGCGTGGCAATTGCCAGGGCGCTCGTCAAAAATCCGCCTATCCTTCTCGCCGATGAACCCACCGGCAACCTCGACGAAACCAACACCGTCATGGTGATGGATATCTTAAAAGAAATCTCCAAAAACCACTTGGTGCTCCTCGTCACCCACGAGGCAAATCTCGTCGATTATTACAGCGACCGAGTCATCGAAATCGTGGACGGCTCGATTCAAAAGGTATACGATAACGAGGCGGCAAACGGCTTCGTCGCGCGCAATAAAAATCATATTTATCTTGGCGAATTGCCGATGCGCGAGGTGAAAGCCGACGGCGTCAGCATCGAGTATTACGGCGAGCCAAAAGAAGAAATAAAACTGCAAATTGTCAGCGTCAACGGTAAGATATATCTCAAAACTGACAATAAAAGTTTGCAAATACTTGATTCTAAGAGCGAAGTGCGTCTGAAAAACGGTTCTTTCGAGGGTGAAATGGAAATTGCCGCTCACACCGAAAAACCGAAAGCCATGAAGGATTTGTCTCCGATGGCAGAGGGCGGACGGTACGGACGGCTCTATCATTTCAAAAACGCCCTGTCCGCCGCTTGGCGCGAAAACTTCTTCTCGTCTTTCGGCGGTAAGAAGAAAAAAGGTAAACGCCTTTTGCGCGTGGTGATGGTGCTTTTGTCGGTCGTTTCGGTCTTTCTGTCTGCCGCCTTCGGCGTGTCTATCAAACAGTATTTCGACGTCAAAGAATCGATCAGCGAAAACGTCTTTTTACTGCCGGTTGACCCGTCGCGCAGTTACACGGCGCTCTCCGACAGCATCGGCAAAAACGGTATTGATATCGCCTATTTCGTTCAGCAAGCCGAAGAACCCGAGAAAACGACTCTCACGTTTACGGGCGGATCGTTTATGACTTCCGCGAGCGGAAGCGTCAGCGGCAACGGAGTGATGCTGACCGATAAACAACTCGGCGATGCGACCGTCCTTTGTGGAAGCCGGACGTTGACGGACGTCGGCGATATGATCGTCACCCGGGCGATGGCGGACGAACTTCTCAAGTCTTCTTCCTTTTCTTACTTAGACTCCTACGAGTCGCTCCTCGGCCTTGTCACGGACAAATCGACGCTTCTCTATAACCGTTATCTGCGCATCGTCGGCGTGGTGGAAGGCGAACAAAAATGTTTCTACGTTCATTCGTTGCTTGCCGCGCAAAAAGCCATGGAAAACCTCGGTTACAGTGATTACGTCGTCCCGGCATCGACACAGACGGAAGTACAAACGCCCCCTGCCGCCGGCACGATGGTTGCCATCAACTATCCGATTTACGGCGGATATAAGATGGAATACGAGAATTATCAAGTCGGACAGAAAATCTCGGTTCTCGGCCGTGAGTTTACGGTTTCCCGGGTGATTACCCGCTTCTCCGAGGAAAGCGATTACGTAAAATACGTGAAAGAGACGTACGGCAAAGATTTGCTTTCCCTGAACGAGTACGTGGCGTCGGCGCTTCCCG
>DCHY01000019.1:82098-91517 GCA_002315715.1 Clostridiales bacterium UBA1740 | reverse complement strand
CGGCGCGTGGCCAACGGCATCCCTCGCTGACGAGGACAGTGAAAGTGATTTTTTGGTGGCGTACAATAACGCTGTTAATTGGGACGCACACGGGATACCGACTTACCAATCGAATTTCAACTACTACAGCATGATTTTGTGCGACGAAGACTACGAAACGCTTATCTGCTCGGTCGGCAAAATCGGAGATTACGATCCCTTCTACGTCTGGGATGACGTGGACCCCGTATACTATTACATTTATTTGATGGTCCACGCGAGCGAGCCCGAAACCGCCGCCTCCTATTTGGAAGAGAACTTCGGCGATTTTTTGATTACGCCGAAAGAGCAAATGCAAAACAAACTCGCGTCAAGTCTCAGCACGATTATCCGCAGCGCCGTGGCGCTGTTCGTCGTGGTCGGTTCGCTTTGCCTTTGCGTCTATTTCATCATGCGCTCGTCCTTTATGAGCCGCGTCAAGGAAGTCGGCATACAGCGCGCCATCGGCGTATCCAAGGGCAACTTGATTTTTCGCTTCGGCGTGGAGGTCTTCTTGCTTACGACTTTGACGGAATTTATCGGCTTCGCCGTCTCGGCGTACGTCTTAAACTATCTGTCAAAAGCCGTTCTTTTCAGTTCGATTTTCTACTTCCCGTGGTGGATGGCAGGAATTTTGCTTGCCGCGCTCTACGTCGTTTCGCTCTTCTTCGGTGTTCTGCCGGCGCTTTTCCTGCTGCGCAAAACGCCGAGCGAAATCCTCGCAAAATACGATATTTAACAGCAAATAAAACCCTTAAAACCAAAAGCCCTTGGCACGTCGCCGAGGGCTTTTTACAAGCAAAAATGCCGTTTATGGGGGACAAAAATGAAAAAATCGCAAAAAATACCCCCATAACTTGACTTTTTCGCCAAAACGGTTATAATGGAAATAAGAAAAGAGGAGGCGAAAAAATGGAGGCATTCACAAACGCGGAACTTTTTCCACGGGAAAAATACTTAAAGAAAATTCGCGGCTTTTATCACGAATGTGAAATCATCAAAGTCATAACCGGCGTCAGAAGATGCGGAAAATCTTCTTTGATGAAACTGATGGCAAAAGAGATTATGGAAGCCGGCGTTCCCGCGGAAAACATTTTGTATTTGAATTTGGACAAACGTCCGTATCACAAACTGTCTTCGCCGGAAGAACTCGACGCTCTATTTGAGAAACACATTTCCTCTGACGGGAAAACCTATCTCTTTATTGATGAAATTCAAAACGTCAGGGACTTTGAAACCGTCCTGAACGCTTGGAGAGAAGAGGGCAACGTTTCCATCTTCATCACCGGTTCCAATTCGTATTTGCTGTCGGGAGAATTGGCGACGAAATTGACCGGTCGGTATATCGAATTTAACGTTTTGCCTTTGTCTTTTGACGAATATTTGGGAATGAAAGCCTTTCTCGGCAAAACGGTGTCTTCCGATTCTTTGACGGAACTCAAAAATTATATTCTGGAAGGCGGATTTCCTTATACCGTTCGTTTGGATTCTCTTTCCGACAAGCGCACGTACGTGCAAGGCCTTATTGATGAAATTTATCAAAAGGATATCAAGAAAAGGTTGAGAATCAAAAACAAGTCGATTTTTGACACCGTCATGGTGTATATCATCAACAATTTCGGATCTACGACAAGCATTCAAAACATAGTGGATGACCTGGCAAAAAACAAGGTGAGCGTCAAACGGGAAACGGTAAACAAATACATTGAGGCTTTGAAAAGCGCAAAAATTCTCATGGAGTGCAAGCGCTTCGACATGAAATCCCGCAAATCGCTTTCCGGCGAGAAAAAATACTATTTGAGCGATTTGTCATTTTATTATGCCCTGAACACCGACAACCGCATCAATTTCGGACCGACTCTCGAAAACGTTTTGTACACGTATGCGGCAAGCCGAGACTATGAGATAAGCGTCGGAAAAATCGGCACTTTAGAGTGCGATTTCATTTTGCGAGACAGAGAACTTTCTTACGCTTACGTGCAGGTTGCTTACACCGTGTTGGAGAGTCAAAAGACGGAAGATCGAGAATACCGAAGTTTGGAGAGCATCAAAGGCGACAATTATCCTCGCTACGTGATGACGATGGATACGTTGTTGCAAAAGCGCAACGGCATTCTTCACGTCAACCTCGCGGACTTCATGAAGAACAACGAAACGTTCTAATTCAAAAAGCCCTTGGCACCTCGCCAAGGGCTTAACTTTTAGGATTTTTCGTGAAATTGCTAATAACTATTTACAAAAACGGACGGTTTCACCGTTTTGCGGAGGAGATTTTTATTTTTTCGGCTGCGGGGTGACGTTCAAATCTTTGATAGGCGCGTCGTTTTCTTTGACCTCGTTGTCGATTTTCGGTGCTTTCTCACGCCCGAAGATTTTGCCGAGTCCGCGGATGAGGGTCGCCTGTTCGGCGAGGACTTCACGCTGTACGTTTTCGGGGTTCTTGTAGGCTTCCTTGACGCCGAAATCGTGGGGGTCGAGATTGAAAAATCTCTCGGCGTTATTTTGGTCTTTCTGCAAGTCCTCGGGCGTGACGGCGAGATCCGCCTCCATGGCGCGTTTCTTCATCGAGTGAATCGCCCAAAGACCGCGAATCTTGTCGATGGGATGGGCAAAGAAAGACATATCTTTCACGTTTTGGCGAAGCAGCGGCAGCATACCGCGAAGGCACTTGCTTTCGTGCATGCCGAGTCTTGTAAAATTGTTGTCAAGAATAGGATCACAACCGACGGTACGCGTTTTTCTGTCCGCATCTGCCAAGCGCTCGGCGGTTTTGGTTTGCGTCTTCAAATCTCTGGCAAACGAGGTGGCGAAATTCAAGAACGACATGCTGTAGATGCCGGCAAACTTGTTGCTGATAAACGCCATATACTTGCCGATGGCGGTGCGGCGTTCGACGACTTCCGGTACGGGATACTCGGGGATTTCCTCGATTTTTACGCGTCCGTCGTCCACGCGCGGCGCGGCTGCCGGCTGATTTTCAAGGGGCGCCTCGTCCTTTTCGGGCATTTCTTCCGGCTCGTTGTTGATTTGCGGACGGTTGTCGATTTGCGGTCCGTCTTGGACCTCCACGGGCTCGTCCTTCTTCGGCTCTTCGTGGTTTACGCCGCGGATTTCGTCGGGAATGAAAATCGTTTCGCCTTCGGGGAGTTTTTCTTCCTTTTCTTCCACGGGAACGGGCGCGTCTTCGTTCTTTTCTTCATATTCGGGCGTTTGTGCCATCTGCTTCGGCTTGAGGATGGGGGCATCGTCTTCGACGACGGGCGCCTCTTGCTTTTTTTGCTTTTCAGGATTGTATTTTTCGGGGTCAAAACCGAGATCTTTCATCTCTTGATAGAGATTGCCGACTTCGTCGGCATCCAGGTGCAGGACGTTTACGGCTTTGTCAAACGGCTTGTCGAGTTCGACGTCGGATTCGTCCTCCGCCATCGGCAGAGCGTAGTGAGCGGCGAGAAATTCGCCGAGCGCCTTTTCATACGCGGGGGAGTCGGTTTGCCCGAGCTGCTCGAGTTCGCGCAGATTGCCGTAGGTGGTGTTGGCTTTGTGAATCAAGCCGGATTTCGAGACGGTCTCCATGACGGGGCCGGTCTTGGCAATGTAATATTTGACGTTGTTTGAAAGATGCGGCATAGATGCCTCCTTGTGATGTCGGTTAGGATATTTACAATATAGCAGTTTCCGCCCGTGCGGTCAAGGGGTTTTTGCAAAATTTCATATCCGGAGAAGTGAAAAACAGATAAAAGACGTAGTGTTTTCTTCGCTTTTTCAAAAAGCGTGTGCTAAAACATATACTATGCAAAACAATTGTGTATCGGACATTTATTATACAGGGAAAGAACGATGCGGAAGAAATTCATTATGCATAGCGGAAAAGAAGAAAGGAAAAAGAAAAAAGATCTGCTATTCGTCGATAACAGATCTTTCAATCAAGACTCGCATGAATCTCGTATAGAACATATTTCGATTTCAGATGATTTGATGGATTGCTTTGTTCTTGAGTGACGCGTCGTTTTCAAGAAGACCGCGGTGAATCAAAGCGGCATACTGACAAACAGTTAAAAAGGCAGCACTTTCGATTCTGGCTTTTTTCTCTGCCGCGCTGTATTCCTCGTCCTTTAGAAAGTAGCGGATAACGTTGTCGAGGTGCGTGTCAAGCACATCGTCGCGGCATTCCGTCGACAAGAAGTAGCGAAGAATGAACAACGTCTTCAATTTGTTTTTGAGGAGTATTTCCCATAAATCGGAGAAAACTGCTTTTTTGACTTCGTCGGGATTCAGTTCGTTTTTGTACTTGTCACACGCATCACGAAGTGTCGCCAAAATATATTCTTCTTCACGGAAAAACGCTGATTTTTTTAGGTCTTTCATGTCGAAAAAGTAACGAAAAATATAAGCTTCGTTGAGTTCGCTCTTGGCGGCTATCTTCTTGGATGTGCAACCTTCGATGCCGCAGTCGGCAATGACCTCGACCGCTGCATCCAGAAGTTTTTGCCGCAGAGCGGCGTGGTCGGCTGTTCTTTTCATAGGTACCATCCTTGTCTATTCTTCGGGATGTACTGAAGAATGTAACGTAATATTTGGTCAAACAACTCGGTTCTGTTCTTTTCGGAATCCTTCGTGATACCGACCGCGATGTCCATCACATTCCAAATCACGATGGAGAAGAGATGGTGCATCACGACGTCTGTGTTAATCAGGGGATCAAAGTAATTGGAAATTTTTGAGAAAAATTTTTGTCCTATCGCCCGGTGTTCCTCGCGGAACTCTTCGGTGTTGGCGTTGGAGTAGTAATAACGGATGTAGAACTTGCAATAATCAAAATCCTGTACCATGTAGTCCCAGGATACATTCATGTACTTGTGAAAGCGAAGTCTCGGGGGAAGAGATTTGTCACTTAAGATCGGAAGGTTCTTCGTCAGCTCGGAAAAGAAATTTTCATCACAACTGAAAAATGCTTTTCGAATCAAATCGTCTCGGTCAAAGAAGTAACGGTAAATATAAGGCTCGGACTGACCGCTCATTTCGGCAATGGTCTGATTCGTAATACCGCCGAGGTCGTATTTGGCGCCGGCTTTCACGGCTCCGTTTATGAGCGATTCGCGGTATAGTTTGTGGTCAACGTGTTTGCCCATTTTTTGTTCCTTTCGCCGTTGTTCAACTGTTGATTGCTTGGAAAAGTGATATATTTGTTTAGGAAAACATCGAAAGCAGAGAAGACCTCGGTTGATAATACAATTAGGCGCCTCTGTTTAATGTCTATTGCTATGCAATACCGTCCCCTGACTGCTGTGTCGGATGAAATGCAGAGTTATGTGTTCCGAACGAGATTCGTCTGAAGTTTGTACCATTATTATACTCGACCATTTTCTTTTTGTAAACACTTTCTCTTACAAATTTCCAATAAATTTTTGATAAAAATAATTAGTTGCTTTTTTGAGAATTTTTCAGATAAATGAGTTTTTCGAAAATAAAGAAGCAATGACACTGATTATATTATTCCGCAGGCAAGATGATTTTTATCACCACAAGCGAAACGGTCCAAAAACAGAATCGCTATTACAACAAGATTCAGTTTTTTTGTTTTCTTTAATTAATTGCTTTTAATTTTTAAGGATTTTTTCTATTTGTCACTATCTTGTCTATCTTATCTATTTATAATGAATGCGTAAGATGAATCATGCCGTATTGGCGCTTGCCGGCGGCTAACAATATCCGAAAGGAAGGTTCAAAAAGACCGCATGAAAAACATGAAAAGACAGAGAGTATTTCTTTGGACGGTGACGGCATTTTTCGCTTTGGCGATGCTGTTTGCTTTCACCGCCTGTGAAAATATCATATCCCTCGACAGCGTGGAGCCGCTTTGCGCAAAGGAAGACGCGACGTACGAAATCGGCAAGTTTGACTATGACGATTTCACGCTCCTTTTGACCTATTCGGACGGAACGACCGAATACGTCCCTTTGACCGAGGATATGTTGAGCGAATACGACAAACTCCAACTGAAGAGTCCCGGTAAGCACACGCTGAGTGTGACCTACGAAAACAAGACGGTCAACTTCACCGTCACCGTGACGTTAAAGCAGGTGACGGACGACGAGAAAAGCGATACGGTGGCACCGTATCTTCCCGAAAACGCCGTTTTCACCTACGACGGTTTGCCTCACTCCGTGACGGTGCAGGGCGATGTTCCGGAGGGCGCAACGATTCTGTATCCCGACGGCAACACCTTTGTCAATCACGGTACCTATCCCGTGACCGCTACGATAAAGGCGGACGGCTACGACACCTTGATTCTTCACGGTCAGGTGACGATTTTGCAAGATACTTACGATTTTGACTCCTTCAGACTCGTTGCCGATTACGGCACCGAAGAAGACGGAAGCGCCAAGTCCTCTTTCGTGTACGACGGAGCGCCGCACGGAGTTTCCATCGTCGGCACCTACCCCGCCGAACTCGGCGAGCCGAAGTTGACCATCAAGAGCAATACCGCCTCGGCGTTCGTCCCCGGCTCCACCGCGATTGACGCCGGCACCTACACCGTCCGCGCCGAGTTTTCCGGCGACGCGCTGAACTATACCAATGCGCAGTATTCCTACGAGTGCAAGTTCGTCATTTCCCCGAAACCCATTTCGCAGGACGTGCTCAGGGCAATCCAATTTGAGGACGTGACGGTCGATTACGACGGAAAGCCCCACCGTATCGACATCGGAAACGTGCAATTGCCGGAAGGCATCAGCGTCGGCTATTACGAAAAGGACGGCAAGACGCCGTTCGGCACCCGTACCGACGTCAACGAGGAAGGATACGTCGTCGTTTGTAAATTTGAGAGCGACAACCCGAACCTTTTGATCGTTGACCAAAAGACCGCGCGTTTGCGCATTATGAAAGTCAATTACGTCAACGTCAATGAATTGCACATCGGTTTCCTTGACGAATCCACCGCCGTGACTTACGACGGCACCTCCCACGCCTTGAAAGTCTTCGGCTTGAACAAAAACGTCACCGTTGCCAAATACGTTTGGCAAAAGAGCGCGACCGAAGAGGTCGAGCTTCAGTCTCTCACCGACGTTCTCGTCGACGGGGACGGAAACGAACAGGCGTACAGAATCACCGCCTATTTCAATACGCCCTCCGACGGCAACCACAACGACATCGATCCCATCACCGCCGACCTTCGGGTGATGAAGGCGTCCTTCAATCAGCCACAGTACACCTTTGAATCGGTCAGCGCGGTATACAGCGAGGACGAAACCTACGCGCTTTCCTATAACGAGATGTATTTGCCGGTCGGCATGCAGGCGGTGCTTTCTTACACGGCGCCCGGCTCGACCGAGGAAATCTCCGGTGTGCCCTCCGTCCTTTGTCTTCCCTACGATGCGAAAAACCCGAAGCAAAATTACGGCGTCGGCGTTTACTCCTGCACGCTTCGCTTTATTTACAATAAGGATAATTACGTGGACGCGCCCGATACCATCTCGCCCGTTACACAGGTTCTGACAATTTCCGAGCGCACCTACGACGCCAAAGCCATCATCGGCGTGGAAGACGTTCGCACGACCTACGAACCGGGCGTCAACCGCTTGACGCTTTGTCGGTTTGACGAAGCGCTGCCGAATTGGGTCAGCGCCAATTATCTGACGATTGCCAGAGTACAGAACGCAAACGGCGAGCCCGAAGGCGATGAACTCTTCGAGGCGATCAATGCCGGCAGTTACCGTTTCTTCTTCCGCTTCAGTTACTTTAACGGCACGAGCTTCGTATATGCCGATTCCGAGTCGGCAACGCTGAAAATCGACGGCTTGAAGATTCAAGCCAAGTATTATTCCATCACGCACGGCAGTGCCTTTACTTACGACGGCGTGACCGACTGTCTGCCGCTCATCACCGCGACGAAGGACGCGGAGGGCAAACTCATCACGCCCGACGGTTTGACGTACAGCGTCAAATACTACTACGCAAAACCCGGCATTGACAGTTATTCTTTGACACCCGATTACGCAAAGACGTTCGCTTTGACCTACGTAGATACCTCCATCGGTGAAAAGTGCGTGCTGCAAATTGACCAAGAGTGCCTCGCCAAAGCCAAATGCGCCGGCTCTCATAAGTTTGAAATCACCGTTTCCGGCCCCAACTTTGAGCCGCTGTCGGTCGGTTTCACCTTGACGGTCAATCCGCTCGAAATCAAAATCACGCCTGCCAACTGGGTAGTGAGCAGCGACCCCATTTCCGTTATTTACGACGGCAAAAGCCACGGGGACATGGTGAAGGTAACCGTCAACGAAACGGACCCCAAAAAGAAGAGCATCGTTCTTTACGCCCCGAAATACGTGTCTTCCAAGACGCCGGTCGAAAATCCCGGTATCGACGTCGGTGAATACACCTATACGCTGGCATTTTCCTCTTCGGACGTCAACTACTACGTGACGGCGGAGTCGGAATACAACTTCGCATATACCGTTACGATTACCCCCCGTGACGTGAAAGCGAGCGCTGCCGGAGGCACCGAGGACACATCGTATCAGCCCTTCGGTTTTATCTACTTCAATTCTTACTACAACAACGACGGATCTCAAACCGCAAGAGACATGTACGTGGATACGGCGGAAACGAAGACGTATCAGTCGGGCGACGCCGTTTACGAATACGCGAAACTGTACGGAACGAAAGTGACCGAAAACGAGTATTCCCTCTCGGTTTGTCATATTGCTTTCAAAGACACCGAAGTTTGGAATCCTTGGTTTGCTTTTCTCGATATGGAAATCTACCGCATTCCCACCGATACGCAAACCGACGACGAAACGCGCAACGAAATCCGCGCTTTGATAAACCAAACCTTTGCGGACGCCACCTTGATTCTTTGCAAAGACGGCAACGTGGTAAAAACGTACACCGGCGTTTTTGCAAGTGCGAAAGAGCAAGCGATGGCGCTTGATACGAAAAGTGCCGGCACCTATACGCTTCTCGTTGTGTTGCCGAACGGCAACATCCTCATGGACGGCAGCCGTCTTTTGACTTATTACGTGACCTTCAATCCGCTGGGACCCATTATCGGTGAACCCACGAAGGCGGGAACGCCGCTCGTAAAGCAGACGGACGAAACCTTCCAAGGATTTTCTTCCATCGCCAACGGTGAAAAACTGTCCGCCTATAAGGGCGAAAAAATGCTGGTATATGAAACCACGGCAGACGGTAACACCGCGAGAGCCAACCTCTTCAAAAGCGCGAATGCGTATGACCAAGACCATCTTAAAGCCGCCGAGAAGTACATCGTTCGTTGCGACAGCGCGGGCAACGTGCTTTACGGCACGGATTTTCGGTCGGTATTTGATTTTAATCCCGCGACGGACGCGGTAGCGCGCGCCAACGATTCGGCTTATACCGAAGCCGGTCACTATTATCTCTTC
>DCHY01000019.1:49986-81931 GCA_002315715.1 Clostridiales bacterium UBA1740 | reverse complement strand
GCGGCGCAGGTCAAATACGCTTACGGTGACCAAGCCGCCATCAGCGGTGTTGACGCCGTGGCGAACACCTCGGCGTATAACGGCAAAAAGGTTTATACCTATCAAACCGTTTACGACGGCAGCAAACTCGGGTTGACGCTTTTCAAGGGCGTATCCTCAACGCTTTTGTCCAAGATGACGTATGACTGCAAGGTCATTTCGTATTCTTTCACAAACGGCGGCGCCGCACTCGGCAGCGCCTACGGCGTTTATGAAGGAACCAAACTATCTTACTCCGACGTATCCGGAAAGATTTCGGCACTGTACTCGACCGCCGCCGCCCAATCCGCCGAAAAAACTTCGGTCGGTCTTTACTACGTTTTCGTTACCGTGAACGCGACGGATATCGTTTGCGAAGGCGGTAACAGTTTCGTTGTCACCGTCAAAGTCGACCGTGACGACAGCGACTCACACTATCAATACATGTGGAAAAACGTGACCTACGACATGAGAAGCACCACCTTACCCTATCCGAAAACGACGGTCGAATATTACCCCGACACTGCCGTTCCTTTTGATAAGGCAGAAGCCCTGCGTGCACAGTTGCAAACCTCACAAAGCGTCGCCGTCTCCTTTGCCGGTACGCTGTTTATGGACATGTCGGGCGACTTTAAAAACGTCATCGGAACGCACGACGTCACCGTCACCTTCCAGTTTGACACCGAGAGATTCGGCGGTTATCAAATCGTCGTCACGGCGCCGATCTTCGAAATCCAAAAACAAACCTTCGCACTCAGTCCTCTGACGGCACTGAAGGATGTTTATTTCTACAATCCCACCGTCATTGATCTTACTACCGTGATTTCCGATTACCGAGATGAGATGCAGGAAAAACTCGAAAATCTCGGCTTGTCCGAGGCGGACGCCGCGACGCTCGCGGACGCCACTCACTTGAAGTTCCGCTTCAACGACGGCAAGAACAGTTATGACAGCGTCACCGACTACGGAGAATACACGGTTTACCCCGTCTTCACCCTCAGCAAAACGGAAGACCTGTATTTGCGTTACAACTTTGTGACGGGCACGGCGTTTACCGCTACCGACTCCGGGCTCTCCGTCTTGATTACGCCGAACACGGTAAAATTCGGTAATCTTTCGGTGAAAAAAGCGAAAATCATGATGACGGAAGGCTATTCTGTCGACTGGCCGAGCGATTTTAAAAACGTGTCGGAATTCGAGGACGTACAGAAAGTCGTGGATAACACCTATGCCTTTATCGGTTTCTACACCGAGACCGGTAACGACTTCAAAAATTCTCTTGCCACCGCATTGACGTCGGCGGAAATTACCGCCTTCATCAACGCGCACGTTACTGTCGCACCTAAATCCGTATATTATAACATCACCCTCGACCTCGGAGACGATGCCAAGTATTTTGATATTTGGATAAATTACTGGGAGAAAACCGGCGAAACCGGTAACCAAGCGCAAGGCGCAATAAATGAAGAGAAGAGTTACCGCTATACCGGAACAGAAGAGCATGATAAAACCGTTTACGTCGTGTCTCTTGTTTCATTCAGAGTCCATTAACCGCAACTACAAGAAAACGGTATCCGTGCCGAAAACGCACGGATACCGAGACCCGTGAAAGGAAGCATTCGCAAGCGCGAACGCAGAAAGAAATATGAACAAGATTAAAAAAATAGGATACGTTACCTTGGCACAGATCATCTGTGCGGTGCTCGCCGTCGGCGTGAGCATAGCGTTTTTATACGTGAATAAGCTCTTCCCCGGCACCGATACCGTAAAGACGATTTCGCTGTTGGTACGTTGGGCCATCTTTTGGTTTGCGGTGTTCTTCCTTTTGACCACCGTGCTTTTCTCGCACAAGATTTTGTCGGGAAAATTCCAAGAGATACTCTTGTTCGTGGCGACCTCCGTGCTCATTTCGTTGGCACTCGGTTACGTTGCCTACGCGCTCTACAAGAGCGGTTTGGATTTTAAAAGACTCGACTGGTTTACGTTCTTGCGCAGCATTTGCGAGTTTTCCGACCTTCTCTTTTACGGCATGGCGTTCCTTATCTTCTGTGCTTTCGTCGCTTTTTACGCGGGCTTCATTGACCGCCGCATCCTTCGCTTTACCCGCAGCGGCCTGCGCGGAACCGGCAAACTCAAGCAGGTGGCGTCCAACCTTGAAAACTCCCGTTGGATGACCAAAGCCGAGAGGGATAAGAACTTCAAAAGTTATAAATTCTCCAAACTGAAAAACGTCAAAAAAGACGGTATCCCCGTCATGGCGGAATTGACACAAAACGGCAAAGACATGGACGTTTCCTTCCAGTCTCCCTGCCATTCCATCATCATCGGTTCCACCGGTTCCGGTAAAACGACCACTTTCGTATCGCCTATGATTCAGCTGCTCGGCAATACCGCGGCAGGCTCGTCGATGATCGTCACCGACCCGAAAGGCGAACTTTTCAACCTCCACTCCAAATTCCTTGCATCCCGCGGTTACGACGTCAAGGTCATCGACCTTCGTGACACCTATTCTTCCTACCGCTGGAATCCCCTTGAAGGCATTTGGAACGACTATCAGGATTACCTTTTCTGTCACAACAACGCCTACTTGCGTAAAACGCCGGTCGGCGAATCCAAACTCAAACTTGCCGACCCGCCCGAAGCGTATGAAAACGGCGGCAAGTGGTACGAGTTTTGCGGCACCGCATACGCCACGTACGACCACCTCGTCGAGGGCATCAAAATCCACAAGAAAAAAGTGTTCGACGAAGTGTACGAAGACTTAAACGACTTAGTATCCATTTTGATTCCCGTCGAAAACCCGAAGGACCCCATGTGGGAAAAGGGTGCCCGTTCCATCGTGCTTGCCACGCTTCTCGGTATGCTGGAGGACAGCGCCGACGAGCGTCTCGGCATGACGAAAGAAAAATTCAACTTCTTCAACATGGCGAAGATTTTGCAGAATTCCAACGGCGATTACCTGGAATTACGCAACTACTTTGCCGGACGTTCGATCCTTTCAAAGGCGCTCTCCCTTTCCAAACAGGTTTGCGACTGTGCCGAAACGACCCGTGCGTCTTATATGTCCATCGTTTACGAAAAGTTGACTCTGTTCAACGACGCCGGCATTTGCGCCCTGACTTCGACGAGCGACTTCAGCTCCGAGCAGCTTGCCTATAAGCCGACCGCCCTGTTCTTGAAAATCCCGGATGAAAAAGACACGCGTCACAACCTTGCTTCCATTTTCATCCTTAACATTTATAAAACGCTTATCAAAGTGGCATCCGCGAAAGAATCCCTTTCGCTTGACCGAAACGTCTACTTCATCATGGATGAGTTCGGTAATATGCCGAAGATTGAAAAATTCGATAAGTTCATCACCGTAGGCCGTTCGAGAAAAATTTGGTTTACGATGATCATTCAGTCCTACGCACAGCTCAATAACGTCTACGGCGATACCGTCGCCGACATCGTCAAAGGTAACTGCGGCGTTAAGATGTTTATCGGTTCCAACGATATGAACACCTGCAAAGAGTACTCGGAACTTTGCGGTAACATCACCGTCGTCACGACTTCGACGTCCGGCTCGACCCAGGGCACCGACGTCAACGTCTCGAGCCAGACGCAGGTACGTCCTCTTATTTATCCTTCCGAACTTCAAAGACTGAATCACCCCGGCGACATCGGTCACTCGATTATCGTCACGTTCGGTAACTTCCCCCTCAAAACGCACTTCTCACCTTCCTTCAACGTTCCGTTCTACCATATGGGAAAAATGGACACCTCCGACACCGAGCGTCTGTTTGACGAAAACGCCGTGCTTTACGAAGCGTCCGCCCGCAACAAACTGATTTTTGCCGAAACGCAAGAGGAAAACGCACAGGCAGGCGGAAAAGCCGTCGAGGAGGCATCCCCCGAGACGGAATCCGAACAACCGCAAACACAAAACGAAGAAATCCCCGTTGAAAATAACTTTGAAAAAGAACTTTTGCGTCAATGGCTGGCTTTCAAAGCCGAGCATAGGGACGCCGACCTCACCGATTTCTACCGCGGGATGGCATCTACAATGAATACCGCTGAAAAAGGAAACAAAAAATGATAAGAACGAAGATCAAACAGAAATGTGAAAGGGTTTTGGCGATGGCATTGACCGTCCTCTTGACGGCGAGTGTGTTTATTGCCGGTTTCGGTATCGAAACGCTTGCCGCCGGTGTAGCAGCCTTGACGGCTGCTTCGTCAACCCCTATCACGTCGATAGAATTGAAAGTGACGCCGCTGAACAGCAAAACGACGGACACGTATTTTACTAATAAAGAAGTGCGCGCGTATCCGCAAAACGGAAAAGACGGCTTCCGCGTGTCCATCATCGTAAACGGAAAAGACTACGGAGATTCCGCTTTCTCCGACGGTATCGTTTTACCGAGCGATATCACGTTCTCCTACCGTACGTACGACCTGTCGGCGATTGCTTCGACGGGCGACTATACCGCCATCAGCGGTACGCATACCTTTACGAAAGGCTCAAACGAGTCGCACTACGATTTCAGCGTCGTGGTAACCGCCACGGATTACGGTCTTTACCACAACCGTGACGTCACGTCGAAAACCTACCGAAAAATCGATTGGAACAGCAGTAGTATCGGCGAGTTGTATACGACGGAAGTTTACGGCAATCAGGCCCCTTCCGACACCGCGTACAACGCCCGTTCTTTCGGATTCGAAATCTACGACGTGCAGGGGGCTACGGTTTACCATACGGCGGACAAATCGACCGGTAAAAACGTGTACTACGATCACGCCATCGGCACGCTTCCCGTTAAACACTACGAGCCGTATTCTTGGATCAGCGACGGTTGGCAGCTGTTCTGGTACGGCACCGAAGCCATCTTCTCTCTGAGCGACGTCTCCATGCCGAGAGACAGCGTTGACACCTCGAAAGCCTATATCAATACGGCGCTCGGCATTCGTTTTGCCGCGGACGTTATCGATACCGGGCTCGGTCACTACTACTTCTCGGGATACGGCACACATAACGGTCCCGATGCGTCCCAGCGAGATTCCTACGCCGGTTTGACGTACGAAGGCTACGAAAAAGCCACGAGTATCAACGATAAAGATTTGATGCTGAAGTGGAAAATGGGCGTCGTTATGTACGAAATGGACGGTTATCCTTCCAACGAAGACATCAACTTCAGCGCATACGGCGAAAAATCCATTTACGGCAGCGATTACTCCGAACTGGAAACCGGAGAAAACACCTATCAGTTTGAAAAGTACCGCACCGTCGTCAAGGACCGCGACGTCGAGAGCGGCACTTGTTACGCCTACAAAATCGAGGGCTCTCCCGCCTGGATCGGTATGACCGGTCAGCGTGAAAAATACGGTGAAGACCGAAAAATCAAAAACGCCAAATTGCGTCTTTACTTCCGCGACGACAGTCCCGTGGAAATCAAAGGTCTTTATATTGAAGATACTTCTAAAGTCACGAAGACACAAGACGACACCCTGCGCATCATGGTTCGTTTCAACGAGCCGATGCAGCTTGCCTCGAATAACCTGCCGGAACTCGTTTGTGCTTTGAACAACGTCAACTTGACGAGTGCAACCGCCACCAACGCCGTGAAATTCAAATACGAATACGGCAACGGTACCGACACGTGGGTATTCTCCTACGAACTGAAAAATCTGCCTTCGACTGCCGTCGTCACGCAGGTTCAGGTTTACTATATGACCTACGCCGACCAAGTCGTTGACTTCTCTTCCACCGAGGAAATTCACGTGACCTCGAAAAAGAGCAACTCCAGCACCGTCACCGCCGGCGTCAGCAAATCCAACGACATCATCACCAAAGAAAAGGGCACCCGCTGGTCGGTTGCCAAATCCTACGGCGGACTGACCTCCGGCGCGAAAAACGTCACTGCGCTGATCGGTCCCGTTACTCTGAAACTCACCAAGAGCATTGACCCGAGAACACCTACGATTTCGGACATCAAAGACTCTCTGTCCGGCAAGACCGCCAAGAACCATACGGCACAGATCATGCTGAATGAAAACGGCCTCGACGTGGCGGTTTACGCACACTGGACGGAAGACATGAACGGCGTCGCCGACACCGAGATTCCCCGTCCGACGTCCTATACCGAAAACGAACGTATCGTTGCCACCAACAGCACCGCGAGAACCTACAACGCCACGGCGTCCCTCGAAGGTACGGTTTATCTGTGGGTAAAAGCGGTCACTGCCTTCGGAAAAGTGGACGAACGTCTTTGCGGACCTTTCTATTTCGACAAGAGTCCCGAGGCGGTTACGAACATTCAGGTACAGAGCGGCACGCCGACGCTTGCTTCTCAGTCCAAGACCAAATACATCGAATTTACCGTCGACCATACGGGCGATTACCTTTCCTGTTCGGGTGACAACATTTTCGACAGCGCCAAGCACAGCGAAACCGTGTATTCCGAGAACAACATTCTGATTAACAGTCTGTCGCTGGTTTACGGCACCGAGTCGGTTTGGGGTTCCTCGAGCCAGTTGACCACCAAGAATCTTTACAACGGAAAGACCAACTCAAGAGGTTTGAAGGCGCTGGTCGTTGCGACGAAAGAGGATTACGTCTATCAGTTCAAGTTCTCGTCAAAAAACCTAACGGAAGACAAAACCGTTCAGACGACGGACCTCTTTATCGCCAAAGATTCTTCCAATGCCGATAAAAAAGCCACCTATATTACGAAAGTCACCTACCGCATCGAAATCGGATATCAGTCGGGCGGCTTCAACGATTTTGATTTGTCCGTGGGCGACGTTGAGTACAAGAAAGTATTCTTCGGCTTTCAAACGACCGACGAAGCCGGCAACACCAAAGAGCCGACCTCGGCGGCATTCACCGCCGGTAAGGATTACCTCAGCGATCAGTACGCGTTCTTTGATACCCGTGACATTAAGGACGCGACGGTATCCTATCCGCAGAGCAACCAAAAAGAATACAACGTTCTTTGCGACACCAAGACGGGTCAGTCGATCGACGAAACGATCAACGTGTTCGGTGCCGGCAAATCCTTTAACGTCAAATATACCTTCCCGTCGAATTACATCATCCTTCTGAGCGAACTGAAGACGGCAGGCTATCAAGTCAAGGTCCATATCAAAAAACCGAATTCCACGATAACCGCCGATTCTACGACCGACTGCGAGACACACAAACTGTCTTCATGGGGCAAAACCGTCAAGACGAAAGTCACCGTGAAAGAGGGAGAAGTCCAAAAGGAAGTCGAAGTCGATAAACAGGGCGCGTTCGTCAGCAACGCCGCGTCGCTTTTGGATGCTTCCGACAATCCCGTCACACAGTATACGTCCTGGTTCTCGTGGAAGCTCGCCGGCAAGGGCACCAATGCCTCCGGCACCTATTTTGACACGATCGAACTGACGTCGTATACGCAAGCGGACGTCAAAGACCTTTGCGGTTATTATGAGATTTACTTCTCCTTTGATAACGGAAACGAAATCAAATACACCCCTTCCGCTACGTTCTATATCGGAAACGGCGAAAACGAAACCGCCAATATCGAAGCCTTGAACGACGGAAAGGTCTTTATCAACAAAGTCTTCAGACTCCCCGCCGAAACCTGTTATTATCAGCAACTCGAAGACGGCAATTATGCGAAGAACTACTACGCAACCGTCGATTCTTCGACCGTCAACGTTCCCGGCTCCTTGACCTTCTCTTCCGAGGAGATTGCGAGAAAGTATCTTCTCTTCAAGGAATATCAGGATCTTTATCTCTATCAAATTCCAAAGCAGGACATAGCCGACAGTTTGAACCAGAAAAACGGCGGCATGCGCAGCGAAACCGACGTGAGCCAAGGCAGAACCGCGGCAGTCGGTCAGTGGTGGATTCGTTACAAAATTAAAACCTGGGCACCCGGCAACACGAGTTCGACCTCTTGGATTTACTACTACTTCAGCGACGGTTCGGTCACGCCGACCATCGACATCGACAACCTCCGCCCCGATCTGTACAACGCCATTCAATCGGTCGTTGATACGATCATGCAGACGGGAGAGACCGTCGTTTTGACCGGCGAAGACAACCTGAACAAATACGGAAATCCGAGCATTCCCGTTTCCTGCGTTCGCTACGAACCGATTTCCGACGTGACTAAGTCCAACTGCGGTTCTCTCTACACCAAGAGCATTTCTTTCCAGGGCGATACGGCGATTTACGACGCGACCGTCCTCTTCACCGAACAGACGGTGAAAAAGGATGCCGGCGGCAACGTCATCCGCGATTGGGAAGGAAATCCCGTTTACGTCGACGTAACCAACGAATACAAACTCGCCTCCACGTCGCTTTTGAACGTCGGTGATAACACCAACGTGTACATCTCCGCGTACGACGGTGATTATGCCGGCGTTTGGGGCAAAGTTCCCTCCGGCGACAACATTCTTGTCAAAGAGGCAATCAACTCGGTTTACCGTCAGATCCTCCTTTCCGTCGGCAAAGACGAAAAGACGGTGTCGAATACGACGGCTCCTTCCGGACGGTATACCGTCCTCGAAGTGGATGAAAACGGCTACGCTTTCACCTACGTCTATATCGACAAAGACGCACCGCAGCTTAACTTCGAATACTCGGTTTACAACGAAAACGGAAAAACCGTCCCCGCTACCAAGTATTTCACCACCGGCTCGGAAGGCGGTCTTGCCATCCACGCCGTCTCCTTCACGCTTCGCGGCATCGGCACCTACGGCGTTGTCGGTAACTCCACCGCCAACGAAGAAGTCGATAAATACGCCTACGTCGTCGTTTTCCGCAACAACTCCTTTACGCCGATCTACGCCATGACGGTTGACGATTTGCGTCTTGAAAACCCCGTCATCAAAGAAGAAGGTACTTACACCGTCGAAGTGTGGGACCGTTCCGGCAACAACTATTCCTTCACGGTGGAAATCGTCTCGAAAGCGATGACGGTTACCGCAACGCCGGAGGACAACGGCGTCGTTGTCAAGGTCAACTTCCGCGACGAAAATCAGATTTCCGTCTACGAAATCAAGCGTAACGGCATCACCATCGATACCAAGTACGCAAAGAGCAAAACCTTCTCCGAAAACGGTATTTACTCGATTCACGTGGTTGACCGTTTCGGCGTGGAATTCCTTTTGGAAGGCATTCAATATTCCCGTGAAATTCCTCCCATCACTTGGAAAACCACCGGCGAAGAACGCACGGTCGGGGACGGATCGACTCCTCCCGTCGGACTTGAGTATTCTTCTTACGCCAAACTGATTGCGGTGGACTCCGTCACCTACAACGTCGTGACGTCGGTGCCGCTGTCCTTCTCCTTCGCAACGGCGGCAGGCATCAAATACGAGCTTCTGTCGGGTCTGGAAGAAGAGGACTTCATCAAGAGCACCTCCGGTCTTAACAACACCGCCGTGACGCAGAAAGAACTCGGCAATTTCCAAGTCAAACTTTCCTACGTTTCTCATCCCAACGTTTACGTTATTTACAACGTCATCGTCGATACGGTGTCGCCGATTATCGAGGTCGAATACGATCAGTATTCCTTCGAGAGCCGCGCACAGCTTGACGCGATGCTTTCGTTCTTGGAACTCGGGGACGATTACGAATCGGGTGACGTCATCACGCCGACGCGTATCGATTTCTCGATGCTTTCCTCTTCGACCTTGCGCGTTCCTTCGGGCGCATCCATCTTCACGTCGGAGGCACGTTTGACGCTTCGTGACAACTCGGGTATCAGCCGTTTGAAAATAGAACTTGACAAAAAAGTCATCTATGACGGCGAATACCGCGAGGACGGAGATTACGAAACCGCCGACGGAACCGTCAATTTCAACCACCTGTCGGAGTACGGACAGTACACGATTACGGCGTTTGATATTCTCGGCAACCGTTCCGTTTTCACCTTCTCGAACACGCCGAGCAACGAGGTCGTTTACGCGGTAGACGGTCAAACCGTTGAACCGACCTACGATTACATTTACGAGACGGACGCCGCCGGCAGAATCATTCTCGACCAAAACGGCGACCCCATCGTCAAAGAGAAGTGGCTCTTCCTTTTGAAATTCGAAGAGAGAAAGTTCACCTCCGTCAAAGTGGACTTCAACGGTGAAACCGTCTATGAAGGCAAGTACGATGTCAGCGACGCGCTCGTCGGTGACGTCAACACCTTCTTCGTTCACAGTGACCTCTTTACGCAAAACGGCGTTTACGTCATTACCGTCACCGACAACTGCGGCGCCGAATCCGTCATCCGCTTCTACTATGAAACCGATGACGTTCGCTATTACGTCGACGGTGTCAAAGACGATACCGGTGCGCTTCGCCGTTATGCCTCGTCGATACAGACGACCAAAGACAAGGGCGACGACGGTCTCTCTGTCAGCAACACTTGGTTCGCCTTTACCGATTTGGATCCCGCATATCAGGACAGATCGACCAAGTTCAGCACCGGCAACTACTATCGCGATTCCCAAAACTTTACCTACACGCAGTACGGTAACAAATCGCAATCCGTCACCATCTCCCGTGATTCCGACATTCAGATTCTTCTCTCCTATCAGGACGAAGTTCGCGTGCAGGAAGACGGTGTGGAAAAACTGAAGCCCGTTACCGGCTACCGCTTTATCGGCTTGAGAATCGAGGACGACGGTATTTATCTTTACCGCTACGCCATCGACGAAACGTCCGTCGTCGTTTACGAAACGTATCAGGCAGGGGACGTCATCCCCGAGGGATATTACGTGGGCGATTATAAATTGGATGCGGAAGGACAAATGATTCCGAAAACCGTCGTCAACGTATCGGTCGGCGAAGACGTCGAACCCGTTGCCGTATTCACTTTCCAAGAGGCCGTGAAAGACAGCCCGAAAGTCATCTATCATTTCGATAACGATATCGAAAGCGGCATGGACAAACTCGGTATGTATATCACCGCTACGTGGAACAAGAACGGCACCGTGACGATTCTTTTGAATGCGCCGACGGATGCTTCCGCGGTTGTCACCTCCGAAATGAAAGTCACCCAAACCGAAGGCTCTTTTGAATCTTCGTACTACAAGACGGTGCTTTCCCTTTATCAGTCGAGCGTGGAACTGGAAAATGAAAACGGTCCTATCGAAATCAAGGAAGAGGAGATGGGCGTCGGCCAGTGGAAATACGCCAACGGCAACAAACTCTCCGTCAATCTCGATTCCATCGACGATCCTTACATTACCGCCGTTTTGATTTCTTACTCCAAGACCATGACGCCCGGTCAGTATCATTACCTCTATTCTGTCGATCCCACCGTCACGGTGGAACCGTACTACGGAGAAGGCGACGGTTATTATTTCGTTAAAACCGTCAACGTCTTCGGCAACGAAAAGGTGTATAGACTCGCCGTTTCCAACTCGCTTCTCGTCTCGACCGTCGCCGAGTATCTCGACGGATGGCAAAGACAGTTTGCGACGTCGGAAGTGTGCGACATCAACGCCAACAAACTCGTTACGGTGGCATTCCGTGACGACAGCAGCATTACGTTCAAAGTTTACCGCGGAGGCGTCATTTTCTCTCCGAAGACCGAAGAAAAGAACGGCGCCGTGACGCTGATTTTCGATGAAAAAGGCGATTACACCGTCGTGATTTCCGACCAGTACGGAAACGTGGTGACCCGTCAGATCAGCATTCTCGGTCAGTCGTTGAAATTGCCCTCCAACATCATTTTGAACGAACAAACGAACGCTCTTCGTTACACCGAAAACTATTCCAAAGAAAAAGTGTCCATCAACAGCACCTTGCTGGATCAGTATGACATTGCCTACATTGCCATCGAAAAGAGCGGTGCACAGACATTGGTTCTTCTTGACGAGATTTCGGCATCCGAGGATAGAGTGGCAGAGGTTGACGGCGTTTATCAGCGCTGCGTCGGTCTTGCCGGCGACGGCGTTTACACCGTCGTATTCCGTGACAGCCACGGCAACCGTGCCGCCGTTACGGTTCACTACCGCGAAACCCCGACACTCAACCTGTCGCGTATGACGTCTCTTTCCGAGAAAGCGGAAGCCTTCTCGCTCGAAGACGCGCAAAATCCCGAGATCAACTTCATTTCCAACAGCTCCCTGTACTTTACGACCGACGCCGAGCAGTATATTTTCACGGTGGACGGTCAGATAAGCACCTGCCCTCGCACCATTTCGTTCGTCAACAGCGAAGCCAAGGGACGCGTGGCTTATGAAATTGAGTATCTCGACGAATACGGCTTCTCGTATCACTTCACGGCGGTCCTTTATCGCACCGACATTCAGCTCGAGCTTGACCCGTCGGTTTCTTCCGTCAACGTAAACGGCGTTCTCATGACGAATGAAAACATCCGCGTCGTATATACGGAAGGCGCCTCTTGCTTCTATCAGACCGAGGGCGGCGAGTATATCGAGTTCCCGGAGGGCGGCGCTTTGAAGAAAGACGGAAACTACGTCATCTTCGCTCACGACATTGCCGGAAACTACAACTACTTCACCATTACGAAAGACAGCGTTGTTTCCTATTCCTTCCGCGAAGGCCGTTACGGCAAGAAGATTGAAAACGGCATGGTCACCAATTCGGACAACGTGCTCTTCCAGGAGGAAAACGGCGACAGTGCCACGATCAAGGTCGCGTTTCTCAACGGTGTCAAAGTGGGCGAGGGCGACGGCTTCAACTTCCAGCAAAACGGTAAATGGGAAGTCGTGATTACCGATAAAGCCGGAAACGAAAGTCTCTTCTCGTTCTACGTTTACACCCACGAGATCAACCGTCTCGACTTCTACGAGCCGCAGGATTATTCCTTTACCGATATTTGGTACACTGCTACCGGCAGCGGACGAGTATCCATGAACTCGAGTGTCATCAACGAAGACGGCGGTGTGAACCATTTCGTCTTTGACAAAGCCGGCACTTATACGATCGTGATGAACTCCGACCTTACCGGCGCTTTGACGACCTTTACCCTCGACATCTCCGAAACGTTGCCGACAGCGACCTTGAACGGCGTGGAAAACGGCGGCGCCACCATCGAGAGCGTTTTGATCGCCAACACCAAGAAGGACGATAAAGTGTACGTCTACCACAACGGTTCTTCTAAGCCAACCGTGTATGAAATCGCATACGACGGCGAGAAAGTGGAAATTTCCGACGAGGGCGAGTACGTCGTCGTCGTCAAGAACCGTGCGGAAAACGAAGTATCGTTTGCCTTCACGAAAAAGCACGTTGCCAACACCGCCGGAAGCGTGTTGATTATTTTCATGATGGTAGTCATCGTGGCAGGTCTGTTTGCCGGTATGACTTACCGCAACAAGTCGAGAGTCGACAAGTAAGGGAGAGGGATTTTCCACTCCCCCTTGTCACTATGTTGTCTTCCCTTACGCGTTATAATAATAAAAAATATAAAAAATAAGGAGTACCACCTATGCTTGCATCTCTTTACCTTGCCATCTCTCAGTCCGATCTTTTCAAAATTGCCAACCCCGTTATCGAAATGTGTCAGGAAATCGTTCCCGTTCTCCTTTCCGTTGTCGGCGCGCTCGGTGCCATCTGGTGCATCTTCGTCGGCGTTAAATTCGCAACTTCCGACGATCCTCAGGAACACGAGAAAGCCAAGAGAAGTTTGAAAAACTCCATTATCGGTTACATCTTGATTTTCGCTCTTCTCATTATGCTTAACGTCGGTGCCAACGTTCTTTCCGCTTGGTACACCTCTTCCGTTTCATGAGTAAAAGCCTAAAGCGCCTTATTTCGGCGCTTCTTGCGCTGCTTTGTCTGTTTGGTCTTTCTTCTTGCACGGATCTTGGGGATTTCGAAGACGAGGAGGCGTTTTACGCTGCTTTCGGCGACATTTGCTTCGTCAGTTCCTCGAACAGTAAATTCCCCGAGATCCGAAAGTATGATCTCGACGAGATCACCAACAAGGAAACGCAAAGAGACAACAAAACCGTGATGCCGGAAGATTACTATAAGTACATCATTTTTGAAAATCTCGACGACATCACCGCCGATGACCTTTCGTTTTGGTTTTTGACGGAAAAAGAATTCGACGGACGCGTCAGTATGGAAATTTATCTTTCCTCTGATTACGTGACGGAGTATTTTCCGAACATCAATCAGCATCCGTACGCCGGCCGTTATGAAAAGAAAACGTCCGACGGTTTGGCTGTGACCGTTGAACAGTTGAACTTTGACGGGTACGGAAAGGTCGATGACGGAAACGGCAACTCTGCGACCTACACGCAAATCAAAACCGCGACGGGTGCCACGGTCACCTTTACGCTTTCCGCCACCGAAGGCGGCAGCACGACAAGCGCCCAATACACTTGCCAATTTGACAAACCGTACAACAAGGTTTCGGTCAAAAAGAACGTCGGCGGCTTCGTGACCGAGTCGGAATACAAGTACGTTTCGGAATACGAAACCACGCCCGAGGCAGGCTTAACGCAACTGATTGCCAAGGGTTCGGCCTACGCCGAGCGCGGTAAGTGGAGTTCGTTCTTCGTGGAAGAATGGGTTTCTGGCGATACCACGTCCACCCGTATGGACATTGCAGAAGACAAGTACTTCTACATAAAAATTCTCAACAACTGTTCCGGTGCGGAACGGAACGGGCTGAGTCCGATTGCTTTCCGTGCGAACAATCTGATGCTTCGCGTCGTATAAATTTAGGGGGAAACACTTCATGTTTGATTGGTTCTGGGAGTTTCTATTTAAGATATCCTGCGCATTCTTCCGTTTTTCCGACCTTTTGGTCGATTGCGCAAAGGTTTTACTCGGTATTGATCCCGTCACGGTTGACGGCGGCAAGACCGACTTTTTGACGTACTTAATTACCTCGGAACAACTCAAGAAAATGTTTGGATCTTGCGTGATTTTGGCTTTCATCGCTCTTATCATGTTCACGATTTTTGCGATTTTGAAAAGCATTGCGAAAGAGCAGGGTCCCGGCGCTTCCCCCGCGACAATCGGCAAAAAAGCATTCCGCAGCTTCATGACGTTTTTGCTTGTCCCGACGATCATGATAGCGCTCATCTATTCTCTTAACACCTTTATGAATGCCATTTATCAAGCCACGATGAACGGCTCGACCTCCATCGGTGCTTTCCTCTTCGCCGCTTTCGGTGAAGACGCTAAACTCAGCGACTCCGTGTCGTTTGAACCTTTTTATTCCGGCGAACTCAATTATTGGTGGATTTCCCACGCCGAGACCGTCATCAAAATCAAGGACTTTGATTTCATCATGTCTTGGATTGTCGGTTGGATCGTTCTCAAGAGCCTCGGCGAGACGCTCGTTTCTTTCGTAGAGCGTGCCATCTCCATCATGATTCTTTATATCGCCGCTCCCTTTACCGTCGCCGCCAGCGTCTTGGACGACGGTGCGCGCTTTAAGCAGTGGCGCGAAAAAGTCTTAGTCAAATTCCTATCGGCTTACGGCACTTTGATTGCCATCAACTTTTACATTCTCCTTTGTGCCCTCGTGTCCTCGGATTCCATTCTCTTCTTTGCGGACACGGTCGCAGGCTATAAACTTTTGAACCGAGTTGCCAAGATTTTGATCATTCTCGGCGGCTCCTTAACGATGAAGAAAACCTCTGCTCTCGTTGCCGACCTTCTTGCTGCCGGCGGCGGTGCGGATCTCAATGACCCCGCGGGAGAAGCCGGACGTCAGTTCGCCGGCAAGGCCTTCGGTGCTGCCATGAAATATAACCCCGTCGGTGCGGCTGCCCGCTTTGCAGGCAAAGCCCTCAAGGGTGCGGTTGACCGTAAACTCGACAACTTGCAACAGAAACTCGGTAACTCGATGCTCAACAAACTGGGCATCGACACGAGTTACGATACCAACCGTCTGAACGGTAATATCGGCGGTGGCGGCGGTGGCGCCGACAACAACAAATCGCCGGATTACAACAACGACAAACAGCAAGAACTCAAAGATGCCCTCGAAAACGGCGAACAGAACGGAAACCCGAACGACAACGACAAGAAACAGGGCGAAGGCAACGACATGGTTAATAACGCCATCAAGCAGGGCGACCAAAACCAGCAACAAAACAACGACGACAAGAAGGAGGGGTGATAACGTATGAGAATTATTCCGAGAACCGCAAAAGTCAAACTTGAATTTTTCAAGAACGTATCCGTACCCGACGTCTTAATCGGACTTGTCGGCATCGGCATTTTGCTTCTTCTGTTCTTAACCAACCTCGGCTTCGTCCGTCTGCTTTTGATGCTCATCGTTCTCTGTCTTTTCATCGGTCTTTACTTCCCCTACGAAGGCTCGCATTTCTATATGTTCCTATTCACGGGAATGAAATATCTGTTCTCGGTGAAAAAGTATTCAAGTGACTTTCACAACTCCGCGAACAGCATCGATTTCTTCGTGCCTTTCAAGGACATCCGCGACGGCTACATCGTGTATAACGATTACTACGCCGGCGTTCTCGAAATCGACCCGCGTGAATTTCGTTTGATTTCCGGCTATCGCCAGGATCAGATCATCGACGATTGCTTCGGCAAAACGATTCGTTCCATCAACGGCACGACGCAGGCGAGCATCGTCAAGGTCGATCGCAAACTTCGCTTTGACGATTATATTGCACAAGAAGAAAAGAAAATCGACGCCCTCAAAAAACTCGGGGAAGCCGACAGCATTACGGCGGAGGAGATGGCGACGCGTATCCGCATCATCAACGACCGCCTCGGCACCTACAAAAATCTCAACGAAAACGCCATCATCAAAAAGCCTTTCTACTACCTCGTGGTTTACGATAAGGAACAAAGCGCCATCCGCGAAGTATTGAACGGCGCCATGTCCGATTTTCTCGAAGCCGGCATGACCTCGAGAATCCTCGATGACAAGGGACTCGGTGTTTTCTTGAAATACACCTATACCGATCAGTTTAACGAGCACGACGCCGACGACCTTCACTACGAAGAGTTTTTGCGCTGGATCGTGCCGCAGAGTGTCACCTTTACGCCGAAAAGTTCTATCGTGGACGGTGTGGAACAGTATAACTACACCATCAGAAACTTCCCCTTGAACGTCCTCAACGCTTGGGGCTATCAGCTTTTCAACATCCGCGACACCAAGGTCGTGATGAACCTCGAACCCATCGACAAAACCCACGCCGTCAAGATGATTGACCGCTCGCTGCAGGAACTCATCAGCCAAAGCGAAGACTCCTTCAAAGCCAGCTCGATGATCGACAAACAGACCCACGTCAATACGCTTGTGGAAGTGCTTCGCTTGCTTTCCAACGACAACGAATCGCTCTTCAAAGTCACCCTTCACGTCACGGTTTATAACCGCGTCGGCAAAGAAAAAGAAGATAAGAAGAATCTCAAAAAGAAGATTCGCCGTATCTTCTCGGAACAGGGCTTCGAACTTTCCTCCAACATTTGCAAACAGAACCGCGCGATGATTTCTTCGACGGTTTCCCGTTACGATGCGATGCCGGAATACGGACGTGCCATTCACTCCTCTTCCGTCGCCGCCGTATTTCCGTTCGTGCTCTCCTCCGTCATGGATGACAAGGGCGTTATTCTCGGTCAGAGCAACGGCTTCCCCGTCGTCGTTGACTTCTTCAAGAGAAACAACGAGCGCGTCAACTCCAACATGGTTATCATGGGTAAGTCGGGTTCCGGTAAATCCTACGCGACGAAAACCCTTCTGTCCGGTCTTGCCGCCGAGAACAGTAAGATTTTCATTTTGGACCCCGAGAACGAGTATCAGATTCTTGCCAAGAACCTCGGCGGACGTTTGATTGACGTCGGAACCGCCGTTCACGGCCGTATCAATCCTTTCCACGTTATGACGACGCTGGATGCCGATGAAGACGGTGCAGAGTCGGCAGTTGACAACTTTTCCGTACATTTGCAGTTCCTTGAGGAATTCTTCCGCGTCATTTTGGCGGGCATTGAATCCTCGGCGTTTGAGTATTTGAACAACATTATTGTGGAACTGTACGCGAAAAAGAACATCGGCTCCGATACCGATTTTTCCAAAGTGAAGCCGGAAGATTATCCGATTTTCGACGACCTTGCCGCCTTGATTGAAGAGAAACTCGAACATGCGACCATCGAATACGACGTGACCAATCTTCGTATTCTCTCGAACTATATCAGCAAATTTGCAAGAGGCGGACGAAACGCCAAACTTTGGAACGGTCCGTCCACTTTGACGGTCAAAGAAAACTTCACGGTGTTTAACTTCCAATCCCTGCTTGCCAACAAGAACGGCGTCACCGCCAACGCGCAGATGCTGCTCGTCCTCAAATGGCTTGACAACGAAATCATTAAAAACCGCGAGTTCAACCTCAAGCACGAGACCAACCGTAAAATCGTAGTGGCTATCGACGAAGCCCACGTCTTCATCGATCCGAAGTATCCCATCGCCCTTGACTTCATGTATCAGCTTGCCAAGCGTATTCGTAAATACAACGGTATGCAGATCGTCATTACCCAGAACATCAAGGACTTTGTCGGTACCGCCGAGATCGTCAGAAAATCCACCGCGATTATCAACGCTTGTCAGTATTCCTTCATTTTTGCTTTGGCACCCAACGATATGGACGACCTTTGTACGCTGTACGAAAAGGCAGGACGCATCAACCGCGTCGAGCAGGACCAAATCGTCAACAACGAGAGAGGTCACGCTTTCATTATCACGGGTCCCAGCTCCCGTTACGGCATTGAGATTATTGCCTCAAATAAAGTGAAAGAATTATTCGGGGAACCGAATTCATAAAACATTATGGCTCACAAAGACGAAAAAAAGAACGAAAAACAGAATAAAAAACCGGTGGATGAGACGAACGGCTCGTCGGCGGATAGCAACGCAAACGACAACGACGCGTCGCAAAACGAGGATCTGCAGGCCGATAGACCTTCGGTCCAATCCGACGCCCCCACGGCACAGGATCTCGGCAGAGAGACGCTCAGCGACAATACGCAACCCGTGACCGAAGAGAAGCCCGAAGAGACGACCCAAGAGAAAGAAGAGCCGAAAGGTCCGACGGCGGGCGGTTATAAGACCGTTACCGATAAGCAGGCGCTCCTTGCCAAGGAAATCGCGGGGAACGTCGGCAAACTGTCGACGGGCGACTTGATCGAGCTTTATAACCATGCGCACAGTGCCCTTGTCACTGACAGCGCCAATTATAAAAACAACCCCGACGTATTCGGTCCGCAGCGCGACCGCGCTCTGGCGACGCTGCTTGCCTGCCATCAGGCGCTCGTCAACGGCAAAGATGCCGGCGGAAAAGAATATGTCGAAAACAATACGGAAGCCAATCGTATGAGTTTCGGCATCGATCCCAAAGATTGCCAAAAACTGAGCGAGGATATCCATAATTCCGATACCGATTGGAGCAAAGTCGAAGAATCCGCCAAAACGGAAGAACAGGCAAGAAAAGAAAACACCATTTCCGAAAAGCAGGCAGAGTTCGCGCGCGCCGAAATCGAAGCGCTCAAAGGCAAAGACTCGACGGAACTGATAAAGTATTTCGGGGATGCCAAAAAAGAGGCAAATCTGAAAAAAGCGGAAGCCAAGTACGGTGAAGGAGAAGATGCGAAAGAAGCCTACGACCGTGCCATCGGCAAACTGCTTGCCGGCGAATACGCACTCAGACAGAGCGGCAATTTGGAGGCGCAAAAAACATCGCTGAACAACCGCGGCGTTTTCGACAATATTTACGACGTTTCCATAAACGACGTAAACAACCTTTTCGGTGAGATTGAAAACGAGCAAAAAGCGCCGGTTGACCCCTCGCGCGCCAGCGTGGCAGAGGAACCGCCCGTAGCCGAAGAGGACGTCAAGAAAAACGAGGAAGAAACGCCCGTCGAAGAAGAGAAAAAAGAAAAGCAAAACGACGAGAACAATTATCCCGAAGAGCCGGAAGACAATCAGAGCGGCGAGAATACCGACAATAATCCCGATAAAGAAAAAGAAAAGAACGCACAGACGCTGCAAACCGAAGCCCCGGTCAACGAACAGCCGACCGTGACGGCAGAGGAGGCAAGCAAGGCGGAAATCTTGGAAGGAAAAGCCGAAGCGGTCAAATCGACCGAGGTCAAAACCAAAGACGAAACCGCCAAGGAAGAAACCGAAAAGAAACTTGACGAAACCAAAAAAGAGCCACCGAAGGCGGAAAAACCGACGCCGGAACAGCTGAAAAGCCGTATGGAATACGTCGGCGGCATTCACGCCGCAACGGTAGGCAAAAAAGTCGATACCGAACAGCTCGGCGAATTCCAAAAATCACTCGAATCGCTTGAAAAACTCTCCCCGGAACTCAAAGCCCCCATGTTCGAGAAGATGTTCCGCGAGCATGCCAAATCCGAGATGCAAAGCGCCATGTCGGCGACCGCCGCCGCCCGCAAAAGCGGAAAAGCCGGTGCAACCTTCCCCGAAGTTTCGGAAAAAACGCAGGAATACCTGAAGGCGCAATTCGATTATTTCACCGCCTCCAACCCGGCGTTGGCGGATATGCCCTACCCCGCGTTCGGCGGACTTCAGCCTTCCGAAATCAAGGATATGCAGACGAACGCGCTGTTGTCTTTGCCGACGAAAGCACAACAACCCAACGAAAGAAAAGCCATCGGCGATCAATATACCGCCAACAGACAAAAACAGGATAACGAAATCTCGAAGAGCTTTTCGGCACACGTTTCGGCGCTCAACCAAGAGCAGGGCGTTTCCTTCTCTGCCGCCGGAATTGAAAAATATCTGACCTCTCGTTGGAAAGAGGGCGCCGGAAACGATCTCGACGCACAGCGCAATCACTTTCAAAAAGAGTTGCAGGAATTCCAAGAAAAAGCTTACGAGAAAATGCTTTCCAAAATCGACAATAAAACCGATCTCGAAAAGCAAATGGCATCTTTTGACAAGTTTTGTTCGCATTTGAACACGATGTGCAAGGCAAAGGGTTGGATTGACAAGGACGCGCCCACCTCTTTTGCCGGCGATATGTCGCCTTCCAAACTCAAGGAGATGCAGACGAAAGCCGTTGACAAACTGCCGAAAAACACGAAGGAAAACGGCGTGGATATCGTCGATGAGATCACCGGCGAAAAGGAAAAACGTCAGCAGGCGGAAAACGCAAGACAGCAAAAAGAAGCCATTGACAATATCAAGGGCAATACCAAGAAAGACAAAGAGTACCGCAAAAATCTGCAGGAAAAAGCGGCGCTGGATGCCAAAAAGAGCGAAGCGCGACTCAAAGCCAAAGACGAAAAATTCTTTTCCGAGATACAAAAGCATATCGACGCCGTACCGAAGGACCCGAAAAATTTCGACAACCCCGAAGCAAGACAAGCGCTCGATATTGCCAAAGCCCTTGAGAATCAGCTCGCCAACAAAGGCAGAGCTTGGCGCGCTTTCCACCCCTTCCAGAAGAGAAAGTACACCAAGGCTATTGAAAACATCATGACGGGTCTGGAAGCCAAAGGGTATAAAAAAGAAGTGACCGATCATATGCTTCACAATCCGCAGAAGCCGGAGAACGACCCCGTCGTGAGCGATCACAAGAAACAGCAAAACACCATCGAAGACATGAGCGTTTCGCATGAGAAGCGCAACCAAGAGCGCCTCGATTTCGAGCAGAAGATCGATAAACTCGCCACCGGGCAACAGATTTCCGTGCCGGAAGCCAACAACATCAACGAGATCGTGAAGCCCAAAGAGCGTTCACAGTTTATCACTCCTCAAAAGAATATCCAGTTGCAAATCGACGGACAGCAAAAAACGCAGACCGTCCAGCAACCGCAGCAGCAGGCGCCGACCACAAAGTAACGACGGATAAAGGAAGATTCGACCATGCCAAACCTTCAGGACCTAAAAGAATATAACGAAGAGAAAAACCAAGAAGCAAAAGATTATTACTATCAAGAGTACAAGCAAGGCGGCGCTTTTCGTGAAAACGTTTTGAAAGTCAAGGCGGAGAAATCGTCGGACAATTTTGAATTGCTCGGCGCTTGGTACCGCAACAAAATGGACACCGTGTCGGCAGAGCTCGAAGGCGCAAAAACCGACAAGGAAGCGTCCGTCTGTCAGAACAAGATGCTTGCGTATTTTCAGATTTTCCAAGAAAATATGCATGATTTCTACGATGATTACCGCAAGGAAGAAGCCAAAAAAGGCAACAACATAGTGTTCTTTTCCACCCCCAAAAACCTTTTGCCGCTGCGGCAAGGTACGGCGAAGAAGTTCAAGGTTTACGAGGGAGGACAGCGCTCTTTTGAAAAGCAGGTAGACAGAAACAAGATTTTTAACATGGAAGCCAATATGGATAAGATCGCGCAAGAAGAAGCGAAAGACAAGGCTTCCAAAGAGGTTTCCGATAAAAAAAGAGAGTATGCCGCCGATATTTACGGCAAGTATCGCGAACTGCAGGAAAAGTACAATAAGGCGTTTAAGACCGAACAGTCTATCATGGCAGATGACTGGAGTTATGCGGTCCGCAACGCCAAAACGAGCCCGTCTTTTCAATCCAAAAAAGTATCCATTATGGATATGGTAGACAGTTACCGCAAAGACGTGGTGGATGAGCAGGAAAAACGCATCGGCGATATGGAAAACGAGTATGTAAAAGATGCCAAAACGGAGATGGAAGGCATCATGTCTAACGTGGACGGACACGTTCACGACGGAAATTACAAGGCCGGTATGGAAAAATACGAGAACGGCCTTAGCGACGTGGCGATTCGCGCTCACGCCGTTGCCAAAGACTGGACGAGAAGCAAAATGACTCTTTACGCCGCCACCAAAAAGAGAATGGACGGACGCGGTTTCTTATCGAAACTCTTTCACCCGACCCGCACCAAGCAGGAAAACGCCATGTTTGCCACCATGCGCGAAGACCTGAAAAACACGCTCGGCGCCGACGACAACTATATGAAAGCGCTTGACAGTCGTCTGTCCGGCAAGAAGCCGTCTTTCAACAACTTCCCGAGTGTGAGAACCGAACGTCAGTTGCGCTCGGTGGATTACTCCTCAAAAGTCAAGGAGCAAGCCGAACTTTTCGGTCAAAAGCAGTTGGCAAGTCAACTGGACAAAGCCTTTAATCCGCAAGCGGAAAAGACGCAAACCGTCGGTTTGAAAGGCACAGCACCCCAAATGCAGCAAACCGGTCCGAAAATCGAATAAAACGAAAAATACCCCCTGCCGCATTCTTTGCGGCAGGGGGCGTTTCTGTTTTTAAGGGGGGGAGTTATTTGCCGAGCGCGTCTTTTTGAGGCGCTTGGATAGAAGGCTGTTCGAATTCCTTTTTCTCGGTCTGCTTCTCAGGACCCCCGAATTCTTTCATATCTTTATCGAGAGAATCGATGCGCTCGCGGTCGGGGTTCTCTTCGACTTTGACTTTTTCTTCGTCGTTGTCGAGGACCGCTTCGTCAACGTCAATGAGTTTGTCGTTGATTTCGCTGGGGTTTATTTTACCGTTGAGGCTGACCTTGTTATCCAACTCATCAAGCCCGAAGATGTTCTTCGCGTTCGTATAGAGCGATTCGATTTCGGCTTCGTTCATACCGCCCTCAAGCATCGTTGATTTCATCGTCTTCATCAGCGCGTGTTCACGGTAGCTGTCAATCGGGTGACCGATAATGTCGAAAATGCCGCGTCTTTCAAAGGAAGAACGGATTCTCGCGTATATGCCGACGGATGCGTCGAGCAGGTCCTTTTGGGGATTGCCTTCATCGACGAGAGGAGGATTCTTGACACGTTCTTGAAGGGTTTCGATATGCTTTCTCGCGAAGGCGAGGAAATCGTTTTTGGGAATGTCGTAGTTGTTGTCGAAGAATTTTGAGTTGACGTCGATCATCTCTTTGCTGTACTTGAAGTTTTTGACGTCGTCGGGCACTTTGTACTGCTCGTCAAATTCGCGCTGTTTCAAGTCGCGAAGATCTTTGGCAATATCGGCGTTAGGATTGTTCAATGCCGTCATCGCCACGTCCATTTCCGCCATGGAAATACCGGTGTTGTTAAAGACGATGTCTTTCATGCCGTCGAGGAAAGAGGCGTTGCCGGTGTTTTGCAATTTGCTGCCCATCGCAAGCAAACGACCGACGATTTCATCGCGTTTTCCGCCGATTCTGATGTCGCTCTGCATGGTCATGGAATCGTTCAAATAATCAACGAGAATCTTGGATTCGTCAACGTTTGCTAACTTTTCTTTCCATTCTTTCATTTTTGAAATCTGATTCGGGGTGATGCCGGGGGCGGCGGGTTTCTTGACGTCGCGCACTGCAAACTGCGGTTCGTCCCAGTCGACCTCCAAACGGACAGCCTTCGTACTAATCTCGGCTGTCTCCTCCAAGACGATCGGCTCGGCTCCTGACGAGTGAAGATCCTCGTTTCCTGACGAGTGAACATCCTCGGCAAAACTTTCGATAATAAAGGCGCGATCCCTCGGCTGCGCTCTTCCTTCGTGAATTTTTGCTTCGCCAGCTTCTGCTTCGCCATCTTCGACTCTCGGTTCTTCTACCCTCGTCTGCGCTCTTCCTTCGCTGACTTTTGCTTCGACGGCTTTTACTTCGACGGCTTCGGCTTTCGGTTCCTCTGTCGTCGGTTTTGCGATTTCGGTCGTTTTAAGGTCGGGGGCGCCGATTTTCAACAGACGGTCTTCGAGGTTCTTTTCGTCGCCGGGTGCCCAAGCTTGCAGCGCTCCGCGCTCGGAACGGTGAATGACGTTGTAGGCACGGTTAATATCCTGTCTCGAGATACCGAGGTCGCGTTGAAGCGTTTCGTTCAGCTTGGAAAGATCTCTTCCGATACTGAGTTCGGGGCGGGAAGCCAAGCGTGTGTAGTGAAGCAAACCTTCGGACAGATTCTGATAAAAGGCGTCGCGGTTTTCCGCCGAGCGGTCTGCTTGGAAGGCACCTCTGAAGGCAAGGGCACGGTTTAAGGCGTCTTTTGCCTGCGCGGCGGTTTCCTCAACGCTGTTGAACGGGATTTTATCTTTGGGATTTTCGGGCTTCGTCAATTTCAAGGCGCCTTCCACCACGACGGCAGGGAGCGTGCCTCTGACTTTCGGCAGATTGGTCTGTTTTTCCCACGGAATCTTTTCGGGCTCCGGCTGTGTTTCCACCGCTTCGGGTTCTTTTTTCGGTTCTTCTTTCGGTTCTTCCTTAACAGGTTCTTCTTTAACCGGCTCCTCTTCGACGGGTTTCTCTTCTTTTTGAGGTACCGGTGTCAAGAGTTGTTCTGCCATGTCCCGATAATCTTCTTCGGGCGTGGGCTTATAGACCTTCTTTTCAAGTTCGCGCGTGGTCTTGTCTTTAATACCGTTGTTGATTTCCGTCATGAAAGCGACGAGTTCCCCTTCACGGATGCCGAGCGCGTTCTTTGCCGTCGATTTTAAGCCGGTAAGCAAATCACGGCTGTAAACCAAATCACGGCCGGAGACGATGACGGCGGCGGAAAAGGCCTTGGCAAATTCCCGGTTGAATTCCGTCAGGATTTGCTGATCGGGATTTTTCAAATATTCGTTTTTTAAGGCTTTGATATTTTTAATGGCTTGCAAACCCTCGTTGTGCACGCGGGCGATGACGTCGTTGCGGTCCTTGGCATCCATCCATTCTTTCTGCCACTGAAGCGTTTGCATCTGTATTTTGGCTTTTTGTGTTTCGGTTAAGCGTCCCATAGGAACCTCCTAAGTATTGTTGATGATAGGATATCACAGTCGTGCTGACAAGAGTATGACAGGAATTATAATTCGCCGAAGAAATAATTGTAATCTTCCGCCCAGGAATATTGCGCAAAGAATTCGCCGAGGTATCCCGAATAATCCTTGGTATCCATGGCACGGTAAAAATCACAGTCTAGCGTGTCGGCGTTGAGACCGATGCTGTTGTAGGTTTTGTTGACGATTGTCTCGGCTCCTGCCGCGCGCAGCGTATTCATCATGGAAGAGATGATTTTCTGTATATACAGTTGCTGTTTTTTATCGTAATCGCCGTCTTCGAACAGCACGGCGGCTATCTCTCTGACGGTGCAGGAAGTGCCGCGCTTGAGTACGAGATAGGCAAACATCTCTTTGGCTTTTTGGCGGTCAAAGTGAAGGCTTCTTCCGTCTTCGTCAAAGACGTCGAAATTGCCGAACCCTTTGATGCGCAACACTTTCTTGGGGCGGGATGCGGCTTTGCCGTCTTCCACCGGATGGCGCAAATCGTCAAGTTCTTTTCTGACCTTTTTATCGGTGATGGGCTTGGTAATATACCCCGACGCGTGCATATCAAACGCTTCGGTGCGGTATTCGTCGTAGCCCGTCGAGAAAATGATATTGATTTTCGGTTGTTTTTCTTTGATGTATTCGGCGAGTTTCACGCCGGTGATCTCACGCATCGAAATATCGAGAAAAGCGATATCGACTTGGTTTTTATCACAGTAAGCCAACGCCTCAAGGCCGTTGCGAAAAGCGATGATTTCCGCTTCCGGCTCGGCGTGGCGAATGGCTTCGGTCAAGGCTTCGAGGGCAATCTTTTCGTCATCAACCGCGAGAATTGTCATAGTAAAACTCCTTCGGCACCGAGATGGTAATGACCGTTCCTTCTCCTACGGTGCTTCGTACTTCCATTTTGGCTTGGCACATTTTCGCCAGACGGGACCTTGTGTTTTCAAGACCGATATGACGGCGGTTATCCTGCATCGGAGCGTTCGGGTCAAAACCTACGCCGTCGTCGGCGATGACGATGATATAATACTCGCCGGTTTCTTTGGTTTCAAGACGGATGGTTCCCCCGCCGTCGCGGTGGCACACGCCGTGTTTGACGGCGTTTTCAACGAGGGGTTGCACCGACAGTGCCGGAATGCGGAAGGTGGTGCACTCGATGTCCATTTCCACGTTGAGTTCGTCTTCAAAACGCATTTTTTCAAGTGACAGATATTTGTTGATGTGGGCAAGTTCACGCTCAAAGGGAATGAGTTCCGCCTTGCCGCTGAAATTCAGATTTTCCCGCAGATAGTCGGAGAAATCCGAGAGGGCACTTTGCGCCGCTTCCGGGTTTTTGCCGCAGAGATAACAAATGGAGTTGAGGGTGTTGTAGACGAAATGCGGTTGAATTTGAGACAGCATGATTTGGGTTTTGGCTTCGGAAACCTCAAGTTCGGCTTGCGCTCTGGCGCCGAGAATTTCCGACTCTTCCAAAATCATAAGTCTTCCGCCGACGGCGCTGCAAACCGACGCGATGCCGCCAAGCAGCAATAGATCGAGACAGACGAAGAACATGCCGTCAAAACAAACGGCAAGACGTTCGCCCATGCCGGCGTAAGAACCGTAGCCGATACTTTCCCAAAGAAAACTGTTCAAAAAAGTCGTGACGGTGAAACTAAGCACGCACGCGCCGCTGACAATCGCGGAAAAGAATATGTCGTAATAGCGAATGGAGAGCAAGATGGGAATGATAAACAACAGAGCCGTGTACTCTCCAACCCAAAGTCCGAACAGCGTCGTGGATATAATAAGGAGGGAAAAGAGATAATACGGCGTCCGTTTTCCCGAGAACTGAGAAGCAAAGCCGAGGGTGACAACGCCGCCGTGGCAAAGCAACGTACCGCCGAGCAGCAGAACCGTCCACAGTACGGAATAAATCGGGAAAGCCTTCGCCAGCGTTAAGATGACGGACAAAAGGTCGGTGAACAAAAACAGAATCGTCAATCCGACGGTATAGCGGTTGGCTTCCGTGCGGCCGCGCATCGTTCTGTCATAATATTCGGGGTCTTCCGAAACGTCCCTCAAAGTTGACAGTCTGTCTTTCCATTCTTGAAACCATTTTTTCATAGGGATTTCCTTTTCTAAATATATTTATACACTTTAATTATAACGGATAATGCTCCGACAATCAACAAAAACTTGTCTTTTTCGGTGTTTTTTGCAAAAAAGATTATTTTTTTCGGGTTTGTCTTTCTTTTGTCATAGTGAATGCGTTATAATAAAGAAAAAACCGAGAGGGACTTTTTATGAAAAAGAAGACTTTGCTCGCCATTGCCGCATCCGCCAAGAAGTATGGCGAGATTTACGCAAAAGACAGACGGAAAGATTCGCCTCTTTCCTATTCGTCTTGGATGACCTATTACGAAAGTTCTATCCGAAACACAAAGTTCTACGTCAAAACCGACGCGCTGATTGACAATTACCGCGCCGAAGACGAGGAAGAAGCCGTCAACGACAGACCCGATGCCGTCGTCCTCGGCGACGAGAGATACAAAGAATTTCCCGAGATGAACAAACTGCGTTCTGCCCGTGACAAGAAAGACAAACTTTGGAAAGAAAGGCAAACGCTTTTGGATAATGCCGCCAAAAGAGCGGAAGCCGAGAAAAAACGCAAAAAAACGAAAGTCGACGTTATCGAAGAAGAGTTTGAAGAAGACGAAGGTCCCGTATCCCCCGAGGAGCAAAAAAGAAGAGAATTCCTCAAACAGCAAAAAGCAAACGCGCTGAAAAAAGAAGCCGAAGAAAAGGCACAGATCCAAAAAGAAGAAGACAGACTCAAAGAAATCGCACTCGAACTTGATACCGTTGAAAACGAGAGCTTGTCGTTATCCAAAAAACTTGACGCGTTCTTATCCGAACAGGAAAAGAACAATCTCGTCGAAAACCGCGAAAAAGCCAAAGAAGATATCGAGTATAACAATAACGCCGCCGAACTTGCCGACGCACAGGCTTTTGCGGACAGAATCGGTCTTCTCTGCGCGGCGAAAGACATTCTCGGCAAAAGGACCTGGAAAGACTATCTTTTTCATCCCTTCCGCTCCATCGGTGAATATTTCCATTTCAAGGACATGAAAAACACCTTCCTTTATGAGTACGAAATGACCGAAACACAATTGGATGCGGTTATTACGACCGTCGGCGACGGCGATTCGCGCCGCCTTGCAAACGTGGATTCTATCGACGAGCACGGCTTTGTCGTCGAGAGGTTGGAAGCGATAGAGGATGAAGAACCGAAAATCGAAATCAACGCCAAGGAAAACGAAAAAGTGAACCTTGAGGCGGAATTCGCTCCCGAAAAGAACGAAAACGCCGAACCCATGAAAACGGTTGAAAAAACGGTCGTCGAAGATCCGCATCTCGGCGCGCCGAATCATAACAATTAAGAGAGGTAACAGTATGAGATTAACACCAGAACAAAGAGAGTTCGTCAACAACAGAATTTTGGATTTTTCAGGGATTATTTCCGATGCGAAGACAAACGGCAAAAACCTCGGCTCTATCTACAACGCCATGATGGTATTCCCGTCGGCAGACCTTGACGAAAAGTACGCCAGCAAGAAAATGGATGACTTCCTCCCGGAAGAAGAAATCTTATCACACGCCTCATCCGCCGGTCCTTCCGGCATTGCCAAAGTCACAAAAGAGGCGGCGCTCACGTACATTGCCGGCATTTACGCCATCGACAGAGAAGTCAGCAAACGCACGTGGAAAGACTTTTTCAAACATCCTTTCAAGTTCATCGGCGAAAAGCTCGCGTATGCAGATCAAAAGCAGAGAGCCAAGGCAAAATTCGGCTTCTCCGAGAACCAATTCAAACTTGCCATGGATAACCTCGCCGAAATTTACGGCGATCCTCGCCGTCACGGCACCGTCGATCCCAAAGCCGAGCCCGTCAAAGAGGAAGAACCCGTCAAGAAGGAAGAGGAAGTTTACGTTCCTTCCGCAGCAGAGATCCAACAAGAAAAAGAATTCTCGGAGCAGATGAAAAAAGAAAACGAAAGAATTTTCGGCGAGCTTCACCGCGACGATGAACTTGACAATGAAAAGCTCGGCAAGGACGTTTCGCTCGAACAGAACCATCCCGAAAAATCCAAGCCGGTCGAGCCCCAAAAGAAAGATCCCACCATCCAAGTGGACGCTCCCAAAAACGAATAAAAGGAAAAGACGCATTCTTTCGAATGCGTCTTTTTCTTATAAATCTCCGCGCTTCGGCTTGATTTCGTAGAAGTTGAGAATCGGGAGAAGAAGCATGGCGGTAAGGCCGGAGGTCAATCCGCCGTTGTAAAGAACGAATCCGCCGTGCATCGCGGCGGTAGAGGTACATAGGATAGCGTGAAGAATGCCGGCGGCAACGCCGACTTTCCAACCGTATCGGCCGGCGAAGGGACAAAGTCCCGTGGCAAATGCCAAGCCGTTGATGTAGACTTGGGTCGTTAACGTCCAGGAAAGGTCGCGTCCCGAGAGGGCACAGACCGAAAGAGAAAACCCGTAGAGGATGGCGTAACCGAGAGCGATTGGCCAAACGTTGCGCGGTGTCTGTCCTGCCGCCGAAAAGGTGATGGCGGCGATGACGACGCCGACGGTCGGACCGGTAAAACCGACCCCTTCGGTGAGGAAGAAGGCGGCGTTAACGTAAAGAAGCACACAAAATCCGTAAATCGCTACGTTGATGAGCGTCGGTCCGATGCCGAATTTCTCGGGGAAATCGTCCTGCCAGCTGTCACAAAGCCACAGTTTTTTCAGATGCTTGAAACTTTTGCCGTTTGAGAGATACCCAAGAACAAAGGTGACGGCAAAGACGACGAAGAAGAAAACGTCGGCGAAGAGAATGCAGTCCTCGCCCGACATGGTATAGAGATCATTCGGGTAATAGACGCGGTCCGGCGTCGGAACGTCGAGGGTGTTGTAGAAAAATCCGTGGGCAAACATACCGAAAAGACCGATGGCAAGTCCCGCTTTGTAGAGGTTATGTCCCTCGTGCATCTTCGAGGTACCCGGCATAAGCGCCGGGATCAAAAAGCCGGCGAGGATACTGAACGAAACGGCGATCAGAATGCCGGTGAGCGTGACGTTCGGCTCGCCGAAGACCACTTCGCGGTTGGGATAGCGGAAAAGAAAGTCGCTGATAAAAGGGCCGAGAGACGTCGCAAACATGGCGAGGGTGATATCTTCGTGAAAGGGACGGCGCATGACGAGCGAATAAACGAATACGCCGAGAAACGGCGGAATCATATTGATGATGTTCAATCCGTAAAAGCAGTGCGCCACGACGAGAAAGTACCCGGCGAGCAGCATCGAATCGGTGCGCGCCTTGGAAAGCCAAGTGACGACGTTGCAAAACAGACCGCAAACGGCGGCGTTTAAGAACGTAGCGCCCATCGAACCAAGGGCGAAATAGTCGGTGATGAGTTTGGACGGCGAGGTGAGAAGCCGCCAATAATGGGAGAAAACGTCAAGTCCTTCCCCGCTGTCGAGGCAGGCAAAGGGAATCGCCAAAAAGAAGAACCCCGTAAAGAGGCACATATACATGAAAATGGCGTTCTGAAGTCGTTTTTCCGAAGTTGTTTCTGCCATACTGTTCCTTTCTTAACGCAAGAATCGGATAAAATCAAGCCATTATAGCATAAAAGAATAAAGACGGCAACTGTTTTTTGTTTTTTTGCAAAAAGAAAGTTTTGCGGTAGGATAAAAGAGAGGTGAAACCACGGTTGCTCTTCGATTGTGTGACCGCCATCGGTGAAAAGACGCCTTCCGCACGTGCTTCACAACATAGTAAAAGCCTTGGGATTTTCACCCCAAGGCTCTTTTTTTATCAGTTTTTGGTAAGGGTAACCGTACCGGCAGGAGCGGTAAAGGAGAGAATGCCGCCGTCTATGGTAGCGGTAGCCGTGACGGTTTTGCCGCCGACGGTAGCCGTCCAGGTGCCGGCTGCCACGCCGCTGATATAGTAGTTGATGTCGCCGGAACCGCCGGTGGTGATGGAGAAGCTTGCCGTGCGTCTGTCGGCGCTCTTAACGAAAGCGGCAACGACGGCGCCCATCTTGGTGGCGCTGACAACGTCGTTCGAGATGTTGGTTGCCGTCAGACTCGGGTTGCTCGATGAGCCGGTGACGTACATGGCGTTGAGCATAAAACTTTCCTGCTCGCCGGTGGCGGAGATTTCGACGCGTCCCCACATGCCGTCGTCATCGGAAGAGGTGACTTCGGAACCGTTGACTTC
>DCHY01000019.1:7360-49915 GCA_002315715.1 Clostridiales bacterium UBA1740 | reverse complement strand
GCCGTTGACGACCGTGACGGTATTTCCGTTGATGGTCGGCTGTGTCGGGGTATGAAGCAAGAAGGCTTTTCTGTAAGAAGTGTTGGATGTTTTGATGGCGTCAAAGACGAACACGAACATCGGGGAGGACGCGTTTTCGGTGTCGTAAACCGTCAGCATTCGACGCTCAACGCGAGACGCACCGGCGTAGGTGTTGTAGCATCCCGACAGTTCGCCGGCAATATAAGCGTAGAGCGGCTTGCCGTCCTTGTCGTAGGCATAGGCAACGCCCGTCGTTTCGCCGGTATCGTATTTAGTCCCCGACCAAGTGGAAAAGCTTGTCGTTTCGCCCGGTTGATTCTGTCCGTATCCCGTCGTGCCGTTGTAAATGAGGATGGAGTTATGCGCGACGGTCGCTTGATGATATTTCGTGTGGTGCGTCGATCCGTAGGAATCGTAGCAGCCGGAGTCACCCGTCAAGAGGGCTTTGTAGTAAATCTGGAAAGAACCGGCGTCGGCGTGATCGTGGTTGGCGGTCGTCTTGCCTCCGATCTTCATAAAGACGGCGGCGTCGTTCTTGGTCCAGCTGTTGTGCGCGATGATACGGGATTCAAATCCGCCGTTATACGTGATGTAACTCATGTCGTCATAACGGTCGTTTAATTTCTCGAGATCTTTCGTGCCCGTCTTCATAATGAAGAGATAAACCGAGCCGGTGTAGGCATAATCGGCTTTTCTCGCCCACACTTCGCCGGTGGCGTCGTCCAGGACGTAAGCCGACATCATAGCCGGAAGCGCCAAATTCAAAGTTTTTTGCTTGGCGCTTCTGCCTTCGCTGTCGCCTTCTTCAAAGGCATAGGTCGTGGCGTAAATGAAGTTCGCGTAGACGGACTTCATGACGTTCTTCATGTCGGCTTCGTTATAGGGGTTTTTACCCGTTGCGCTCTTGAGAAGCCAAGCGCTCCACAAATCGGAGGTGTATCGGATGGGAAGATAGTTGGAAAGTCCCTGCGGTGTGTAACCTGCGGAGTAGTACGCGTTTCTGACGGGGACGTATTCTTGGTAAACTCTGCCGGCGATGTACTGATACCACGTCGGTTCATCGTCGTAGATAGCAATCGCGAAGGAGAGATAATCGCGCAGGATCTGACGTTCGGAACCGTGTCCCGAAACACCGCCCTGTCCCGACGGCGGGAAGCCGACTTCCATGCCGCTGCAGAGATTTTTCTCCACACCGTAGATGATTTGTTTTTTATCGGTTTCGGTCAACAGATCGCGGCACCAGTCGTACACGACGCCGGCGGTGAACATGACGTAACCGTAGGTACGGCAGGCATCGTTGACTTTATTCGAACCGCTCGTGGTGATCTTGACGGTCGAGATGTATTCTTTGATAATCTTGATGGCTTTGTAACCGTAAAGGTCGGCGCCGGTGATCTGATACAAAAGTGCCTGTGCCATGACGGTTTCCAAAATATGTTCGTTGCAGTTGTGAGTACCTTTCGGGCCGTAGCCGTCGGAGGAAGAGTGATACGTCTGCGAGCCGAGTGTACCGCGCTCGTAATTGTTGGCGAGTTTCACGATACTGTTCAGAACGTCACCCGACGAAGAATCGGCAAAAGCGTTTCTGAGAGCCACGATATCCTCGGCGTTGATGAGAACGCGAGGGGAGGACGGATACTGCGAGGTAGCGGCGACTCTCGCCGTCGGATAATAGGTAGGCGCGTTGTACGCCGTCGTGGAAAGTTTCGTGTAAGACGTGCCGAGAGAGGAAGAAGAAATTGACGACTTGAGGGCGTTTATCTGCGTCGTATAATCCGAATACGAGAGGGTGGTGCCGGTCGTCTTGCGCGCACCGCACTCGGTGCAGTAGACGTAATATTTTCCTGCTGCCGAGGAGGTCGGCTCCGTCAGGAGAACGGAAACGGTAGACCAAACGTGAGAAGTACCGAGAGCCGGGATGGTATCGGTGACGGTCGTACCGCACAGCGAGCAGGTCGCCGTTTTCGTGCCGGTCGCCGTTTCGGTCGGCTCTTTGGTGACGGTATAGACGCCGAGGGTGTGCGTCGTCAGTTTGGGAATGGCTTTGGTGACGGTTTCTCCGCACTTGGTGCAGGTTGCCGTTTTGGTTCCGGCTTCTTTGCAGGTGGCGGCTTTGGTAATGACGTATCCTTCTGCGTCAAATTCGTAAGTCGGATATTGTTTGTTCGTCGCGTTGTTGGCGGCAAACACGGTATTCATGGCATAATCGCTGACCGTACCCGCATAACAGCAATAGTTATCAAAACGGACGTCGCAGTTTTTCGGCATGGAAGCACCCATGCCCCAGACGACGTAACAAGCCTGATAACCGGCAACGTTATTGGGAAGTTCGGAAATGGTGTGAGAAGCGCCGGGGATGAGGGTACCGTTGACGTAATAAGTGACTTTCTTGGTGGCAATGTTAATCGCAAACGCGATATCAATCCATTGGTTGTTGTAAGCGGAAAGAGGCGCCAAGGTTACGCCGTTTGTCCACTGCGCAATATCGCCGTCTGCATACGTTGCCGTGGTTTTGTTTTCAAATCCGACGAAAGCGCAGAGCTGCCCCGTGCTGTTTTTCAAGCGGAGTGCTTTGCAAATCATTTCGCGAACGCCGGTGCCGCTGTCGGTACCTGCCGCCACGCGGTTGACCGAGAAGGTAAAGACGATATCTTTCGTATCCGCGGGCAAGTTGGCAAGCGACTGTTCCCAACCGCCTTCCGAGGAACCGCCGGACGTGGTACAGGTCACCTTGATATGTCCGTCACCCGAGTCGGTCATGACGGTTTGGGTGTAATGAGAAAGCGTACCTTTGTCGATTTTCGACCATTCCGCCTCGGTGTGGTAGGTAAAGATGGGGGATAAAACGGTCTGCGTCTTATACACGTGTCCCGTCGCGGCGACGGTTTCGGTTTTCGTAGCGCCGCAAACCGAGCAGGTAAAGGTTTTCGTACCGGCAACGGTACAGGTGGCTTTCTTGGTTTCCACGCCGGCATTCCACGAGTGGGTGGAAAGCTTGGTGATGGAACTTGTTTTTGTGGCGGAGCAAACCGTGCAAGTGAAAGTTTTGACACCGTCTTCTTTACAAGTGGCAGCCTTGGTGACGACACCGCTATTATAACTGTGCGTCGTCAGTTGGGCGATGGTTTCGGTCTTGGTGGCGGCACACACGGTGCAGGTGTAGGTCTTGACGCCTGCCGCCTTGCAGGTGGCTTTGGTCGTGATCACACCGCCGTTGTAGGTGTGCTCGGTCAATTTGGCAATCGGTTCCGACTTGGTTTCGGAACAAAGAGTGCATTTGAAGGTTTTGGTGCCTGCCTCTTTGCAGGTGGCGGCCTTGGTCACTACCCCGGCGTTCCAAGTGTGGGTGCAGGCGTCGACGGGATCGACAGTGTCGTCCTCTTCGGCATCGCAATACACGCAGTGGCCGTCTTCGCCGTACACGTGGTGGTCGAGTTTTTCGAGGGTTACCTCTTTCGTTTCACCGCAGAGGGAACACGTGGCGAAGGCCTTGCCTGTCGCTTGGCAGGTGGCTTCTTTGCTTTCTTCGGCTTCGCCCCATTTGTGCGAGCAAACTTTGTTTCCCGGCTCCGTACCGCCCGACGAGAAGGAACATCCGACGAGGAGAAGAGATAATAGCAGCAAGAAAAGCAAGGTAATCTTTTTCATAATGGACTCTCTTTCTTCTTTTTTGTTTTTTGGTTTTTATTCTTTATTTGTACAAATAATACAAAGACTATACGGATTCAGTATAACACTTTATAAAGAATTAGTCAATAGATAAAATTGGTAATAAAAAAGTCTCGGTATGACCGAGACTCTTCGGCGATGACGCCGTTACTGCAAAAAAAGAGGACGAAGTTGGCGGTTTTCCCGCAGCGCCGTCATCGCCTCGGGAATGCGTTCAAACGACGCAATCAGCGAATGCGGTTTCTTTTCGGGGTCGTCTTGGACGAGAGGGACGAAATACACGTTTTTGCGTTGCAAAAGCGTCGCGATGCTCGGCAAATTTTGCGACATCGCATCGTTAGATGCCGGGGCAATGAGCAATTTTCGGTCACAACGCCAATGCGCCTTCGCCGCCATGGTGACGGCGGTATCGGTAATCCCGTGTGCCAATTTGGCAAGGGTGTTGCCGGTGCAAGGGGCGATGACGAGGGCGTCGAGCGGTGTCTTGGGGCCTAACGGCTCCGCATCCTTTACCGTGTGAATGATTTTCTTACCCGTGGCACTCTCCACCCGTGCCCGAAAGTCTTTTGCCGTCATAAAACGGGTGTCCGACGTATAGGCGGATTCGCTCGCAATCGGCAGGACGTCATACCCTTCCTTTATCAGGGCTTCCATGGCGCTGACAGCGCGCGCCAGAGTGCAAAACGAACCGCAAAAGGCAAATCCTATCATCCTTGTTCCTCCGAAAGAAAACGCTCGACGGCACGGCAGTAACTGTCGGCGGCGCTTACCTCAAAGAGCTTGCGCGGCAGTGCCGGCAACTTTTGATGGGGAACGTCTTCCGCTACTGCGTTGCCCGTGGCGACGTCATAGATGCGCGGTATCGCCCCGGGAAAGGCGTCACGGTGCAAAAGGCACGCCGGCGCGGTATTGATGAGAACGTCCTCCCCGTGATAGGCAAAAGAAGACGACGGATACACGTCAATGCCGAGGGAAGACAGGTCTTTTTGCGAGAGGGGATTTCTCGTATAAACCGAGAGTTTTGCACCGAAAAAGACGAGTATTTTAAGCAGTGCCTGCCCGATTTTCCCAAAACCGACGATGCCGACGGATAGGTCGGACGGCACCGCCGCGGCGCCTTGGCAAAGGTGAAAAAGAATGCCGAGCGCCGTCGTTTCGGCGCTTTCCTTTTGATAGGCGTCGTCGTTTGCCAAGTCCAAGAACCGGGCGCCGTTTTGCGTCAGTTTCGCGCTTTCCGCGCTCGGAATGCCGTAGCCGACGACGGCGTCGCCCGCCTTTGGCGAGAGGTCCGCAAACGGCGGTGTATCACCCGCTTTGAAAGAAGGAATCGGCAAAAGATATAACGTCCCTTCCGAAGAGCGGGAAGACAGGCGTTTTTGACATACGGAAAGACGCGGGTCGTTTCCGTAGAACTTGATATCCATGGTATCGTTTCCGTAATGATTACTTGAGGTTTTCACCTCTCTTTTAGGTTATGCAAAAACCTCAAAACCGACTCTGAAGGGGGTTTTTGCGAAAAAACAACACAAAACTTGACAAAAATAAAATAATATGGTATACTATGAAAAAATGTGAACGGGATAAGGACACAAAAACCCGTCCATGACGCTTTTTACCTTTGTTCGGCGAGGCTGCCGAAATCAAAATAGACTTCTGCTTCGTAAGGAGAAAAGACGATGCTTCATATCTTGTTTAACCATTTGTCCAACAACAATAGGGGAGAAGAAACCGCAAGAGCTTTGCAGGCTCGCTATTCTTCTGAAAATCCCGTATACAAAGACATCACCCAGGTGGAAGACCTGCAGGCGTATCTCGATTCGTTGACCGCAGACGACACGCTTCTTTTGGTCGGCGGCGACGGCACCTTGAATCACCTCGTCAACCGCACCGAGGATAAGGAATATCCCTTCCCCATTATGTACTATGCGGCAGGTTCCGGAAACGATTTTCTCAACGACCTCGTCGGCGCACAGCATAGCGACGATCCCGTGAAAATCAATCAGTATATCACGCATCTTCCGACCGTTGACGTCAACGGAAAGACGTACAAGTTCCTCAACGGCATCGGCTACGGCATCGACGGTTATTGCTGCGAAGTCGGCGACGCACAGAAAGCCAAGAGCACCAAGCCCGTCAATTACGCCGGCATCGCCATCAAAGGTCTTCTGTTCCACTTCAAACCGAAAAACGCCACGGTCATCGTGGACGGCGAAGAATTCCATTATGACAAAGCGTGGCTTGCTCCCACGATGAACGGCAAATACTACGGCGGCGGCATGATGGTAGCACCCAAGCAGGATAGATCCAATCCCGACGGCACGGTTTCCGTCGTCGTTATGTACGGCGCGGGAAAACTCAAGACGCTTTGCGTCTTCCCCTCCATCTTCAAAGGCAAGCACGTGGAGCACACCGAAATGGTTGCCACGCACGTCGGCCATGAGATCACGGTAAAATTTGACGAGCCCTGCGCCCTTCAAGTGGACGGAGAAACGGTTTTGAACGTTTCGGAATACACCGTCAAGGTCGGCGCAAAAGTCAAAGCGTAAGAAAGAAAAAACAAGGTGTTGAGATTTTCGAATCTCAACACCTTTTTCGTTATTTGGGAATATCCTCGGTGGGTATTTCTTCGATTTTCGGATACAGCCCGTTTCGGTAAAACAAACTGCCGCCCGTGAGGGTAAGGGCGGAAAAACAGGGAATCTGACGCTTGGAAATCAGCGTTCCCGTCGCGCCGGTCGTCGTGTTGCAGAAGAGAACGGTGTCCCCCTCGGCAGTGCCGAGAACGCTCGACGTGATGAAACAAATCTTGTCGTCAAAGAGACAGAAAGCAAAGCCGTAATCGTCCGCGATCACCACGGTTTTTGCGGTGTCAAGAAGACTCACCTTGACGGTGCCTTGCCCGCTGCGCGCGCCGTAGACATAGTCGCCGTGAACGTACAGAGAATCGAAAGAATAACCGGAGAACGTTTCGACACAGCGCGTAGCGAGCGATATATCCACGAAGGACAATTCGCCGTTTTTATCCGAATTTGTAAAGTAAAGTTTGCTTTTTGCGTCGTTTAGACACAGATTCTCGAAATGCCCGTCGGCAATACGCGTGTTTCCTTTGACGCCGTTTTCGTCCAAAGTCGCTTCGTAAATGCCGGGGTCGCCGAGCGAAACGGAGTAGTAGAGTTTGGTGTCATCGGCAAAGAGAACCTCGTCGATATTGCCAAGGAGCAGGGGTTGTTTCGCTTCCGCCTCAAAAGTATCCGAAAGGGTAAAGGCAAATAGCGTGATAGGTTCTGAAGAGGTGCAAAGGCCGTAGAATCTGCCGTCTTTCGTTTGATAGAGCGCCGTTATGACGTCGCTCGTTATTTTTTTGTCGACGGTTTCGTTTTTGACGTAAAGCGCGTCTTTGTCGGCTGGGTTTTGATAGAAGAGATTTTCACCGTACCGAGCGATGCAGAAGGCTTTGGGCGTTTTCTTGATGTTGAGGGTTGCCGTCGCGGAAAAATCTTCGTAATTGTCTTGTTTGACCGTCACCGAAAACGTGTAGGTGCCTTCCTCCGATTTTGCAAGCAAACTCTCGTGGATGGGAATTTTGACGCCTTCGCTTTCCTCGTAATAGGTCACCGTTGCCGTCGTGGGCAGTTCTTCCGAGAGGCGAAGTCGGTGCGTCTTTCCGTCGACGTAAGCCAAAAGGCTTTCAAAGGTCAAATCCATGCTCGCCGGTGTTATGACTACCGCGGCGTCGAGCGACAGCGGTTCGTATCCGTCCGCCGTCAGGGTGACCGTGACGGTATAGGTTCCGACGCTTACGGGGTCTTGACTGTAGGTGACGGCGGCATGGTTCGGAGCACCTATGAGTGTCGGATAATGGACTTTGCCGTCGTAGGTTGCGCTCACGGGCGTGACCGTCACGCCGTCAAACGTCTTTGGCGTTTGGGTATCCCTCCCGTCGTCTTGTGCGGGGGTGTCCTGCGAAGGGTCGGTACCGTCATCGCTTTGGGAGGGCGTATCTTTCTCGTTTGACGGTTGCGCCGTGCTCGTTTCGTCCGCATCCGTCGCAATCTCCGGGGGCGCGGAACAACCGAAGGCAAAAACGGCAAGTGTCAAAACCAACAGAAAAAGCAGAAAAGATTTCACGTTTCACCTCCGATTTTTGTTAATTCTATTAAAACACAAACATCGATTTTTGTCAATAAAATACGATAAACGTATACGGGCACTCATCTTTTTGCGATAAAAACTTGAAAAGAAATAGGGAATATGGTAGGATATAGCGGTTGCAATATGCCTCATAGCCGATTCTTTCAAAAGAGGAAAATATATGGAAAAGAAACCTGCCTACAAGGTTCCGAATTTTATCGCATATACCGCGACGCGTTTTGCCGGCTTTTTGATGGCAACCTTCGTGTTCCGCCGCAAAATCGTGCGCAACGAACTGCGCGGATTCAAGGGTCCCTGCGTCGTCATCGCCAACCACGAATGCGCGTTGGATTTCGTCAATTTGATCGGCGTCACCGCGCGGCGCATGACTTTCGTTTTCAGCAAATCCTTTTTCGGCACGTTGCCGCTTCGCCGTGTCGTCAACTCGCTCTATACGATTCCGAAACAGCAGTTTCAGCCCGATATCGGCGCCATTCGCCGTATGAAAGATACCGTCAAATCCGGCGGTATCTTGGCTATCTATCCTGCCGGTATGATGAGTGAAAACGGCTTGTCCACCCCCATTCCGCCTGCCACCTACGGCTTTTTGCGTTGGCTCGGCGTGGACGTTTTCGTCGCGCGCACGACCGGCGCATACTTCACTTTGCCTAAGTGGGGAAAAGGGTTCCGCCCCGGCAGAACGTTTATGGACGTCTACCGTCTTTTGCCTGCCGAAGATTTGCAACGGATGACGGACGACGAAATCCGTGCCAAAGTGGACGGCGCCATGCTCTTCAACGAATATAAGGAGCAGGAAGAAAAGGCCGTCGTGCATAAGCACGGCGACGAGGTCGAGGGCCTTCAAAACGTCCTCTATCAGTGTCCCGATTGCGAAAAGGAATTTTCCATCAGCGTCAAGGATGCGCACACCTTGGTTTGCGACGCCTGCGGTTACGAAGCGCGGATGGATAAATACGGATTTTTGAATACGAGGGGAAAAAGGAACTTCCGCTACGTGTCGGAGTGGTCGGGCGCCATTTATCGCCGCTTGAAAGACCGCATGGACAAACGCATGGAGACCGCCTTGACTTCCGCCACCGATATAATGACCATCAATGAAAAAACGCACCGCTTTGAAAAAGTCGGCGAAGGCGTTTTGACCTTGACGGAAGACGCCTTTACGCTGGAGGGCAAAATCGGGGAAGAACCCCTTTGCCTGACGGTGCCCATCGCCATGGTGCCGGCGTTCCCGTTTTCGCCCGGCAAACATATCGAGCTGCAAGATGGAAACGACATTTACCGCTGTCGCTTGGCAGACGGCAAACTCGCTATGAAATTTGAGACGATGCTACGCATCTTCTTTGAAAAACGTCAAAATACGGATATCACGTACTTCAACGAGGAAGCACCGATTTTGTTGAGTTAAAGGAAGCATTCATGAGAAGAACTGGAAAATTGCCGGAACTGCTTGCCCCTGCCGGCTCGGAGGAAGCGCTCTATGCGGCGGTCGCCGCCGGCGCCGACGCCGTGTACCTCGGCGGCAAAGCGTTCGGTGCGCGCGCTTACGCCAAAAATTTTGACACGGACGCCTTAAAACGGGCGTTGACTTATTGTCATTTGCACGGTGTTTGCGTGTACGTCACCGTCAACACGCTGCTTTACGACAAAGAAATGGACGAGGCGGTAGCCTTCGTTCGTTCCCTATACGCCATGGGTGTTGACGCCGTCATCAGCGCCGATCTCGGCTTGATTGCCAAACTGCGGCGCGAATTGCCCCAAATGCCGATTCACGCATCAACGCAAATGTCGCTTCACAACCGTGACGGCGTGGACTTTGCCTCCAAACTCGGCATCTCGCGCGCCGTTTTGGCACGGGAACTGTCTAAAGAAGATATCGCTTTCGCCGTCGAAAACAGCGAAAGCGAGATAGAAGTATTTTTGCACGGCGCCCTTTGCGTTTGCCACTCGGGACAGTGTTTGTTTTCTTCCCTCGTAGGGGGAAGAAGCGGCAATCGCGGCGAATGCGCACAACCCTGCCGATTGCCGTATAACGGTGCCGAGCGGTATCCGCTGTCGCTCAAGGACTGTTCGCTCTCGCATCACGTGCGGGAACTTTGCGATATCGGCGTCGCTTCGCTGAAAATCGAGGGACGCATGAAATCTCCCTCCTACGTGTATGAAGTCACGTCGGTTTACAGACGTCTTTTGGACGAATACAGAGAAGCGACGGCGAAAGACGACGAAAGACTTGAAAGAGCCTTCAGCCGCAGCGGTTTTACCGACGGCTATTTTGCAGGGCATCCCGAAAAACCCATGACGGGCATTCGCACGGCGGAGGATAAAGCCGACAGCAAAAACGCCGCTCTCATGACGTTTGCACCGACGAAAATTCCCGTGCGCGCCGTCTGTGAATTTCACAAAGGCGAGCCGTCCAAGATGACGCTTATCGGTGAAAAGAAAACCGTCAGCGTGACGGGAGAATCTCCGAGCGAAGCTTTGACTTCTCCCTTAAATATATCGGATTTGACAACAAGACTTTGCAAAATGGGCAACACTTTCCTTTCACTCGATGAAAAAGACGTGGAAATTCACCTTGACGACGGTGTCAATTTGCCCATATCCGCTATCAATGCGCTCCGCCGAAATGCGGCGGAAGCCTATGAAGATACGTCGCGCGTTTTGCCAAACGAGACACAGACTCTGTCCGTGCCCAAAAGGCCGAAAAAATCCGCGGGTAGAACTGCCGTCTTTTACAGCCGTATCGGTTTTGACGGCTTGTCAAAAAAGGACCTCTCATCCTTTTCACAGGTCTTTTTGCCGCTCTTCCTTTATGAAAAAAAGGACGCCGAAATGGGTGTGTCGGGCGTTTGTTTGCCTCCCGTCGTATTTGACAGTCAACTCTCCGAGGTCAAAGTCATGTTGGCTCGCGCCAAAGAGTACGGCGCCAAAGCGGCGCTCGTTTCCAACCCGTCTCATATCGCACTTGCCGAGGCTTTCGGGCTTTTGCCGTTCGGCGATTTCCGACTGAACGTTTGCAACCGCGAAACCGCCGCTTTTTACGGCGAACTTGAGGGACTCGTCCTTTCCCCGGAACTCACCCTGCCCATGATGCGCGACATCGGCGGTTCGGCTATCGTTTACGGCAGAATTCCCCTCATGCTGACCGAGCGCTGCTTCGTCAAAGAAAACGGCGGTTGCGATCACTGTATGAAATTCGGCTTTACCGACCGCGTGGGCAAACGCTTTCCCGTCATCCGGGAATACCCCCACCGCAATTTGATTTTGAACGCCGTCGTCACCTATATGGGTGACCGGCAGGACGATTACCGAAAAATCGGGCTTTCCGAGCATTTTCTTTTCACGGTCGAAACCTCCGACGAAATCCGTCGCGTGCTGCGGGCTTTTGACAAACGCGAAAAATTGCCCTTTGAGGTTCGCCGCATACAAAAATAACGCATAGAGGAATCATCATGAAATGGATTTTGGCATCCGCGTCGCCGCGCCGCAAAGAGATTCTCACCAAGATGGGACTTGCTTTCGACGTCGTGACGGCGGATATTGACGAAACGCTCCCCCCCGACACCGCCCCTGCCGACGGCGTCGTTTTCTTGGCAGTGCGAAAGGGGGACGCCGTTGCCGAGCGTTTTTCCGAAGAGGTCGCCGTCGTTTCGTCGGATACCTTGGTGGAACTCGACGGGGAGGCACTCGGAAAACCCGCCGACGAAACGGATGCACGGAGAATGCTCCGTTCTTTGTCGGGAAAGACGCATTACGTCAGAACCGGCGTGGCGCTTCACTATATGGGAAAGGTTTATGCCGACGTCGCTTCGACGGCGGTGCATTTTGCCGATTTGACGGATGAAGACATCCGTGATTACGTTGCTTCGGGAGAACCGATGGACAAAGCCGGTGCCTACGGCATTCAAGGCAAGGGCGGCCGTTTCGTTGCCTCGTTTGACGGCGACTTCGATACCGTCATGGGCTTTTCTTCCAAACTCTTATATCGATTGGCAAAGGAGGCGGGCATTCCCCTTGAAACTGTCTGACAAAAAGGAAAAAGCCATAAGCGTCATCGACGCGTTAAAGACGCTTTACCCCGACGCCGCCTGTGCTCTCCATTATGATAACGACCCGTGGAAACTGTTGGTGATGGGACGCCTGTCTGCCCAGTGTACCGACAAGCGAGTGAACATAGTTTGCAAAGAATTGTTTGCAAAATACCCGTCTTATGCCGAAATGGCAGACGCAAAAGTCGAAGAAGTCGAAGAAATCGTCAAGCCCTGCGGTCTCTATCACATGAAGGCAAAAGACCTCGTTTCGTCTTCGCAAATGCTTCGCGACGACTTCGGCGGCAAACTTCCGAGCACCATGGAAGACCTCTTAAAACTTCCCGGTGTCGGCAGAAAAATCGCCAATCTTTTGCTCGGTGACATCTTCGGTTTGCCGGCGGTCGTTTGCGATACGCATTGTATTCGCATTTGCGGCAGGCTCGGTTTTTATCCCGAAACCGAAAAAGACCCCGCCAAAGTCGAAAAGATTCTGAAGGGCATTTTGCCCCCCGAGGAAGGCAGTGATTTTTGCCATCGTATCGTGGATTTCGGCCGTGACGTTTGCACGGCGCGCGCTCCCTCGTGTTTCAGTTGTCCTTTGATTCCGTATTGTGCACACGTAAAGGGGGAAAAGTGATTGACCGAGAAAATTAAAGTCGATATTCCCATCATCGTGGAGGGAAAATACGACAAAAATACGCTTTTGCAGATCCTTGACGCCAACGTCATTCCGACGGGAGGTTTTTCCGTTTTCAACGCCAAAGAAAAACAGAATCTGATTCGCCGCCTTGCCGAAGCGCACGGGGTGATTCTCCTGACCGATCCCGACGGGGGCGGCGTGCAGATCCGTTCTTTTCTTCTCGGCATTTTGCCGCGGGAAAAAGTCATTCAACTTTACGTCCCGAAAATCGAGGGTAAAGAAAAACGAAAAAGAAAACCGTCAAAGAGCGGTACCCTCGGGGTGGAAGGCATGCAGGCGGACCTTTTGCGCGAACTTTTCCGACCTTTTGCCGCCGACGGCACCATGCCGCAAAGAGGCACCTTGACCAAGACCGATTTCTATCTTGACGGGTTGTCGGGCGGTGCCGACGCCTCTCTCAAGAGAGAAAAACTCGCCGCCTATTTTTCGCTTCCCAAGGACCTCACCGCCAACGCGTTGCTCGAGGCAGTCAACCTATTGTTTACAAGGGAAGAGTACGAAAAAGCAAAAGCGACGTTGTTCGATGCCCCGAAAATATAAAAAACTCCCGAAAAAGGGAGTTTTTTTACGTTTTCTTTTATATTATATATATAAAATTCATATGTTGTTCACATTTTCGGTGTATAATACACACTAACAAACCATCCTCGAGCGCGTGTTTCGAGATAGAAAGAGATTCTTTATGATAAAAGTTGAGCATTTGGTCAAGCGCTTCGGTTCCAATTACGCGTTAAACGACGTGTCTTTTGAAATCGGTGAGGGCGAAATCGTCGGGCTTCTCGGTCCGAACGGCGCCGGCAAAAGTACGACCATGAATATCATCACGGGGTACCTCTCCTCCACGTCGGGAAGCGTCGAAATCGGCGGTGTTGATATTCTTGCCAACCCGACGGAAGCCAAAAAGCAAATCGGCTTTTTGCCCGAGCAACCGCCCCTTTACGGCGATATGACGGTATCGGAATACCTCCATTTCGTCTATGAACTCAAGGGCGCGAAACAGCCGGAGGACGAGCATCTTTGCGCCATTCTCGAAACCGTCAAACTGACCGACGTCAAATCGCGCTTGATTCGCAACCTTTCCAAAGGATACAAACAGCGTGTCGGCATTGCCGGTGCTCTTGTCGGAGATCCCAAAGTCGTGATTTTCGACGAGCCGACGGTAGGTCTTGACCCGAAACAGATTTTGGAAGTGCGCAACCTTTTGCGCAATTTGGCAAAGAAGCATACGGTCGTTCTTTCCACCCACATCTTGGCGGAAGTGCAGTCCGTTTGCGAGCGCGTTATCATCATCAACCGCGGCAAAATCATCGCCGATGAAAAGACCGACGCTATTACGAGAACCATCAAGGACGGTTACGAGTATCAGGCGAAAATCATCGGTCCCGGCTCCGAAGTCGTCAGCGCTCTGCGCGCCATCAACGGCGTGCGCGCCGCCACCTTGACGGGTGAGCGTGACGCCGAGGCTTTGACGTACCGTATCGAAACCGAGCGCGGCTGTGACGTTCGCCGTTCCGTCTTTGAACTTTGCCGTGAAAAAGACTGGCCGCTCGTCGGCATGATGCCCATCGCCACCGATCTCGAATCCGTCTTTATCCGCCTTGTCGACAAGTCGGAAAACAAAGCCCGCTGAGAGGAGAAAACCATGTTTGCCATTTATAAAAGAGAAATGCGCGCGTTTTTCACGAGCATTATCGGATACGCATACCTGTTCACTTACTTCTTAATCGGCGGCGGCGTTTTCTGTTATACGACGCTGTATTCCATGACCGCCGACGTTTCTTCCTTCTTTCAATATATGTTGCTTTTCTCGGCGGTTACTCTCCCCGTTTTGACGATGAAATCCTTCAGTGAAGAGCGCAAAACCCGCACCGAACAGTTGCTCTTGACGGCGCCGGTTTCGATTCCCGCCATGATAGGGGGCAAGTTCTTGGCTTGCTACACCGTTTTCGGCGGCAGCGTCCTCGTCTCTTCGCTTTACTTCGTTTTGCTTTCCCGCTATGCCGTTATCAAAGTGCTGTTGCTTCTCGGAAATCTCGTGGCACTTCTCCTCGTGGGCATGGCGTTTATCGCCATCGGACTTTTCGTATCTTCCTTGACCGAGAATCAGTTGGCGTCCGCCGTCGGAACCTTCGGCATCATCTTCGCCTTTCTCGCCATCGGCCTTTTGAGCAATCTTTTGCCGAACGAGTATTGGCTGCGCTACGTTTTCAATTCCCTGTCGATTTTCGGCAGATATCAGTCACTGCTCAGCGGTGCTTTTGAATTCTCCACCATTTTCTATTACCTCTCCGTCAGTGCGGTATTTCTCTATTTGACCTTCCGCGTTTACGACAGACGCCGTTGCCAATAACGGAGGCGCCATGGATAGAATTTGGACAAAATTGAAGGAGTGGTTCGGCAAAGACCGTATGCCGCGTGCCGCGGTTACGGCGCTTGTCATCAGCATCATCGTCGTACTGAACGTGATAGCCTACACGCTGACGGCATCGCTCGGTCTTTATTACTACGCCGACGATACGAAAGACGTCACGGTCTCCGACGCTCCCGCCGCCGCTTTTGCCGAAGCGATAGCCGAACAATGCACCCTGAAGGTCGTTTTCTGTCAATCCCGTGAAGACGTGGAAGCCAGCACGACCGGCCGTTACGTTTTGAAAACGGCAGAACAGATGAAAGAAAAACTCCCCTCGACCTTTTACAGCGTGGAGTTTCAAAATATTATCGTCAACCCCAATCTTTTAGCGGACGTTTACGGCTTCACGGAAGAGGAAACGAAAAACGCGCAAATCGGGCGCGCCTCCGTCATCTTTATAGGGGAAGACTACGTCGGGAATAAACAGTACCGCGTCTTGACCGATACCTCGACCTCGGCGGGCTACGTGGATTTTTACGATTACGATTCGTCCTCCTCGTCGCTCAACGCCTACATCGGTGAAGAAGTCATAACCGCCATGGGGCTTTGGGTATTGAACGACAAGCACCAAAGGGCACTCGTCACGACCTACCACGGTGAAACCGTGACGAAGTCTTTGTCCGTCGCCTTGGCGGAAGCCGGCTACACGGTTGAAACCGTTGACCTTCGCCAAAACGTCGATTTTTCGGACGTCGGACTTTTGATTATTTCCAATCCGCAGACCGACTTTGAACAGGCGGCAGGCAACGCCGACGTGAGCATCACGAGCGAAATCAAGCGCGTGAGAGAGTATCTTGAAAACGGCGGCGTGGTGTATTTGGCGCTGGATCCGTATTCCCAAGCCGAAATGCCGGTTTTGCACGCCTTGATGGCGGAGTACGGCATTACACAGCAAACCTATGAAACCGAAGATAACAGAACCGTCTTGCAGATAGTCAAAGACCGCGACAACGCCATTACGACCGACGGTTTTTCCATCGTCGGCAATTATGCCGAAACGGATGAAAAGGCGGCGAAGATTGCCGAAAAAGTCAAAGCGTTTAACGACGGGTCGGTCTTGATGGCAAACGCCTCGGTACTGTCCCTCTCGGGCAACGCCGAGTCACTTCTGAACGCCTCTTCCTTTGCCGTGGCGGAAGCCGACGGCAAAACCGTCGACCGTGCGGGTGAATATCCTCTTGTCGCCTACGCCGAGACGGAAGGCGGCAGCAAAACGGGACGCCTCATCGTCTGCGGCAGTATTTATCTGACGGCGTCCGACGCCATGACGTCCGACAGCTACGCCAATCGCGATTTCTTCTTTGCCATGTTCGAAGTGCTCGGCAACAAAGAGGGCGGAATGCCTTACGGCTGTAAGCCCTTGATGGTGACCGATACGGTATTAAACAATCTGACGATGAAAACGGCACGCATCATGACGGCGGCTTTGATGATGATTCCCGCAGCGCTCGGCGTCTTGGGATGCGTCGTTCTCGTGCGTCGCAAGAACAGGTGAGGTGAGAAGATGAATTTGCAAAAAATATTCGGCACTTCTCGCCGCACGAAACGCTTTACCGTTCTCACGATATTCGTTGTCATCTGCGCTTTGGCTTTGAACTTCCTTTTGACGGCACCGATGGAAAGAGCCGGTCTTCGTATCGACAATACCTATGAAAAACTCTATACCCCGACGGACGCCTTTGTCGAATCCTGCGCCAAGGCGCTCGATGCCGAGAATGCACCAGAGGTGACGATGACTTTCTGCGCCGATCCCGACGTTTTGACCAAATCGGCGACCTATCGCGTCACCTATTATATGGCGCTTGCCGTGCAGAAACGCTTTGATAACTTTACGGTGAAGACCGTGAATATCACGAAAAATCCCACCGCGATTGCCAAATTCAAAACGACCTCGAGAACCGAGATTACCTCCGCAAACGTCATTTTGTCTTCGTCTTACGGAGAGGGCGATTTGTCCTACCGTATCGCGTCGCTCAACGGTTTTTGGGTGACGGACAGCGAAGGGTCCTCCTACTACGCATACGACGGCGAATACCGTTTCGTATCGCTCTTGTATTCCGTCATGGCGGTACAGCGCCCGACGGCGTACTTCATCACCGGCCACGGCGAGACGGTTTACGACGTGAATAACCCCGACGCCTCCGGGGCGGCGGGCGAACTTTACGACCTCTTGCGCGACGGCGGTATGCAGGTAAAAACCATCAACCTTTCGGACGTTTCTGCCGTTCCCGAGGACTGCGTCCTTTTGATTCTCAACAATCCGAGAACGGATTTTACTTTTGACGAAACCAAGGCGGCGAGTCTCTCCTACGAGTCGGAACTTGAAAAACTCGACCGTTATCTTATCGACCGACAGGGCGCACTCATCGTGGCGAAAGACCACGGAGTGACGCTGCCGAATTTGGAAATATATCTGAATGAATGGGGCTTCTCCTTCCGCGACGTACAGATCAAAGACGCGGTCGGCAGTCTCTCCGACGAAGGCAACACCGGCACCGTTCTGGTTGCCCAATACGATACCGAGGACGATTCCTACGGCGACTCCATTTATCACGAAATTTCTTCGTATTCTTCCGCGGCACGCACCGTTCTTTCGGATTGCGGCGACATCGTTTGCTCTTTCTACGGTACGGCTGATGAAGCGGGAGAACCCGGCACCACCAACACGACGCGCACCTTCGCGCCGCTCTTTACCACCACGGAGAACGCCAAAGTGTACGCCAAACCCGATTCCGAGTCCGCTTATACGGATTTGGTTTCCGAGGGCGAGCGCATTCTCGTGGCTACTTCGGCGAGAATCGCCAAGAACAGTTACAGCGACACCGATAAATATTCCTACGTTTGCTGTGCTTCCACGACCGATTTTCTTTCCAACGCGTCACTTGGCAACACCTCGTTTGCCAACCGCGACGTATTGGCACTTCTCATTCACAACGTTTCCCGTGTGGATGAATATGCCGAGGATTCTCTCGGCGGCTTGTCGCTCAACTCGGACGCAACCTACGGAAAGATTCTTTACACCCCCTCGCTCAATGAAGAAACCGTGTTCGTTTACGCGTCGGGTGACGTGATCACCGAGAGTGAAGTTGCCGAGAACGAACTCGATATGGCTTCCGTCCGCGGTGCCGCGATGAAAGAACTCCACCCCATGACCGACGGATTGAAAACGGGCATCGCCGTTGCGGCTTGTACCCTGCCTTTGGTCATCCTTGCGGTTTGCGCCTTCGTCCTCATCCGCAGAAAGAATCGCTAAGGAGGATGAAAGAATGATACGACAAGAAAAAAAGAAAACGGCACCTCACCTTTCCAAGACGCTTCTTTGTGCCATCATCCTTGCTTTGGTTTTGATTCTCTGCATCGGCGGTTATCACCTCGCCAAGAAGATTCAAGCCCCGGACGACGGAAACGGAGGCGGCGGCAGCACCTCGACGGCAAAACTTCTCTATCCGTCCTTCAGTTTTACCGGCAACATGGACACCTTCACCTTGACGGTGTATCCCGATAACCCCGAAGAGACCTCTTATCAAATCTATAAAAAACACGGCGAATACGTGTACCGCCTTCTCATCCGCAACGAGGCGACGGGACTGTATGAAGAATTCCTTCCCGACATCACGAGCGCCGACCCCTATTTCACCTACACCGACCTTTATGCTACCGATTCTCTCGGCTATGCCGAGGTGTGGCGCCTGTATTATCTCAGCGCCGGCATCGGCAGCGTTTACTACAACGACGTCATCGAAAACGTCCCGACAAGCCATTTGAAACTCTACGGCCTTGACGACGACAGCGCCACGAAATATACCGTCAAGTTCAAGGAGACGCAAACGAGCGAGGAGCGCGAGTTTTCCGTTCTCATCGGTGACGCGACACCGGGCGGAAAAGGCTACTACGTTTGTATGGATGACGACAAAACCAAAGTCTATCCCACCGAGAGCAACACGCTTTCGTACGTTGAACAGCCTTTCTCCTACTATATCAAACCCCGTCTTGTGGCTTCCGGCTTGACGTCTTCGTCGACGAGCGGCGCCTTTAACGACAGTTCTTACGAACCGTATCTGACAAGCGATTTCAAAGAATGGAAAAACACGGTGGTTTCCTATAAAACGGGAGAAACCAACACCGTCCCTTCGTCGTTCTCCGACCTCGTTTTGACCTTGCAAATGACGTCTGACACCACCGGTTACAAACAGAGCGCCGCCATCGACGCGTCGATTCTGTCCTTCTCGGATGCGCTTGCGCAGAAGATTAAGGCACAGACGGTGGGCAAGGAACTCGGCGAGCTTACGTTCTCGGTCACCGATATTGACAAAACGGCGGCGGGTACCATTTATACCCTCACGGACCCCAACGTGGATATTTCTTATACGATTACGAAAATTCACGCCGTCGTCAAAGATACGACCGACGTGACCTTTGGCGTTGTCGGCAATGACGCCGCCGACCTCATCGTCACCTACCAAAAAAGCGGAGAAACCTATCACGGTTGCTTAGACCTCTCGGCCGTCGCACAGGCGGACAACGCGGCGGAAATCGCCGCCATTCGCGCCGCACAAATCGGCGAGGACGTTTCTTTGCCGCTGACGGTGCATTACAGCGAGACCGCTGCCGCGCACAATCACTATCGCACCTACGTGAAAACCGTCACGGGCGTGACGGATGCTGTCGGCAATACGGTGACGACGGCGGCAACGTCGGACTCCACCGTTTACTTCGTTTACGTGATTGAAGTGGACGGAGAAACCCTCTCCTACAACACCTCGGTTTCGCTTGCCAACGACTCGATTTCCAACATCGAAAGATTCCGTGAAATCTTGGTAGGCGTCAAAGCCGGCGAAACGCCGACCGACAACGTCATCGAAGATTTCACCATGTACAGCGAAAGAATCTACCACTACACCAATTTGGCGGTACAAGCCGTCAAACGTTACGTCACGCGTGAACAAATCGCCGGTTTTGCCTTTGTCAACGCCGACGTGCGGGATCCTTTCTACGGGGAAACCTATTATAAGAACACCCTCGAAGGCAATCCTTACGGCGTCAATTCGTCGGTTTGCGAAGACATCGCACGTCAACTCGGCGGTTTGGAGGGCGACTCCTCCACCTCTGCCGGTCTTTACGGCACCGAGACCGTGGCGGTCGGTCTGACGCCCGACGTCATGGCCGAATACGGCCTATACGCTTACACCGTTTACTACGAACTCCCGCGCGGTATCTATATGGATTACGCCGAGGACGGCGAAACGGTTCTCTATCACAGCACCTATACCCTCGGCACCTATCTTTACGTCAGTGAAGAAAACGCCGACGGCACGCGCTACGTCGGCTCGTCTCTCTACGACGTCGTGACGAAGATAGACGCCTCCGTTTTTGATTTTCTCAACGGTTCCTTCAACGAAACCTTCGCGAGAAAAGCCCTCGTGATGACGGACATCGAAAGCGTAACGGATATCAAGGTCTCCTGTCATCTCGACGAGTTGCAGCGCGACTATGAAATCCTCTACCGCGAAACGGTGTCCGGTACCTACGGGTATTTCATCAAACTGTCGGATACCTTCACCGTAGATAACACGCGCCTGCGCGCCTACGCGGAAGCCAATCCGCAGTTTACCGCCGTCAACCTCAACAACTTCTATTCGCAGGTCGGCGGAATGGACTACTATCAAGATGCCAACGGCACCTATTCCGAGCGAGCCGGCAAGAGTTATCTGCGCGAGTGGATTCAAGCCCTTTGGGCAACGGATTACGCGGGCGAACTCGAAGACGGCGAAAGCGCCATAGCCGGAAAAGACGAACTTCTGTCTCTTTCGTTTGTGCTTGAAGGCGGAAAAGAGTATACCTATCGTTTCTATCGCGTCAGCGACAGACAGGTGGCGGTGCGTCTGGAATTCCCGGACAAAACCCCGACGCAGGATTTCTATATCTCCACCCTCGCCTTCAAAAAAATCTGTAACTGCTATATCTCCCTGTTGAACGCCGAAGTCGTCAACGGAGAGGTCGGTTACGGCGATTGATTTCATTTGTTTTCCAAAAAATAAAAAATAAAAGGATGAACACAGTTATGAAAACCAAACTCACAGCGCTCCTTCTCGTATGCGTGATGGCGGCAACCCTTCTTTGCGGCTGCACCTTCCGCTACGACAAGAAAAACCTCGGCAAGTATGCCGAAGACTACGATGCGGCAGCACTCAAAACCGCATTGACGAACATGGTCCTCGAAGACGAGGATTTCACCACTGATGAAGAAACCAGAAAACAGAAGACCTACGCGGGCCTTGAAGAAACCTTCATTGAGTATTTTGACGGTGAAGAAGAACGCCTCACCGAAGGCGCCATCACTTCCCGTGACAAACTCACCGTACGTCTTTACGTTCAATTCAATAAAAACAACCAGGAAGACGTTCTTGCCGACACGGTTTACTCTTTGGAAACCATGAAAGCGGATTCCACCATTTCCTTTGCCTCCACCGTTGCGTTGCAGCTTGACGTTTTCGAAGCGCTCAAAGCGATGGGCGACAGCGTCACCTACGGTACGGTTGACTCCTCCGAGACGGCATTGAAAGCCGGCGACAAAGTCTTCGTTTCTTATATGGAAAAGGCAGATGCCGATGCCAAAGAAACCACCGCTTTCTTCACCGTTCCCGCGGAAGATGACGGCACCTTGGCAGGTCAGTTGATCGGCAAAACCGTCGGTACGACCTTTGCTTCCGAAACGGCTGAAGCTATCACCATTTCCGACGTTCAGTACTACAAAATCACCCCGCAGTACGTAGTGACCGGCGAAGCCAACGCCTGCAAAATCACCCTCGCCGATGAAACTACCCTCAAGGACGCGTTCGGCAATTCCAAGACCTTCGTCAAGGGTGCACCCGGCACGGCGTTCGTTTACGTAGCAGAGCGTTATACCGTTCCCGACGTTACCGTCGAAGAAAACCGCGAAACGATTCTTCGCACCTTCTTGAAGAGCTACGATTACACCGACGATGCGCTTACCATCTTCTCGAGCGAAGATTACGCGTATAAATATACCGTAACCGAAGGCGAAGGAGAAGCCGCAACCCCGGTCGAGAAAACCATCACTCTCAAGCAGATTTTCGATTGCCTTATCAGCGCTGCCGATGAAGATACCGAAGGCGACGCTACCAACGCCGATCTCGTGACCGCGGCTTTGGACGCAGCACTTTTGAAAGAAAAGAAAGACGCTCTTACCAGGGCACAGGCTGATTACGACGAAGAAAAAGCAAAAGAAGCGCCCGACGAAACCACCCTTGCCGAGTTGAAGACCGCACTGGATGCCGCTTCCGACGCTTATTCCGACGCCGATTTGTGGTATGATTCCACCGTCACCATGATTCTCTCTGCCGACAAGGTTAAAGAAGAGACCGAAAAAGACGTCGTCACCGCGCTCTTTGACGCTTTCTATGAATCCAAATATGCCGAACTGAAGGCTGAATACGAAGACGCTATGTATACTAAAGTGGAAGCAGCGGTCGAGAAGATCCTTGCCGACACCATCAAAGTGACGAGCGCGCCGAAGTCCGCCCTCAGAGAAGCATACTACAACAACCTTGACGCTTACCGTTACGAGTACTATGAAGGCGACAGCGCCGAGACCAACCAGACGACCTACAAGACGGTTGAGCTTTATCTCCAGGCAAAAGCCACCGAGTATCTGCAGGGCATTGATAAAAACGCCGCAGCCGTGACCACCAAGAAAGCACGCAAAGCGGCTTTGCATCAGCAGGCAGAAGAACAGGTTAAAGATTTGGTTGAACTGTACGTGACCGCCGCTGCTTTGAACGAAGCGTTCGGCACCGACCTCGAAGTGACCAAAGACGCACAGCTTAACTACGCTTCTCAGTACCTCTGGTACTATCAGTATCTCTATTCTTACTACGGCTATGACACCTCGTCCATGACGGCAGAGAGCATTCTCGACACCTTGATTGACGAGAGCGGCGAAACCAACTTCAAAGCTTCGGTTATGGACAGCCTGATTCAGAACTTCCTCTATGAAGTGACCGAAAACGGCGGCGCACTTGACTTTAAGAACATTCACTATACCACGGCAGCGAAAGCCGACTAAACCGATGAAAGCGAGGCAGGCGCCATGAAAAAAGTGACACTGTATACCGACGGCGCCTGCCGCGGTAATCCGGGACGGGGTGGCTATGGCGCCATTCTCGTTTACGGGAAACATGAAAAAGAAATCTCGGGGGGAGAACCCGTGACGACCAACAACCGCATGGAACTGCTGGCGGCGATCGTCGGGCTTTCTGCCCTCAAAGAACCTTGTGAGGTTGATTTATATTCCGATTCGAGGTACCTTGTCAACGCCTTTCTCGAAGGCTGGCTTGCCGATTGGAAAAAGACCGGCTACCGACGCGGTAAACGCGACGAAGTGAAAAACGCCGATTTGTGGGAAGAACTCGACAGATTGACGACCCGTCATACCGTTCACTTTTATTGGGTGAAGGGGCACAACGGGCACGATTATAACGAGCGTTGCGACATCCTCGCAACGACTTTTGCCGATTCATTCCCGGAAGAAAAAACCGAAGTAACAGAAACGGAAACGCCACAATGAAAAAAGTCATTCGTTCTGTCGCGCTCCTTCTATGTCTTTTGACTTGCCTTTTGACTGTGTTCGGCTGTCAAAAGAAGAACGGAGACGATGACAACAACCAAAACACCGAGGCATTTGACTATTTGACAACGGACCTTGACGCCTATATCGACATCCCCGCCTCCCTTTATCAAAATCTTCACGTTTCGGTCAACCTTGACGCCGTGACCGACGCCGAGGTGAATGACGCCATCGGCAACGTGCTCTACGACCATCGCAGTGAAGTCGGCGTCGGAAAAACCACCGGCACCGTCGGCTACGGCGATATCGTCAGCCTCTGGTACCGCGGCTATCTCAAAGACGAAGAAACCGGCAAAGAAACCGACCTTTACGGCAGTAGCAACTTCGCCAACGCGGAACCGACGGACGTCTCCGTTGGAGCCGGCGGTTACGTGACGGGCTTTGAGAGCGCCCTCGTCGGTGCTACCTACAACGCCGTCAACAACAAGGGACTGTCCAAACGTCCGACCGGTTCGCAGATACAGGATGGCGACACCGTTTACGTCCTTTGGTCCGGCACCAAACAGCTCGAAGATAACAGCTATCAAGGTGTCAGCAATCAAATGGTTCGCTTCGTTTACGACGAAGAAAACCGCGACGAAGTCGAATCGCAATACGGTCTGCCTGCCGCGTATCAGGAGGGCACGATGTCCTTCTTTGACCTTGTCAAAACCGTGAATGTCGGCGAGTATTTCGACGGCGACGCCACCTTCCTCGTCAACACAGAAACGGCGGGAGAAACGCGCAGCGTTTGGTACTATTCGATCATGATTTATGCCGCCACCTCAAACGAGTGTGAGGAAAACAAACTTGCCACGGCAAAGACGTATTTCCCCATCAATTACGGCAGCGAAACCTTCAACGGCAAAACCGTGTATTTTGATTTCTATATCGATTCTTTCTATAATTCTTTTAAGGATTACGAAACGCCCGCTCTCGACGAAACCTTTATCTTTGATACTCTCGGGCTCAGCGAAGACGACCTTTCCGCCTATGCCGGCGAGGACGCCGTATCGCGCTATAAGAATAAAATCAAGGCAGCCCTCGAAGAGGCGCAGGATATGCAAACGGCTATCTTCAACGGCCTTTGGGAAATCTGGAACGACGGCGTGTCCGTCAAAGGATATCCCGCGGGTGAAGTGGAAGCGTTCGTCGCCGAATACCGCAACGACCTCGATGCCGCCATCGCCGATGCGGCGGAAAACGCCGGCATGACCGTGACCGAATACACGACCTACTATTATTCGGAAGAAGAGTTCGCCAAGCAGTATTACGACGGCATGGAATCCACCGATACGGTCGAATCGTATATGCAAAAGAAAGCCACCGATGCGGCGAAAGAAAAACTGATTCTCTACGCCCTTGCCAAGAAGACGAATAACGTTCCGACCGACGCAGAGCGCGATGAGTATTACAATGCCCTTGTCGATAATTATCTCGAGTATTATCTGTCCGACACGAGCGACGAGAACGAATACAGACGTGATAACTTCGACACCGAAGAGGCTTTTCTTGAAGCCAAAGCGGAACTCCGCACTAAGATCGTCGACTACTACGGAGAGTCGTTTCTTCGTGAATCCGCCTTCTATCAGTACGTGATGGAGGCGCTTGCCGAAAACGTAGTGGAAACCTCTTACCTCGGCAGAACCGCCGTTGCATAATACGCACAAAAGAAAAAAGGATGTCATCCCGGGATGACATCCTTTTTGTTAACAAAAGTTAGCAATATTAGGAATTTACAGTAAAATCGTTCTCAAAATCGACCGTCAAAGTCGTATCGGGCGCGATATCCGAAGCAATGATTTTGCGTGCAATCAAGGTTTCGATTTGCCCCGACAGAAGACGTTTTAAGGGACGGGCGCCGTACTGCGGGTCGTAGGAACGGTCGATGAGCGCCGCCTTCGCACGGTCGGTGAGGCAAAGTGACAGACGCTTGTCGGCGAGCGTTTTTTGAAGCGCGGCGAGCGCCAAATCCACGATATGCGACAGATTATCCTGCGTTAAGGGGCGGAAGAGCACGATGTCGTCAAGACGGTTGAGAAATTCGGGACGGAAGGTGCGTTTTAGGAGTTCTTCCACGGCGGCTTTGGCGGCGGCGTTTATTTCTCCGTTTTCGATACCGTTTTGAATGATATCCGATCCGAGGTTGCCCGTCATGATGATGACGGTGTTTTTGAAATCCACGGTTCTTCCGCGGCTGTCGGTGATACGTCCGTCGTCAAGCACCTGCAAAAGCACGTTGAAGACGTCGGGGTGCGCCTTTTCCACCTCGTCAAACAGAATAACGGCGTAGGGCTTTCTTCTGACCGCCTCGGTGAGTTGTCCGCCCTCGTCGTAGCCGACGTAGCCGGGAGGCGCACCAATCAGACGCGCGACGCTGTGTTTTTCCATATACTCCGACATATCGATGCGGACGAGATTTTTCTCGTCGTCAAAGAGCGCTTCGGCGAGGGATTTGGCAAGTTCCGTTTTGCCGACGCCGGTCGGACCTAAGAAAAGAAAAGAACCGATAGGACGTTTGGGGTCACGGATACCGGCACGGGAACGTAAAACCGCGTCCGCCACTTTGGCGACGGCTTCGTCCTGACCGATGACGCGTTTGTGGAGAATATCCTCCATATGCAGGAGTTTTTCACGCTCGCCGGACATCAGCTTGGAAACGGGAATGCCCGTCCAGCGTGCCACGATCTTGGCGATTTCTTCCTCCGTCACCGAGTCGCGCAAAAGCGAAAAGTCTTGTTCCTTGTCGCTCTTTTCGGCTTCTTCCAATTGCTTTTTCAGTTCGGGCAGTTTGCCGTATTGCAACTCGGCGGCACGGTTTAAGTCATAGGCGTTTTGCGCCTTTTCAATCTCGCCGTTGACCCTGTCTATTTCCTCACGGATTCTCTGGGTTTTACCGATGGAGTTCTTTTCGTTCTCCCATTTGGCTTTCATCGAGTTGAAAGATTCGCGTTCTTCGGAGAGTTCTTTTTGTATGGCGCCAAGACGGTCGGCTGACAGTTTGTCGCTTTCCTTTTTGAGTGCCGCTTCCTCGATTTGGAGTTGCATGATTTTGCGGCGGATATCGTCGAGTTCGGTGGGCATCGCGTTCATTTCCGTCTTGATGAGAGCGCACGCTTCATCCACGAGGTCTATCGCCTTATCGGGCAAAAAACGGTCGGAAATGTAACGATTTGATAGCATTGCGGCGGAAATAAGTGCCGCATCGTGGATTTTGACACCGTGATACACCTCGTAGCGGTCCTTCAAACCGCGCAGAATCGAGATGGTATCTTCGACCGTCGGTTCGGGTACGGTCACGGGTTGAAAACGACGTTCCAGCGCCGCGTCTTTTTCGATATACAGACGGTATTCGTTGAGCGTCGTCGCACCGATGCAGTGAAGTTCGCCGCGCGCCAACATCGGCTTTAAGAGGTTGCCGGCATCCATGGCGCCTTCGGTTTTTCCGGCGCCGACGACGGTGTGAAGTTCATCAATAAAGAGGATGATCTTGCCGTCGCTTTGGCGCACTTCGTTGAGCACGGCTTTGAGACGTTCCTCAAATTCGCCGCGGTATTTGGCACCGGCGACAAGAGCGCCCATATCGAGGGAAAAGACGATGCGGTCTTTGAGGTGTTCCGGCACGTCTCCGCGCACGATACGCTCGGCGAGACCTTCGACGATGGCGGTTTTGCCGACGCCGGGTTCGCCGATGAGACAGGGATTGTTTTTGGTCTTTCGCGACAGAATGCGGATGACGTTTCGGATTTCTTCGTCACGGCCGATAACGGGGTCGAGTTTGTGGTCGCGTGCCTCGGCGACGAGGTCGCGTCCGTATTTTTTCAGAACGTCGTAGGTGTCCTCCGGCGACTCGCTGTCCACGCGGCGATTGCCGCGCACTTCTTTGAGGGCACCGAGAAAGGCGTTTTTGGTGATGCCCTCGTCGGAGAGCAGTTTTTTCACCTTGTCGGAACCGGAGAGCAAAAGTCCGATGAAGAGATGCTCAACAGACAAAAAGTCGTCTTTCATCTCCTCCCGCGTCTTATCGGCGGTGCGGAGCACCGCGTCGAGGTCTGCCGACATATACACGCGGTCGGGATGATATCCGCCGCCGCCGATTTTCGGCAGAGCCGAAACGAGCGCTTCGGCCCCTTGTTGCAGGGCGGTTTTGTCCTTGCCCATTTTCTTTATCATTTCGGGGAGAAGTCCGTCTCGGTCGGACAAAAGTGCCAAAAGCAGGTGACAGTCGGTAATTTCGGCGTTTCCGTACTCCGCCGCCGTGTCCTGTGCACTTTTGAGCGCCTCGAGGGATTTCTTCGTCATTTTTTCTGCATCCATAAAAAGGTACCTCCTTTGGATTTCTTTCCCCTATTGTACCCTCGCTTCTTGAATTTTTCGTTACGCAAATATGAACAAACTGTAAACATTAGCACTCAAACGGAAAGAGTGCTAACTTTGTCTTGGTGAGTTGTGTTTCAACGAAAAGGTGTTTTTTTCGCAAACGACGGTTCCGCGTTGACGGGCGCGCAAGGCCTTCGGTATTCGCTTGATTTTCTTGCATTTACGCACTTTTGCCGGCGTTGGGTTTTCTTTTTTTGGTTTGCAAAAACAGACACAAAATCGTTGCAAATTGATGTGATGTGGATATAGACGTTTTTCGAAAACAGCATTTTCAGCACTGCTTTCGGCAAAATCCGTCCATTTGAAAAACGAAGGTTCTATTGCCGTTTCAAACAAAAAACACCATCCGGAGACGGCGGCTCTAAGCTTGACAAAAAAGAGCATTTTTTCACGTTTGAAAGAAAAAGCGCTGCAAAAAAGGTCACCCACGGGTGACCTTTTTCTTTGATTTTGGGTGACTGTTCTTCAAGCGATGGGTAATAAACGGATCGTTTATTTGACGTAAGGCAAGATTTTTTGAATCAGATTCTCGGCGTAAATCGAGAAGCCGACGTCGTTGGGATGCAAGCTCTCGTCGGCGTAGAAGGCGGGATAGAAGGGGATGAGATCTCTGCCGTTGACCGAGACGAAGCCTTTTTCTTTTGCCATTTCGTTGATGATATCGCAAAGAGCGTTAAAGACTTTGGCGTCCTGCTCTTTTTGAATCAGACGGGGGATGGGGGAGATGACGAAGACGGTCTTTTTGCCGTAAAGATTTTGGATGCGGGATAAATATTCCTCTGCCGTTGCCTTAAATTCCGGGAGGCGGTCCTCGCTCCTTTTGATCTTGTCAAAATCGTTGGTGCCGAAGGCAACGAAAACGTAGTCGGGATCAAACGGCAAAGGAACGGCGGTTTCGGGGAAGAAACGCGAGCCACCGAGGCCCTGGTTCCAAGTTTCGGCGCGGAAAAACGTAGAGGTCCTGTATGCATAGGAGAGCGTGTCGTAGACCGAGTTCCATCCCTGGGTGATGGAGTCGCCGAGAAACAGCATTTTGCAGTTATAAGTATGGCGGGTGAGGATGGTGGCGTCCTCGAGGGAAATCTCTTCGATAACGCCGCCGTTTTTGTGGCTCGGCAGGACGATCATGACGCGATGCTCGCCTTCCGCGAGCCGGATGGTAAAGGCTTTTTCTTCGTCACAGAGGAACTGACGGTAAAACAGACCGTCCATGTAGACTTCGTATTTTACCCCGTCGGCAACCTTCACCGTGACGGCGGTGGCGTCGGTGTGAAAATCCAGGTGAATGCCCGTGGTGCCTCTCGTACCGATGACGGACGAGGTCGGTAAGGAATCGTAAAAAGCGATCTGCTCTTTGGTGTATTTGTAAAAATGGATACCGTCCTCTTGTTTCTCGATAATCGGTGCACCGATCGTAAGAGACTTTATTTCATCGAATGTCAGTATTTTTTTCATACTTACCCTTTTTTCGCACGAAAATTTCTTTTTTTATTATACCACTCATAAGGGAAATGTCAAGAAGGTCAGCCGGCGCCGATCCATATCCGTCCGGGTGTATTTTTTGTACATCACATGAGTATGGCAACGCAACAAGATTGTTTTTTCATTTTCTTTATCTTCTTCATGATAATTATTATTTGCCTTTCGGCAGGGGCAGAGTACTATTGTTCGGAAAAATGAAAGCACATTGGAAAGCCAAAAGGGAAAAGTCAATTCTATGATCAATCTACTGGGTGGTGAATTGGGAATTGCCCCGGGAGGGGCAGAAAGTAGGCTTGACTTTGGTAGGGCGGCGGGAAAGCCGTGGGCGATATGGGGGGAAGGCTTTTTTTACACTACCGGTCGTTTATGTCGTTCCGCGAGCAGTCTTATAACAGTTTGGAAAACAGTTTTTCAAGCAAATCCAAAATGGAGTCAAACGAGATTTCTTTCGCGTAACCGAATTGCTCTTGATAGGAACGGTAATAATTTTGCATGGTATCGCTCTGTCGGATATTTTGTAAAACGATTGCATGCTCTTTTATGTTTTCATAGGAGGCTCTCTTCATGCAAGTGTTCTTCAAAGCGTTTTTCAGAACATCGATTTGGATATTTGCCCCATGGAGCTGATAAAGAATGTAAATATCGTAAAAGTCTCTCGGACGGGTGTTGAGTACACTTCTTGAAATGACTGTTTCCATTTTCTCTGCAAGAATGGTTTCAAGATTATAGGCAAAAACAGGTATAACCCCTTCTTCGAGCATCATCGGGTAATCGTATTGAATTTCCGATGGCGTGATTTCATCTCCTGTCGTGACATCCAGTTTTAAGTCTATGACAAGAGTTTGGAATTTGGCTTTTAAGTGAATACGATAACCTTCATATTCGTCCTCATCTCGGATGGGTTCCACATAACAAAATTCGTATTGAAAGTCATCTTCGCACGCCATGTTGCAGATTTCACGAAACATTTCTTCCATGGATTGTTCGGAGACGGGGTACCGGTTTACGGTCAAATCCATATCCATAGTGGAACGGCTATTAACTCCGACCAAAGAGGCGATTAAGAAGCCGCCTTTTAGAATGAGAGCGTTCCGAAACCGAGATTTTGAGATGCGATAAAGCAAACGTTCAAGAGTGTATTCTTGTAAAATGCTTTGCGCGGAGACACCCTTTTCTTTTGCTATATTTTTTGCTATTGCTTTCAGCTGCATAGCATTCTTCATAAAAGCACCTCCATATATTTGCGGACCGTTTTGGAGACGTGAAAAAGGTCTGCGTATTGCATGAGCAACCCTATATTTTTGTCTTTTCGTTTCGCATAAGCTTTATAGGCGTCGGCAATCACCCGCACGTCCGTATGATATTTAGGATTGACGATATCGCAAAGAGTTCTCTCGGCAGAATAGCAGCGAATGTCTTGCCCGGAGGGGCTTTTCAGCACGACCAAACCTATCTCGAAGTTTTCTTTGGTTGCAATATGGCACTCAACGCCCTCGGCACTTGGGGATTTTGTATTATATCCCTGCTTAAATGTCAAGGAATAATGCGTCGGGTTGACGTCTGTCAAACGGTGTAGCGAAAGCGCAGACAGATAAGAGAACACTCCCTTTGAAAAACGGTATTGAAGTTGAAAATACTCATCTTCCCACTTCCCGGGCAATTGATATACGCCGACAGCGGTCTTTTCCAATTTGCCTTGGCGGACAAGATAGGAGAGGACCCCGCCGGAAATGCCTTTTTCTTTTGCCGTTTTTGCCGTAATGATACCGCCCTGTTTTTCAGCCCAAAGCAATAAAGATTCTGCTTTTCCCATAGTTATCCCTCCTGTTTATTTCTACGCTATCAAGTATAGCATATAATAGCGTAAAAGTCAATAATATTTGCAATAATATGAAAACTTCTTTTTTGAGAATACGAAAATAACCCTCGGAGTGGTGGGCTCCAAGGGTATTTTTCTATGATCGCTCTCCTCGAGGGGGGATTGGGAATTGCCCCGGGAGGGGCAGAAAGCAGGCTTGACTTTGGTAGGGCGGCGGGAAAGTCGGGGGCGGTATGAGGGGAGGCTTTTTTGCACGCGCGCACACAAAAGTTGACAAAATCACAAGAAGGATATATAATGAAAACACACATCTTCTCATGGGGGCTGTTATGAAAAAACTGCTTATTCTTTTTTTAGCCTTTATGTTGACAGCCTGTTTTTTCGCACTTTCCGCTTGCGACAGCAGCCAGCAGATTGATCAAGAAACGCTCGCGTCGCTTGCACAAAAAGGTGACAAAGGTGATAAAGGTGACACCGGCGCGCAAGGTGAAAAGGGAGATACTGGCGCTACGGGAGCGACAGGCGAGCAAGGTATCCAAGGCGAAACCGGCAAAGATGGTGTCGACGGCCTTACGCCCTATATTGGAGCCAATGGCAACTGGTGGATCGGCACAACTGACACCGGTGTTCTTGCTCGTGGCACGAATGGCGCAGATGGAAAGAACGGTGCTGATGGCAAAGACGGTACGAACGGTATTGGCGTTGCCAAAGTCGAGATAACCGGAGAAGGCGATCTCATTGTCACCTTGACCGACGGAACTGTTACGAATCTCGGCAAGCCTGCCGATTCGCTTCACACACATGATTACACGGTTGACAGAATCGAGGCAACATGTGAAACAAATGGCAGTGTGACTTTCACTTGCCAAGACTGCGGCCATGTGGAAGTTGCCTCCGTTCCGAAAAACGGTCATACTTTCAGCGCATGGTACGAGTCAATACCTGCAACCTGCGCACAGGATGGACAAAAAAGCGCTTCTGTTCCGCTTGTAAATATACCGAGACCGAGACGATTTCAGCGCATGCTCACACCGAATCTTCAGCATATCTTTTTGATTCGGGCGCGCATTGGCACTACTGCACATCTTGCGGAATCGCGATGAATACCGAAAATCATATTACTTCGGGCGCTGCTTGTTCCTCTTGCGGTTACAAATTCCAGCATGGAGGCGAATCGAACGGTCTGGTTTTTTCACTTCGTTCCGACAACAAATCGTATGCGCTCATCGACCTCGGCTCTTGCACCGATACCGAGATCGTCGTGCCCTCAACCTACAATGATAAACCTGTCGTGGAACTTTCCCCTGCCTTCGCGGCTTCCAAAGCGATAACCTACGTGGAACTGCCCGACAGCGTCACTATCATCGCCGAAGGTGCGTTTAAAGATTGCACGGCGCTTGAGGCTGTCGTTTTACCGAGTAGTTTAACGAAACTTTCAACGAAGATTTTTTATGGATGTACCAAACTCAAAAACGTCACGATTCCGAACGGCGTGACAAGCATCGGCAATTATGCTTTCTTCAGGTGCACAAGTTTAACTTCTGTCGTCATTCCCGACCATGCGGAAAGCATCGGTGATGATGCGTTCTGGGGTTGCACGGGCTTGAACTCGATCAGCATCCCTGACAGCGTGACGAGTATCGGCTCTTCTGCGTTCATGAATTGCGCAGACTTGGCAACTGTATCCTTAGGGAACAAAATAACGATCATCAATTCTGAAACGTTCAGTGGTTGCACGGGCTTGACCTCGGTGACGATTGGAAACGGCGTAACGAGCATCGGCTCTTCTGCGTTCTCCAATTGCACGGGCTTGACCTCGATAACGATTGGAAATAGCGTGACGAGCATCGGCAATCGTGCTTTTCGTGAATGCACAGGTCTTACTTCGGTTGTTCTCGAAAATGGTTTGTCCATCATCGAAGAATATGCGTTCAGCGCATGCGCGAACTTGACCATTGTTACGATCCCTGATAGTGTGACGAGAATCGGGAATAGTGCATTTGGCGGTTGTTCCAAATTGCAAAGTGTTGTATTTGAAGGAACAACTAACTGGAGCGCAGACTCTACGACATTATATTCAGAGGCGATCGATAACCAAGCAACAGCAGCCAAATACTTGACAAGCACTTATGTTGGAAGCACATGGGTTCATTCAACGCTTGCTTATTCATTAAATTTTGATAAAACGGGATACGTCGTGACTTTGGCAAACAAATACTATTTTAGGGATACAGCAATTACAATTCCTGCCACATACAAAGGACTTCCTGTAATAGCTATCGGTGATGAAGCGTTTAGAAGTTGCACTATTTTGACTTCGATTACCATTCCCGACAGCGTGACGAGTATCGGTTCTTCTGCGTTCTACCATTGCACGGGTTTGACCTCTGTCACTCTTGGCAAGAATGTGACGTACCTTGGCTCTTCTGCGTTCTACGGTTGCTCCGGTTTGATTTTCTTTATCATTCCCGACAGCGTGAAAACTATCAGCGAAAAAGCATTCTACGGTTGCTCTGGCTTGACTTCGGTAACGATTGGAAGCGGCGCGACATTTATCGGTGACTATGTGTTTAGAGGTTGTTCAAACTTGACATCGGCACTTTGTTATAACGGCACCAAAGCACAATGGAATGCGATTTCCAAGGCCGGCTATTGGGATCATATTGACAATGTGGGCTATCAAACTCCTCACGGTACCGTCACCTGCACCGACGGAACAATTACTTATTAATATTCCTGTCTGAACATTCTCTCGCTTGGTATCGGATGGGAGGACTAATAATGTCGTCTTGACAACCTCTTTTGCCATCCATTATCTTAGTACCAAAGAGCCGGGTTATTACACACGGGACATCTATTTGAAACTGAAATGACACTATTTCCGCAATAGAGAATAGTCTTGCGATATGCGCTAAGCCGCGCAGCCGGCGCGCGCCAAACGCGCCGGGCAAAGGACGTTTTCGGAAAAGCGTTTTTGATACCTTTTGTTTCTTGACAAGCCTCCGTCGGCATGGTATAATCATGCTGTTTGGGAGGCTTTTTTATGTTTCAAGTGTGTGAGAGCGGCAACCGCGTGACGGTTGTTTTGGACGGCGTTGCCGTCGTGACGGCGGTCAAAGACAAGGTCGCCTTTCTTCCCGATACGGTCAGCACCGTCGGTGAAGCCCTTTTTGAAAACGATACCGAGATGGAGGGCATCGTCCTCCCCGATTCGATAGAACGCATCATGCCGATGGCGTTTATGGATTGCAAAAATCTAAAGTTCGCGGTCTTAGGCAAAAGCCTTTTGAGCGTGGAACCCGGCGCCTTTGTCGGCGATAAAAAGTGCAATTGGGTGTTTTTTAACGGCACGCAAAAAGAATTCGACAACGTTTTTCTGTCTGAACCTTTTGAAAGCGCCGACGCCGTGTATTGCCGCGACGGCGTATGGCGTCCGAGAAAAAGAAAATAAAGTGCAGCCGCAGAGAATTTCTGCGGCTTTTTTCATGGGATTTTTGCACGTTTTCTTCCATATTAAATAATAAGGGAATTAGTGACGCTTTTCGATTTTCACGCTTTCCCCTTGCAAAACACCGAAAACTGTGCTACAATGTCGGGGATAAAATTACAAAAGGACATCGTATGGAAGATTTCAAAAATCAAATTGAAAGACGCCGCACATTCGCTATTATTTCTCACCCCGACGCCGGTAAAACGACCTTGACCGAGAAATTTTTGCTCTACGGCGGTGCGATTCAGACGGCAGGTTCCGTCAAGGGGAAACAGACGGATAAACACGCGGTTTCCGACTGGATGGATCTTGAAAAACAGAGAGGTATTTCCATTACTTCTTCCGTTTTGCAGTTCGAATACGACGGCTATTGCATCAATATTTTGGATACCCCCGGCCACCAGGACTTTTCCGAGGATACGTATAGAACCTTGATGGCGGCAGACAGTGCCGTCATGGTCATCGACGCCGCGAAAGGTATCGAGCCGCAGACGAGAAAACTCTTCAAAGTCTGCGCCATGCGCGATATCCCCATCTTTACTTTCATCAATAAAATGGACCGTGAAGCCCGCGATCCTTTTGACCTTCTCGACGAACTTGAGCACGAGTTCGGTATCGGCACCTACGCCATGAACTGGCCCATCGGCTGCGGACAGAATTTCAAGGGCGTGTACGACAGAGAAGCCCGCGCGGTTTTGTCTTTCGGCGATTCGCACAGAGGCCGCGAGCGCATCCACGGGGTGGATTGCGACATTTCGGATACCGAGAAACTCGACGCCATGATCGGCGAGCGCCTTCGCAAAGAACTCACCGAGCAGGTGGAACTTCTCGACGGTGCGTCCTTTGATTTCGACCTTGACGCCGTCCGTCACGGCAAACTTTCCCCCGTTTTCTTCGGTTCGGCGCTCAACAACTTCGGCGTAGAACCCTTCCTTGCCGCTTTTCTCAAGATGACGACCTCTCCCTTGCCCAGAAAGGCAGGCGACGTGACGGTCGATCCTTTCGATGAAAAATTCTCGGCTTTCGTTTTCAAAATCCAAGCCAACATGAATAAGGCCCACCGCGACCGTATCGCTTTTATGCGTATTGCCTCGGGCAAGTTCGAGCGCGGTAAAGAATATTATCACGTGCAGGAAGACAAGTCTTTCCGCCTCTCCCAGCCCCAGCAGATGATGGCGTCCGAGAGAGAAGTCATCGACGAAGCCTACGCCGGCGACATCATCGGCGTCTTCGATCCCGGTATCTTCTCCATCGGTGATACCGTATGCGAAAAGGGACAGAAACTCAAATTCCAAGGCATCCCCGTCTTCGCCCCCGAGCATTTCGCCATGGTCGAGCAGGTGGATTCCATGAAGCGTAAACAGTTCGCCAAAGGCATGAATCAGATAGCCCAAGAGGGTGCCATCCAGATTTTCTTTGAGCCGAACAGCGGTCTTGAACGCGTGGTCGTCGGCGTCGTCGGCGTTTTGCAGTTCGAGGTGCTCGAATACCGTATCAAAAACGAGTACGGCTGCGACCTTCGCCGCACCGACCTTCCGTATCAGGAAATCCGCTTTATCAAAAATCCCGATTTGGACCCCAAAACGCTGAAACTCTCCCACGATACCAAGTGGGTGCAGGATTTTCGCGGCAAAAACCTCTTGATTTTCACCAGCGAATGGGCGATTCGTTGGGTTCTCGAAGATAACCCCGGTTTGGAACTCGAGGAGTTCAACCGCGGCACGGAGGCGGACGCCCAATGAGAATGAGAAAGAAAAAGAACGGCCCGGCGCGCCTTGCCGCCTGTGCCGAAGTGCTTCTCGAAAAGCCCGAAACACCGCTTGAGAGTGCCGTCCCCGTCCTCGGAAAAGAAGCGAAAATTTATCTCGAAATCGGCGCCGGCAAAGGCGGTTTCGCAAGAGAAATGGCGAAAAGAAACGGGGACGTTTTGTATCTTGCCATGGAAAAAGTCAGCGATTGCGTCGTGCTCGCGGCGGAACGTGCCGTGGCAACGATGGACGAACGCAACGGAAATTTGCGTTTCCTCGTGGCAAACGCCGACGATCTTCTCTCTTGGTTTGCCCCCGAAAGCATCGACGAAATGTTTTTGAATTTCTCCGATCCCTGGCCGAAAGCCGGCTATTACAAGCGCCGTTTGACCTACCGTAAATACCTCGAAGTGTATTTTTCTCTCCTGAAAAAAGGCGGTCATCTTTCCTTCAAAACGGATAACGACAACCTCTTTTCTTTCACGCTTGAAGAACTCGAGGCGCTCGGAAAAACGCCGAAAGCCGTCACCGACGACCTCCACGCGTCCCCGTATGCGGCGGCAAACGTCATGACGGAATACGAACAAAACTTCGTTTCGCAAGGAATGAAAATCCATTATCTTCGCGTCGGTAAATAACGGAATATCCCCAAAACACCCGTAAATCGGAAGTGGAAAACTCCCGAAAAACGGGTGTTTTTTCTCGTGATTTTGAACAAATCTTTTTCGGCGTTTTTGTTCAAAACAGAAAAGTTTACAAAAAATTCACAATTAAATTGTAAACAAATTGTAAACATTTTGAAAGTACCCGGAAAACAAAAAATCGGGCAGAATCGCCGAAATGACGGTTATTTTTGAAAAAATCCGGGAAAATCTTTAATTTTTTCGGAAAATCTCTTGACAAGAAGAAAAGTTCTTATATAATATATTATTGCGTTAGAATGCGCGCATGATAAGGGGTAGTTTGCGCTTTTTTCGGGCATCCCGAAGAAAAACCGCAAAAATCCCGTGATTTCGCGCCTTCGCCTTTCGGTTTTTGCCGAGAGAATTTTTGACGGTAATAAACAAAGAATGGAGTGATTCTTTTTATGATGTTAAAGCCCCAAAAACTTGGCACCAACGTACGTATGAGCTTTGCGAAAATCGAAGCAGCGTCCGAGATGCCAAACTTGATTGAGGTGCAAAAGAAGTCTTACGAATGGTTCCTCCGAGAAGGCCTTTTGGAAGTGCTTCGCGACGTTTCTCCGATTGAGGATTACACGGGTACTCTTGCCATTGAGTTCACGGACTATCACATGGATCCCGTACCCCGTTACTCGATTGAGGAATGCAAGTCCCGTGCGGTTACATACGACGCCAACATGAAAGTCGGCGTTCGTCTCATCAACCGTCTTACGGGCGAAATTAAGGAGTCCCAGGTTTACATGGGCGATTTCCCCTTGATGACCGACAACGGTACGTTCGTCATCAACGGTGCTGAGCGCGTCATCGTATCTCAGCTCGTCCGTTCTCCCGGCGCATACTACGGTATGTCCGTGGATAAGCAGGGCAAACACATTTACACGGCGACGGTTATTCCTTATCGCGGCGCTTGGCTCGAATACGAGACCGATATGTCGGGCGTATTTTACGTCAAGATCGATAAGACGAGAAAGATTCCGATCACCGTTCTTATCCGCGCCCTTTCCGCCGAGGGACAAGATTCCGACGAAGCCATCACCGAGGTGTTCGGCGACGAGGATATTTTGACCGTCACCATGGAAAAGGACGAGTGCCGTACTCTCGCAGCCGAGAATGAAGATTCTTACCGCGACGAAGCACTCAAAGAAATCTACAAGAAACTCCGTCCCGGCGAGCCTCCCCTCGTCGAGAGTGCCGAGGCTTTGGTGCGCGATTTGTTCTTCAATGCAAAGCGCTACGACCTTCAGGCTGTCGGCCGTTATAAATACAACAAGAAACTCTCCGTTGCCAACCGCGTCGTCGGCTTGACTTTGGCAGATAAAGTGGTTAACCCCATCACGGGTGAAGTTCTCGGTGACGAAGGACAGATCGTGACCCGTGAAATGGCAGACGCCATCGATATGGCACCCATCAACGTCGTTTTCGTGAAAGCGGAAGACGGCAAAACCGTCAAAGTCTTCGGCAACAACACCGTTCGTCCCGAAGGCGTTCTCGGCTTTGACCTTGCCGACTGCGGCGTGAAACTCGGCGAGAAAGTCAGATACAACGTCATTCTCGACATTCTTGCCAAGGCAGACGAACTCAAACTGAAGAAAGATGCCCGCACCTCCTTCATCAAAGAGAGCGTCAGAACCCGTATGGCGGAAGTGGCGCCCAAACACATCACCAAAGAAGACATCTTTGCGTCCGTCAACTACCTTCTTGCCCTTTCTCACGGCATCGGTACGACGGATGATATCGACCATCTCGGCAACCGCCGTCTGCGCTGCGTCGGAGAACTTCTCCAGAACCAGTTCCGTATCGGTATGGCGAGAATGGACAAAAACATCAAGGAGAGAATGTCCGTTCACGATAACGACGAACTTCGCCCCGAGACGTTTATCAACACGAGACCCGTAGCTACTGCTATCCGTGAATTCTTCGGCTCTTCGCCGCTTTCTCAGTTCATGGACCAGAACAACCCCTTGGCGGAATTGACGCACAAGCGCCGTCTGTCCGCACTCGGCCCCGGCGGTATCTCCCGTGACCGTGCATCCTTCGAAGTGCGTGACGTTCACTACACGCACTACGGCCGTATCTGCCCCGTCGAAACGCCTGAAGGACCTAACATCGGTCTTATTTCCTACTTGGCTTCCTATGCGAAGATCAGCGATTACGGATTCCTCAAAGCCCCCTACCGTATCGTCGACAAGACGACCGGTCACGTAACCGACCAAGTCGTTTACCTCACGGCAGACGAAGAGGATAACAATATCGTAGCACAGGCAAACGAGCGCCTTGACGAAAACGGTTACTTCGTCAACAAGCGCGTTATTGCCAGATTCAAAACCGAGTTCATCGAAGTGGAACCCACCTCGGTTGACCTCATGGATGCTTGCCCGCAGATGGCTATTTCCGTCGCTGCCGGCTGTATTCCTTTCCTCGAGAACGACGATAACACCCGTGCCCTCATGGGTTCCAACATGCAGAAGCAGGCAGTGCCGCTGATGATGACGGATTCCCCCATCGTTGCCACCGGTATGGAATACAAGGCTGCCGTTGACTCCGGCGCCGTTGTCGTAGCCAAGAATGCCGGCGTAGTAGAGCGCGTAACGAGCGATGAAATCGCCATTATTACGCCCGAAGGCCGCAAAGACATCTACCGTCTCATTAAGTTTATGAGATCCAACCAGAGCACTTGCGTCAACCAAAGACCTATCGTCAACGTGGGCGACGCCATTGATGCAGGACAGGTCATTGCCGACGGTCCCGCAACCTCCGGCGGCGAAATCTCCCTTGGTAAGAACGCCCTCATCGGCTTCATGACTTGGGAAGGTTACAACTACGAGGACGCCGTTCTTCTGAACGAGCGCTTGGTTCGTGAAGACATGTACACCTCGATTCACATCGAGGAATATTCGATTGAAGCGCGTGACACCAAACTCGGCGCACAGGAAATCACCCGTGAAGTGCCCAACGTCGGTGAAGACGCTCTCAAAGATTTGGACGAAAACGGTATCATCCGTATCGGTACCGAAGTCCGCGCCGGCGATATCCTCGTCGGTAAAGTAACGCCGAAGGGCGAAACCGAACTGACTCCCGAAGAGCGCCTTCTGCGTGCCATCTTCGGTGAAAAAGCAAGAGAAGTCAAAGACTCCTCTCTCCGTATGCGCCACGGCGAATACGGTATCGTCGTGGACGTCAAAGTTTACGACCATTCCAACTCCAAAGATCTCGGCCCCGGTGTCAACAAAGTCGTCCGCGTTTATATCGCCCAGAAGAGAAAAATCTCCGTCGGCGATAAAATGGCAGGCCGTCACGGTAACAAGGGTGTCGTTTCCCGTATTCTTCCTCCCGAAGATATGCCTTTCTTGGCAGACGGTACGCCGCTTGATATCGTTTTGAACCCGCTGGGCGTTCCTTCCCGTATGAACATCGGTCAGGTGCTCGAAGTGCACCTCGGTATCGCTTGCCGCAAACTCGGCATCAAGATCATGACGCCGGTATTCGACGGTGCCAAGGAAACCGACATTTTGGAACTTCTCCGTCAGGCAAAATACTGCCGCGACATCCGTCCCGACGAGAGCGTACGCGGTAAAGCCGTATTTATGGAAGTCATCCGCGAAGACGGCAAACCCGACCTTCAGAGAGTCGATCAGGCCATCGTTGACGACGACGAAAAACTCCGTCGTCTCATGCAGAAAGAATCTCTCAAAGTCATCGACGGTAAAGTTACTCTTTACGACGGCCGTACGGGCGAAGCCTTTGACAACCCCGTTACCGTCGGTATCATGTACTACTTGAAACTCCACCACTTGGTTGACGATAAGATTCACGCCCGTTCTATCGGTCCGTACTCTCTCGTTACGCAACAGCCTCTCGGCGGTAAAGCCCAGTTCGGCGGTCAGCGTTTCGGAGAAATGGAAGTTTGGGCACTCGAAGCTTACGGCGCCGCTTACACCTTGCAGGAAATCCTGACGGTGAAGTCGGACGACGTCACGGGACGTACCAAGACCTACGAAGCTATCGTCAAAGGTCAGAACATCCCGACACCCGGTGTTCCCGAATCCTTCCGCGTCCTTGTCAGAGAACTTCAGGCACTTTGCCTTGACATTCAGGTTCTCAACGATAAGGGTGAAAAGATCGAACTTTCCGGCATTGCCGAAGAAGATATCGCGCCTGCGTTTGCCACCATTGAAGACGTAGACCGCGCGGTTGACAACGGTGATAAGGAAGCCGATGCCGAAGGCGAAAACTTCGACGACGAACCTCTTGACGACGAGGACTTTGACGACGATTTCGAAGACGACGTCACCGACCCCGTTGAAGAGTTCGAAGACGATGAGAAAGATGAATTTTGAGAGGGAGATGAATAAATGGAAAAAGAAATATTTGATTCGATTCAAATCGGACTTGCGTCTCCCGAGATGATTCGTTCTTGGTCGCACGGTGAAGTGACCAAAGCTGAGACTATCAACTACCGCACGCTCAAAGCCGAGCGTGACGGCTTGTTCTGCGAAAAGATTTTTGGCCCGACGAAGGACTGGGAATGTCTTTGCGGAAAATACAAACGCGTGCGCTTTAAGGGCAAAGTCTGCGAGAAGTGCGGCGTGGAAGTCACCACGAAAAAGGTACGCCGTGAGCGCATGGGCCATATCGAACTTGCCGCTCCCGTATCTCACATTTGGTACTTCCGTGCCATTCCTTCCCGTATGGGACTTCTCCTCGATATCTCTCCCCGTCTTTTGGAGAGAGTTCTCTACTTCGCACGTTACATCGTTACCGATCCCGGTAACACTCCCCTTGAAAAACAGCAGCTCTTGACCGATGCCGAGTACAAGAATGCAAGAGAAAAGTACGAAGACGATTTCCGTGCCGGTATGGGTGCGGAAGCCGTTAAGGAACTTCTTGCCGGCATTGATCTTGAAGCCCTTGCCGCAGACCTCAAGGCAAAACTCGCCGAGAGCAGCGGACAGAAAAAAGTCAAGATTATCAAGAGACTCGAAGTCGTCGAAGCCTTCCGCAAATCCGGCAACCGTCCCGAGTGGATGATTCTCGATTGCATCCCCGTGCTTCCTCCCGACATCCGTCCCATGGTACAGCTTGACGGCGGCCGTTTTGCGACCTCCGACCTCAACGAACTCTACCGCCGTGTTATCAACCGTAACAACCGTTTGAAACACTTCCTTGAGATGAAGGCACCCGACATCATGATTCGCAACGAGAAGCGTATGCTTCAGGAATTCGTCGATGCCCTTATCGATAACGGCAGACGCGGAAAAGCCGTCACCGGCGCTTCCAACCGTGCCCTGAAATCCCTCTCCGAAATGCTTCGCGGTAAACAGGGACGTTTCCGTCAGAACCTGCTCGG
>DCHY01000019.1:0-7340 GCA_002315715.1 Clostridiales bacterium UBA1740 | reverse complement strand
TCCGGCCGTTCCGTTATCGTCGTCGGTCCCGACCTTAAGATTTATCAGTGCGGTCTGCCGAAAGAAATGGCGCTTGAACTGTTCCGTCCTTTCGTCATGAAGCGCTTGATTGAAACCCAAAAAGCCAACTCCATCAAAGACGCCAAGAAGAAAGTCGATAAAGTGGCACCCGAGGTTTGGGATGCTCTCGAGTACGTCATCAAAGAACACCCCGTTCTTTTGAACCGTGCACCGACCCTTCACCGTCTGTCCATTCAGGCATTTGAGCCGATCCTCGTCGAGGGCCGTGCTATCAAACTTCACCCGCTCGTATGTCCCGCGTTCAACGCCGACTTCGACGGTGACCAGATGCCCGTTCACGTGCCGCTTTCCAGCGAAGCACAGGCAGAGTCGAGATTCCTCATGCTCTCTGCCAACAACCTTTTGAAACCCGTTTCCGGTAAAGCCGTTACCGTTCCTTCGCAGGATATGGTCCTCGGTTCTTACTATCTGACGATTGATCATCCCGGTGAAATCGGCGAAGGCGGTATTTTCCGTGACTTCAACGAAGTGGAAATGGCATACGAGAACAAGCGTCTCGGTATGCACGCCGCTATCAAAGTCCGCGTGACCAAAGTCATTAACGGTGAAGAAGTCTCGAAACTCGTTGACGCGACCTACGGTCGTTTGATTTTCAACCAGAGAATTCCGCAGGACCTCGGATACGTTGACCGCAGCGTCGATCCGTTCAGCCTCGAAATCAACTTCGCCGCTACCAGCAAAAAACTCAAAGAAATCGTTGACCGTACGATTAAGTATCACGGCTTTGCGGAAGCCGCCGCCGTCCTTGATAACATCAAGGCAATGGGTTACAAGTACTCCACGAAATCGTCTCTTTCCATCGCGGTTTACGATATGACGATTCCGCCGAAGAAACAGGAACTCTTGGATGAAGCAACGCGCAAGGTTGAGAAGATTACCGAACTCTACGAGTGGGGTGAACTTTCCGACGAAGAGCGTTACAAGCAGGTCATTGACGTTTGGGACAAAACCACCGACGCCGTCACCAACGCGCTCGTTGAAAACTTGGATAAGTACAACTCTCTGAACATGATTTGTACGTCAGGTGCCCGTGCTTCCATGAAGCAGATGAGACAGCTTGCCGGCATGCGCGGATTGATGTTTGCCACCAACGGTAAAACCATTGAAATTCCCATTAAGTCGAACTTCCGTGAAGGTTTGACGATGCTCGAGTATTTCATGGGCGCCAAAGGCTCCCGTAAATCTCTGTCGGATACGGCACTTCGTACCGCCGACTCCGGTTACCTTACCCGTCGTCTTGTCGACGTTTCGCAGGAAATCATCATTCGTGAAGAAGACTGCGGCGCCAAGAGCGGTATCGTGGTTTCCGATATCATGTCCGGACCCAACGTCGTTGAAAAACTCTTCGACCGTTTGGTAGGCAGATACACCGTGAACGACGTCGTCAACACCGAGACCGGTGAACTGATCGTTCCCGCCAACACCATGATTTCCGAATCCGATGCACAGACGATCGTCGATGCCGGCATTAAGCAGGTCGAAGTTCGTACCATCCTCAGATGTCTTTCCAAGCAGGGCGTCTGTGTTCACTGCTACGGTGCCGACATGGCACACGGCACGCCGGTCAACATCGGTGAAGCCGTCGGTGTCATCGCCGCACAGTCTATCGGTGAACCCGGTACCCAGCTGACGATGAGAACCTTCCACACCGGTGGTGTCGCCGGTTCCGATATTACGCAGGGTCTTCCCCGTGTCGAGGAACTCTTCGAAGCCCGCCGCCCGAAGAAGACCGCCATCGTATCCGAATTCACCGGCGTTGCCCGCATCGAATCGGATAAGAAACTTTCCAAAGTTATCATCAAAAATCCCGTTGAACCGACCGATGAAGAGCCGGTTTACGAAATCCCCTTCGGTATGCGTCTTATCATCGAAGACGGCCAGGAAATCAAGCGCGGTCAGCCTTTGACCGAGGGCTTCTTGAACCCTGCCGACGTTCTTCATATGAGCGGTATCGACGCCGTTTACGATTACGTCATTCGCGAAGTACAGAAAGTGTACCGCGGTGAAGACGTTGAAATCAACGATAAGCACGTCGAGTGCATCACCCGTCAGATGACGAGAAAAGTCCGCATTGAAGATGCCGGTGACACCGATCTTCTCTCCGGCACGACCGTTGACGTTCTCGAACTTCGCGAGAAGAACGAGGAAATCGACCGCCGTATCGCAGCCGGTGAAATCACCCTCCGCCATGCGGAAGGCGCACCGATGCTTCTCGGTATTACCAAGGCTTCCTTGATGACGGAATCCTTCCTCTCCGCCGCTTCCTTCCAGGAGACGACGAAGGTCTTGACGGAAGCCGCTATCCACGGAAAAGTCGACCACTTGCTCGGTTTGAAGGAAAATGTTTTGATCGGTAAGTTGATTCCTGCCGGTACCGGTCTTTCTCAGTACAACGACATTCAGGTCGTTGACCACGAAGAAACCGAAAATCCTTACGCTTACGTGACGGACTACGCCCGTGAGGAAAAGGAAGACGAAGAATCCTTTGCCGCAACCGAAATCACAGAAGAATAAACCGTTCCGTCACCGCACCCGCGGTGACGGGAACTGAAAAGTTCTCGGTTTTTCAACCGTGAAGGAGATTTGAATGAGCAACGAACAAACTATCAAAGTGTCGGTCATCATACCGATTTACAACGCTGCGGAATATCTCGCCTCGGCACTTGATACGGTGCTTGCCCAGTCGCTTCGCGAAATCGAAGTGATTTGCATCAACGATGCGTCCACCGACGCGTCGCGCGACATCGTGCTTGCCAAGCAGAAAACCGATAGCCGTATTTGTCTCTTGGAAATCGAATCCAATGCCGGTCCTTGCGTTGCCAGAAACATGGGACTTGCCAAAGCAAGCGGAAAGTACGTGTCCTTCTTGGACGCGGACGACTTCTTCGAGCCGAACATGCTCGAAGTGCTCTACGATTTGGCAGAACGCGACAGCCTCGAAATGGCGGTCGGCGGCTACGATCTTTACCGCAATCGCAGCGGCAGTTACAGCCCTGCGGTACCCGGCGATGAGGAAAAACAGTTCGTTCCCGGTGAGGTGACGTCCAAGAGCAAAAAGCCTCACGTCATTTTTCAGTTGACCGACGGTTACGTCTGGAACAAACTGTTTTTGCGCAGTTTCCTTTCGGAAAAAGGGATTACGTTTGATGAAAACACCCGTCTTTTCGAGGATGTGGTTTTCACCTTCAGCGTGATGTCTTTAGCGGAGCGCATTGAGAGAACCGACAAGGTCCTTATGCACCACCGCGTCTATTCCGAACAGTCGAGAGACCGTATGTTCAAGAAGTATTACGAGCAGATTCCCGACGTGTATCTGACGATGAAACGCTTCTTGACGCACAAGGGGCTTTACCTGCCGCTTGCCAATTCCTTCTCGCGCCTTTCGGCGACGAGATGCTATCACGTTTACAACCTCCTTTGGATTGATGCGAAGATAGCCTTTTGGAATCGCCTTCACAACTTGGCGGAGGCACTCGGTTGGGACGACAGCACCCCGACTGCCATCGACGACGAGAAAGTCAAGAATTTCGTCGTACAGGTGGAAACTTATACCTACGGACAGCACGTCCGCCGCGATTCTCTCGGCCTCAAACTCCGTTTTAAGGAGTTCGTCAGAAAACAGCGCACCGAAAAGAAGCGCAAAGACGTCGCCGCCTCTATCAAAGATTTCTTCCGCCACCTTTTCAAAAAGGACGACGAAGAAGATCCGAAATTTTAATTTTTCAAAAGAAACCCAAACGAACGCCGTTTGGGTTTCTTTTTTCAGCATTTTCAAGGGAAAACGGGGATAAGGGAAAATTAAAAAAACTCTTGACAAAAGGCGTGCTATATGATAAAATGTCCTTATCATCCGTAAGTAGGGCTATTTATGCCCAAATGACGGTTTGATGCCTTTCCCACGACACAGTCGTAGGGTAAACCTATATCTAAAGGAAGGAGGAAAACTATGCCAACCTTTAATCAGCTCGTAAAGCAGGGTCGTTCCAGCAAAGCGCAGAAATCGAAGACTCCCGTTCTTCAAAAGGGTTTCAACGCTCTTAAAAATGCGCAGACCGACCTGAGCGCACCGCAGAAGAGAGGCGTTTGCACCAAAGTTACTACCGTTACCCCCAAGAAGCCCAACTCGGCTCTTCGTAAGATCGCCAGAGTCAGACTTACCAACGGCATGGAGGCTACCACCTACATTCCCGGTATCGGTCACAACTTGCAGGAGCACTCGGTCGTTTTGATTCGCGGTGGACGTGTTCGTGACCTGCCCGGTGTTCGTTATCACGTAATTCGTGGTACCTTGGATACGCAGGGTGTCGCAAACCGTATGCAGGGCCGCTCCAAGTACGGAGCTAAACGTCCTAAGAAATAAGGTACAAGGACGCGATTTTGTGCTCACGTATGCTGATGGATATAGTGGTTTACCTATTATAGATATTGCAAATGAGCACTTGCGGGATGATATATCCCGAGTACCTATGAATTCATATTTTCATGAAGGAGGGAAGTACAGTGCCTAGAAGAGGTCAAATTTCCAAAAGAGAAGTATTGCCGGATCCGCTCTACAATTCCCAGCTTGTTACCAAGCTTGTGAATAACATTATGTACGACGGTAAAAAGGGTGTAGCTCAGAAAATCGTTTACGACGCTTTCGCTACCATTGAAGCAAAAAGCGGTGAGAACGCGCTGGATGTATTTACAGCCGCTCTTGAAAACGTAATGCCTACCCTTGAAGTAAAGGCTCGCCGTGTCGGCGGTTCCAACTATCAGGTTCCCATGGAAGTTCGCGCAGAGCGCAGACAGACTTTGGGCCTTCGTTGGATCACCGCGTATGCCAGATCCCGTAGCGAAAAGACTATGGCAGATAGATTGGCAAACGAGATCATGGACGCCAAGGCAGGTATGGGTGGCGCTTTCAAAAAGAAAGAAGATACCCACAAAATGGCAGAAGCAAACAAAGCTTTTGCACACTACAGATTCTAATCGATATAAAGAAGGAGTTTACAGTTCATGCCCAGAGAATACTCGCTTGAACATACGAGAAATATCGGTATCATGGCTCACATCGATGCCGGTAAGACGACCACTACGGAACGTATCCTTTTTTATACCGGTAAAACACACCGTATGGGAGAAACGCACGACGGTGGCGCAACCATGGACTGGATGGCACAGGAACAGGAGCGTGGTATCACGATCACTTCCGCCGCTACTACCTGTTACTGGGTTCCCACGCAGTTCCACGACGATCCCGAAAAAGCAAAAGAGAATAAGTACCGTATCAATATCATCGATACCCCGGGCCACGTTGACTTCACCGTAGAAGTACAGCGTTCTCTTCGTGTTCTTGACGGTTCCGTTACCGTCCTTTGCGCAAAAGGCGGCGTAGAACCTCAGACCGAAACGGTTTGGAACCAGGCTAACGATTACCATGTACCCAGAATGGCTTATGTCAACAAAATGGATATCATGGGTGCCGATTTCTTCCGCGTCGTTAAGATGATCAAAGACAGACTTCATGCTCATGCCGTTCCGATTCAGTTGCCCATCGGCAAGGAATCCGGTTTCCGCGGCATCATCGACCTTATGGCGATGAAGGCTGACGTTTATTACGACGACCTCGGTAAAGATATGCGTGAGGAAGAAATTCCCGCGGATATGAAAGAATTGGCTGAAGAATACCGCGCAAAGATGGTGGAAGACATCTGCGAAACCGACGACGCTCTTATGGAGAAGTTCCTCGGTGAAAAAGAAATCACCATCCCCGAACTCAAAGCGGCTCTTCGTAAAGCCACCATTGCAAACCAGCTTGTTCCCGTTACCTGCGGAACATCCTATAAAAACAAAGGCGTTCAGAAAATGCTTGACGCCGTTATCGATTACATGCCGGCGCCTACCGACATCGAAGCCATCAAGGGTATCAACCCCGAGACCGATGAAGAAGACGTACGTCATGCAAGCGACGATGAGCCTTTCTCCGCTCTTGCATTCAAAATCATGACTGACCCGTTTGTCGGAAAACTTTGCTTCTTCCGCGTTTACTCGGGCCACGTTGATAAAGGAACTGCCGTTTATAACTCTGTTAAGGATCAGGACGAAAGATTCGGCCGTATTCTTCAGATGCACGCAAACGACAGAACCGATATCGATACCTGCTACGCCGGCGACATTGCCGCAGTAGTCGGTGTCAGATACACCACGACCGGTGATACCTTCTGCGACGAAAAGCATCCCATTATCCTTGAGAGCATGGTATTCCCTGAGCCCGTTATCCGTCAGGCTATCGAGCCCAAGACCAAAGCCGGACAGGAAAAGATGGCTATCGCTCTTGCCAAGTTGGCAGAAGAAGACCCCACCTTCCGTACCTATACGGATGAGGAAACCGGTCAGACCATCATCGCCGGCATGGGCGAGCTTCACCTTGAAATCATCGTAGACAGACTTCTTCGTGAATTCAAAGTAGAAGCCAACATCGGTGCACCTCAGGTAGCATACAAGGAGACCATTCGCAAGAAGGTCGACCAGGATACCAAGTATGCACGTCAGTCCGGTGGTAAAGGTCAGTACGGTCATTGTAAAATTATCGTTGAGCCCAACGAAACCGGAAAAGGCTATGAGTTTATCAACGCCGTTACCGGTGGTGCTATTCCGAAGGAATACATCCCCGCTGTTGACGCCGGTATTCAGGGCGCTATGCAGGCAGGTGTTCTTGCCGGCTACAACGTAGTTGACGTAAAGGTTACTCTTTACGACGGTTCTTACCACGAAGTCGACTCTTCCGAAATGGCGTTCAAGATTGCCGGTTCTATGGCATTCAAGGAAGCTATGAGAAAGGCAGACCCCGTTCTTATCGAGCCGATCATGAAAGTTTCCGTTACCACGCCCGATGACTACACCGGTGATATCATCGGTGACCTTAACTCCCGCCGCGGTCAGATCGACTCCATGGAGCAGATCACCCCGGGTGTTCAGCGTATCTACGCTTTCGTTCCTCTGGCACAGATGTTCGGTTACGCAACCACGCTTCGTTCCCGTTCTCAGGGACGTGCCGTGTACGTTATGGAACCCTCGGGATTCCAGGAAGTACCGAAGTCCGTTCAGGAAGAAATCGTTAAGAATCGCGCTGCGAAATAATCGTTTCCAATAGCGGAGAGTTCCGCAAACAAAATAATATTAATAAAAATTTTTTAGGAGGATATTTAAAATGGCAAAGGCAAAATTCGAAAGAACCAAACCCCATGTTAATATCGGTACCATCGGTCACGTTGACC
>DCHY01000042.1 GCA_002315715.1 Clostridiales bacterium UBA1740 | reverse complement strand
CAAAGGCGTTTGTCATTGACGCTCCGCAAAACGTTATCTATCAGTCCAGAATAACATCCCTCACCCTGCCCGAAACGCTTGTGAACATCGGCGACGCGGCGTTCAAGTATTGTAGGAATATCACCGCCGTCACCATTCCCGCAAGCGTCCTCGTGATCGGAGACAGAGCATTTGCCGAATGCAACTCTCTCAAAACATTCGTCTTTGCAGAAGGAACGGCACTTACCCACATTTGGAGTTTTGCCTTCGAAAGATGTTATGCTCTCACCGCTATTGATTTGCCCGACACGGTTATTCAGCTTGGTGATTACACGTTTGCCGAATGCACGTCTTTGACCTCCATCAGAATTCCCGCAGGCGTCAAATTGATTCATTCCGGCATGTTCTACAAAGATACGAACCTGAAGACTATTACCTTTGCGGAAGGTTTTGCACCGAGCGCGATTGGTCACGACGCATTCAATAATTGCACTTCTCTCACCGCCATTGAAATTCCCACTTCTGTGAAAACCATTGAGTATTCTGCTTTTTCCGGATGTTCGTCTTTGACTTCCATCGTCATTCCCAATGGCGTTTCTTCCATTGAAGACGGCGTCTTTAGCGGCTGTTCGTCTTTGGCTTCCGTTTCGCTCCCGAACACCGTAACGGTAATAAAAGTCGGAGTATTTAATGGATGTACGTCCTTAGTATCCATCGAACTTCCCCACTCCTTGACGGAAATCCAGTCGAGTGCGTTTTACGGTTGTACGTCGCTGTCTTCCTTCGTGCTTCCCAACTCGGTAACGGGTATCGGCAACACTATCTTCAAAAACTGCACGTCTTTGAGCAGTTTTGTCTTTGAAGAAGGCGCAAAATGCTCGTACATCGGATCGAACGTGTTCGAGAATTGCACGTCCCTTTCATCTATCGTACTTTCCGATTGCATCACGTATCAACTCGGCAATCGTATCTTCTACGGTTGCTCCGATAACCTTATCATCTATTGTGAATTTGACTCCAAACCTTCCGGCTGGTTAAGCAACTGGAACGTTTACAAAGGAAGCAGCGAGCGTATCCCCGAAAGTCAAATCGTTTGGGGATACACGGGTGAAGAATCCTAATCAACGCAACAATCAAACTTATTCCGCGCGGGGTTCGGCATACATGCCGAGCCCCGTTTTTTCTCTTGAATGTGTCAATAATACTCGTCATTTTCGAGATTTGACCGCAAAAAAAGCCGCCAAAAGGCGGCAAAAAAAGGGAGCGAGGTCGCTCCCTTTTTCTTATTGTTGAAGATAATGCTCGGCACTGACGAGGCAAATGACGCAGGAGAGAATCTCCATTGCCGTTTTCAGTTCGTCTCCCTGTGTAAAGGTGACGGCAAGACGCAGGTTTTTGTCCTCGGGGTCCTTTCCGTAGGGGAAAGTCGCGCCGACTTTCGTCAGAGTGACGCCGGCTTCTTTTGCCAAGTTATAGACGCGGCTCGCGCAACCCGGCAGAAGGTCAACCGAGATAAAGTATCCGCCCTTCGGGTCGGTATACTCCAAAATTCCGAGGTCTTTGAGCGGTGCCAAGTAGGATTTTGCCGTCTCGAATTTCTTCTTGATTTCGCCGCCCAAAAGGCGCATATGCGCGACGGTATTTTGTTTGTCTTTGAGGTAACGCACGTGGCGCAGTTGGTTGAGTTTATCGTAGCAGATGATCTGCGTATGCATCAGAGGACGCAGATAGTTTAAGTTTTCTTCGCTCGCCGCGATCATCGCGATACCGCCGCCGGGATAGGTGATTTTGGAGGTCGAACCGAAGCAGAAAACGCGGTTTTCATGTCCGGCGGCAATCGCCTCGGGCACGATATTGAGAAGCTTGTCGCCGTCGTCGTCAAAATCGTGGACGGCATAGGCGTTATCCCACATGATGCGGAAATCGGGCGCGGCGGTCTTCATGCGGCAAAGACGGCGCACGACTTCGTCGGAATAGGTATTGCCGGTGGGGTTGGAATATTTCGGCACGCACCAAATGCCCTTGACGGCAGAGTCCTTGACGAGTTCTTCGACGATATCCATATCGGGACCGTCCGCCTTCATCGGGACGGAAACGAGTTCAAAGCCGAGTTTTTCGGTGATGGCAAAATGACGGTCGTATCCCGGGGTGATGCAAAGCCATTTGCGGTTCTTCTCTTCTACCCACGGGCGCTTGGAATCCACGAAACCGAACAGAAGCGCACGGCAGAGGCAGTCGTACATGAGCTGCAAAGACGAGTTGCCGCCGACGATGACGTTGTTGTACGGAATCTCGAAGATATCCGAGAACAATCGGCGCATTTCTGGAATACCGTCCGGCTCGCAGTAGTTGCGGTAGTCTTCGCCCGTCGGGGTGCAGTATTCGATACGGGGGATGGGAGACAAAAGTCCCTCGGAAAGGTCAAGAAGGTCGGCACTCGGCTTTCCTCTCGAAATGTCGAGCTTGCATCCTCTTTTTTTGTATTCTTCATATGCCGCACGTTTGCCGTCACGGATAAAAGACAACTCCTGTGCCGATAATTCTCTGTAAAGCATGCTTTCGTTTCTTTCTTCTTTTTTGCCGATATGCAAGTTTTGCTTTCGGTTAATTCAAAATTATGGGATTATTATAGCATATTGCGAAAAAATTTGCAAGTCCTTGCATATTTTTATTCATTTTTCGTCATTTTGCACATCAAAAACCTGCTCGTTTCGATTTTTTCTTCGCATCTTGACAAAACGCCGCGTTTGATTTATAATATTTTATTGATTTTATGACTCCGAAAGGATTATTCTTTATGGCTAACGAAAAGAAATTTGTCGAGCAAATTACCGCGATGGACCAAGATTTTGCCCAGTGGTATACCGATATCGTCAAAAAAGCCGACCTTATCGACTACTCCTCCGTCAAGGGATGCATGATCATCCGCCCCTACGGCTATGCAATTTGGGAAAACATCCAGAAGATTCTCGATACCCGTTTTAAGGAAACCGGCGTGGAAAACGTCTATATGCCGATGTTCATTCCCGAGTCGCTCTTGACTAAAGAAAAAGACCACGTGGAGGGCTTTGCCCCCGAGGTTGCCTGGGTCACGATGGGCGGTAACGAAAGACTGACCGAACGTCTGTGCGTTCGTCCGACGTCTGAAACGCTCTTCTGCGAACACTATGCCAACATCATCAAATCCTACCGCGATTTGCCGAAAGTATACAACCAGTGGTGCTCCGTCGTCCGTTGGGAAAAGACCACCCGTCCCTTCCTCCGCTCGCGCGAATTCCTTTGGCAGGAAGGTCACACCATGCACAGAACGGCAGAGGAAGCCGAAGAGAGAACGGTACAGATGCTCAACCTTTACGCCGATTTCTTTGAAAACGACCTCAGCATGCCGGTTATCCGCGGTCAGAAGACCGACAAAGAAAAGTTTGCCGGCGCCGAGGCTACCTACACGGTAGAAGCCTTGATGCACGACGGTAAAGCGCTTCAGGGCGGTACGTCCCACAACTTCGGTTGCGGCTTTGCCAAGGCATTCGGTATTCAGTATCTTGACAGCGACAACACCCTCAAACCCTGCTATCAGACGTCTTGGGGCGTTTCCACCCGTATCATCGGCGGTATCATCATGACCCACGGCGACGATTCCGGTTTGGTTTTGCCGCCCTCCGTGGCTCCTATCCAGGTCGTTATCATCCCGATTCAGCAGCAAAAAGAAGGTGTCCTTGACGCCGCGAACAAAGTGGCACAAACTCTGAAGGATGCCGGTATCCGCGTCAAAGTCGACGACGGCGAACAGTCGCCCGGTTGGAAATTCTCGGAATATGAAATGAAGGGCGTTCCCCTCCGTATCGAAATCGGTCCGCGCGACCTTGCCGAAGGACAGTGTGTCACCGTCCGCCGCGATAACCGCGAAAAGACCTTCGTTAAACTCGACAACATTGCACAAGCGGCAAAAGAACAGCTTGAACTTTTGAGACGCGCCCTTTACGAAAAGGCGCTCAAAAACCGCGAAGACCGCACCTATACGGCAGAAAATCTCGACGAACTCGTCAAGATTGCCGGTGAAAAGAGCGGTTATATCCGCGCTATGTGGTGCGGCGATCTTGAGTGCGAACTCAAACTGAAAGAAGTGGCGGACGTTTCGTCTCGCTGTATGCCTTTCGGTGCCGAACCCGTCGGCGACAAATGCGTTTGCTGCGGCAAGCCCGCCAAGAAACTCGTTTATTGGGGAAAAGCCTACTAATCCCATCTTCAGTCTATGAGAGGAGAGAAAAATGGAACCGACACCGAGCAAAGTATTGACCGTCGAATCCAAGTACGGTCCGCCTATCACGATGTACTGTTTTGATTCTCTTCCCTCCGTCGCCGAACTTGCCAAAGAACGCGCCAAATCCGGGGCGCCCGACCGCACCTGCATTTTTGCTCCCATCGACGAAAGCCGGGTGAAAAAGGACAAAAAAGGACGTGACGTTCCGACGCGCGGGGTATATCTTTCTTTGATTATGCGTCCGCTCTTCTTCCCGCAGCAAGCCGGTTTTATGAGCCATCTGTCGGCATCCGCCCTGGCGACGACGCTTGAAACCTACACCGAGTTGCCGATTGGCATCGGCTGGGTGAGTGACGTTTTCGCCGATACCGAAAAAATCGGCTCGGTCAACATTGAGAACCGTCTTGACCGCTTCTCGGGGTACGAATATATGATTTTCCACTTTGCGGTGGAAATCGACGAAAAGATTTTCCCCGTCCGCCTCTCGGACATGATGCGCCGCGTTTTCGAAGGCAACTTTACTTCGCAAGAACTTTTGATGGCGTCATCGCTCCTCGACAAGTTCTTCTCGCTCTACGCGCAGTATCAAAACACTTCCAAATATATAAACGACTACCGCTATCGCTTCGTGATGAACGGACTGAGCGCGACTTACACGCGCGGCGGCAGAAAAAAGAAGTGCAAACTGCTCGGCATTGATGCCGAGACCGGCAAACTCCGCGTCGAAATGCCGGGCGGAACCATCATGGACTTTTCCGGCCGCGCAGGACTAACGCTTCCCGAAACGCTGCCCAAGCGCAATAACAAAAACGCCTTTTCGTGACATAGAAAAAAGCCTCTCGCCGTATAGTGTCGGTGGGAGGTTTTTTGTGTCTGTGTATCAAATCGTTTCGTTAATCGACCGGCTTGTGGGGGTACTTTCGACTTGCTTTTTCGTCTTTTTGCTCTTCGGTTTTTATCCCCCGTCCTTGGCGATTTTGTCCCTTGTCACGGTCGGTATTCACGAGAGCGGTCACCTCTTTGCGCTTTTCTTTATCGGAAAGAAAGCGGGGCGGCTCAAAAGACGCCTCAACGGCTTTGTGCTCGACTGTCCCTCTCTATCCTACGAAGAGGAACGCACCGTCGCCGTCATGGGACCGCTTTTCAATCTGTTTTCAGCGATTATCGCCTATTTCTTATTGCCGCTTGCCCCGGGATATCTATCCGACTTTGCCGTCCTATCGCTTTTGACCGGTCTATTTAATCTTTGCCCCGTCGAAGGCTACGACGGCGAGAGGATTCTTTCTTCGTTTCTTTCGCAAAAAGTCTCATTCACCTCTGCCTATGCCCACAAGCGCGCCTTCTCTTTTCTCTTCATTTTGACTTTTCTCTTCCTTTCTTTATATTTTCTTCGTGAAAGAGGCGAAGGATACTTCGTTTTCGGCGTTTTTTTCTATACGTTTCTCTCTTTCCTCAAAAACAGCCGAATTTGCGAAAAAACGAGGATTTAAGAGCATTTCAGAGCATTTAAGAGCATTTCACGTTTTTTGGCGGAGTTAATTTCGGTTAATTCCGCCTCTTTTCGGCTTATCACGGCTAATTGCGATTATTTTCGAAAAAAATCTTTTGAAAACTATTGAAAATCCAAAAGGTTTTTGCTATAATATCATCCATCATGAGGAATCATGAAAGTTTGTGTTTTATTTACTTTTTTAGAGAAAGGGTATTTATTTCACTATGGCAAAACTCATTGAGTTAAAAGGTATCTCCAAGTCTTTTGACGGAGAGCGCGTTTTGAATGCGATTGACCTCTACATCCGTGACGGAGAGTTCATCACACTTCTCGGTCCGTCGGGATGCGGAAAGACCACGACGCTTCGTATCATCGGCGGTTTTGAGTCTGCCGACGAAGGTCAGCTTTTGTTTGACGGTGTGGAAATCAGCAACGTCCCCGCCTACAAGCGACACGTCAATACGGTCTTTCAGAAGTACGCCCTGTTTCCTCATCTGAACGTTTACGAAAACATCGCTTTTCCCCTGCGTCTTCAAAAGGTCGCCGAAGCGGAGATTCAAACCCGCGTCGCCGAAATGCTCAAGATGACGGCGCTCGTCGGTTTTGAAAGCAAGAGCGTCTCGACTCTGTCGGGCGGTCAGCAACAGCGCGTGGCTATCGCGCGCGCCCTCATCTCCCATCCCCGCGTTCTCCTTCTCGACGAACCGCTCGGTGCTCTCGACCTCAAACTCCGCAAGGATATGCAAAACGAACTCAAGAGCATTCAAAAGGCAATCGGCATCACCTTTATCTACGTCACGCACGACCAGGAAGAAGCCCTTTCCATGTCGGATACCGTCGTCGTTATGGCGGACGGAGAGATTCAGCAAATCGGCACGCCGACGGATATTTACAACGAGCCGAAAAACGCCTTCGTCGCCGACTTTATCGGTGAATCGAACATTCTGAAAGGCACCATGCTCGAAGACAAACTCGTCGAATTTGCCAAACATAAATTCACCTGCGTGGACGGCGGTTTTGAAAAGAATCAGACCGTCGACGTCGTCATCCGTCCCGAGGACGTGGACGTGGTATCTCCCGAAAAAGGCATGCTGACGGGCA
>DCHY01000031.1:17047-20494 GCA_002315715.1 Clostridiales bacterium UBA1740 | reverse complement strand
GCCATTCGCCGCGGGTGATGCGGCTGACGCGGGTTTGATTCCCGTCTTGGTCTTTGTACTCTTTTTCAAAAATCATACCGATACTCTCGGCGGTGCGAATCGACGGCAAGTTGTCGGCGTGGCAATAAGAATAAAGGGCGGGATACGCTGTATTTTCAAATGCCCATGCTACGACGGCGCTCGCCGCTTCTTTGGCATAGCCTGCTCTTTGTTTGTCGGCACGGATATGATAGCCAACCTCGGGGAGAATCTCCCCGTCAATATTTTGGAGAGTTAAGCCGCAGTCGCCGATCATCTCGCCCGTGTCGCAAAGACACACGGCAAAAAGTCCGAAGCCGTCCTGCTCGTAGCGCTCTCTGTTGCGCGCAATCCAGCGGTGCACACGCGCTTCGTCGAACGTGTAGGGATAATGGCGCATGATGTCACTGTCGGCGAGAACGGCGTAGAGTGCCCGAAAATCATCCTCCGTCATTTCGCGAAGATATAGGCGTTTGGTTTGTATGTTCATCGTTTTGTCAATCGCACGACCGCTTCTACATGGCCCGTCATCGGAAACATATCGAACGGTGTAATCTCTCCCATAAAGTAGCCACAAGTTTTCAAAACGGCGACGTCGCGCGCCAGCGTTTCGGGGTTGCAGGAAACGTAAACGATGCGAGAGGGAGAAAGGGCGGCAATATAGTGAAGCATCGCTTCATCACAACCTTTTCGGGGTGGGTCAAGCACGATAATATCGGGGAGAATCTTGGCTCCGCGCTCTTTTTCGGCGCCGGCGAGGAGCTTCTCGGTTTCGGCGGCGTCGCCGACGTAAAACGAGGCGTTTTTTACGCCGTTGGAAACGGCGTTTTCTTTGGCACAGGCGATGGCGCTTTCGACGATTTCCACGCCGATGATCTCGGCACCGCTGTCCGCCATCGAAAGACCGATGGACCCGGCGCCGCAAAAGAGGTCAAGAACGGTCTTGCCGGGGTTCGGTGCCGCGAGTTCTTTCGCCTTGGCATACAAAAGTTCCGCCGTTTGACGGTTGACTTGGTAAAAGGACGGCGCCGTGATTTTCAGCGTCACGCCCGCGAGGGTATCCGTCAGATAATCTCTGCCAAAGAGGGTGAGAAATTTGTCACCGAGAACGACGTTGGTATCGTCTTTTTGGATATTCAAAAGAATGCCGACGACGTCTTTATGCTTTTGCGTCACCGTCTTTATGAGTTCGTCGGCATGGGGAAATTTCTCGTCCGTCACGACTAAAGTCAGAAGGACTTCCCCCGACACTTCGCCGCGGCGAAGATACACGTGGCGAAGAAGACCGACACCGGTTTCTTCGTCGTAGACCGACAAGTCGTATTTTTGAAAAAACGCACGCAGCGTTTCGAGAATTTCGGGAAAGACCGACGGACCGAGAGGACAGGCGGCTGCCTCCGTCACGCGGTGGGATTTCGGCGCGTAAAAGCCGAGGACGTAGCCGTCCTTGGTCTTGGCAATCGGGTATTGGGCTTTATTGCGATAGCCGAGAATGTCCCCCGTCACGACGGGCAAAACGACGGCGTCTTTCAGTCCGGCTTTGTGAAACGCAGAGAGAACCGACTGTCTTTTGATGTTCCGTTCTTGCTCGTAGGAAATCTCACGAAAGGCGCAGGCGCGGCAACCCTTGACGGGGCAACGCTCACAGCGAAGGGGGGATTTTTCGATGAACGAAAGCACTCTGCCGACGGCAAAGGAGCGGTTGGCTTTGATGATTTCGATTTGCACCTTATCTCCCGTGACGGCGCCGGCAACGAAGACGGCAAGCCCGTCCACTTTGGCAACGCCGAAGCCGAGATGGTTGAGGTCGAGGATTTCCACCTCAAGTTTTTGGTTTTTGGAAAGCATTAACATTCCCCGTCCTGTTTGCTGTTGCGGTATTCTTTGGGCGTCAATCCGACTTCCTTTTTGAAGCACTTGGTGAAATAGGAAGCGTCGGAAAATCCAAGCTGCATGGCGATATCCGAAACCGAAGCGTCGGTGTTTTCAAGCAGCGTTTTTGCCAAACGGAAACGGTACGCCGCGACGTACTGTCTGAGGGTCAAGCCCGTTTTGCTTTTCATCAGCTGACTGAGATAAAAGGGATGGTAGCCGAACACCGCCGCCAGTTCGGTATTGGGGATATCGGCGTCACGGTTTTCGGCAATATAGGCGTCGAGCTTGCGCACGAGGCGAAGCGGCAGTGCGTCCTCTTCCCTCTCATCCGCAAAGGACAAAAGGATTTCACAGAGAAGCGCCGACGCATAGGCGCCCGAGGTCTTGGTCTCGGAAGCGAAAACGTCCACGACGGCGAGGAGTTTTTCTTCCTCCTCGAAGGTGTTGCCATAGAAGGGCACGTCGAAGGGTGCTTCCTTATCTATGCCGTCGAAAGCGACGGTGACGGTGCGGCACATCCCGGCGCGCAACGAGTAGGGAACGCCGCGGGGAATCAGCACGTAACTGCCGGAGGAGAGTTTGACGCTCTTGCCGTTTTCGGGGCAAAAAGACACCTCGCCCGAGGACACGTACCAAAGGCGAAACGTCTCTTCCGCCTTCTTTTCTCTATGCAATTTCTTTTCGAGAACCCCTGCCGCCTTGACGACGGGGTGAAACGCCGTATACTCCACCGCAATCTCCCCATTCTTTTTTATTTCATTATAGCGTAGGCGCGAGGATTTTTCAAGTTTTTTCTTTATTTTAGCGCCTATTCCTCCTATTTTTCGTCGGTTCGGCGCGAAAACCGTTGTTTTTTTCGGCAAAACGTGCTATACTGTCGCTAATCTCATTTTTCGGAGGTTTTATGGAACCTTGTTTCTTCCCCGGGGACTTTTTGCTCCCGAATCTTCAAAAAACCGATATTCGCCACTACGGTGTCGTTGCCTGCGACCAGTTCACCTCCTCCCCTGCCTATTGGGAAGCGGTCGAAACGTTCGTCGGGGACACCCCCTCGGCGCTGCGCCTTTTCCTGCCGGAAATCTATCTTTCCGAAACCGAAGCGCGCCTGCCCCTCATCCGTGAGAACATGAAACGCGCCCTTGACGAATACCTCGTTCGTTATCCCGACTCCGTCGTTTACGTCGAGCGTTCGCAGTCAAACGGCAAGGTGCGCCACGGTATCGTCGGTGTCGTTGACCTTGACGCTTACGATCCGAAAACGGGCAGTACTTCCCCGATTCGTGCCAGCGAAGGACTAGTCATGGAAAGAATTCCTCCGCGTGCCGCCGTCAGACGCGGTGCGCCGCTCGAAATGACGCATATTTTACTTCTCATCGACGACCCCGCGGGAACCGTCATCGAGCCGTTGCAAAACGAGAAGGACAAAACCCTCCTCTACGAAGACGACCTGATGCAAAACGGCGGTCACATCAAGGGCGAAAAACTCGGTGCCGAGGCACAGAGAAAACTGTTTTCCGCCATCGACGCTCTTGCAAAAGTCAAAGAGGCACAAGC
>DCHY01000031.1:0-16948 GCA_002315715.1 Clostridiales bacterium UBA1740 | reverse complement strand
CTCGCCACTGCCAAGACGATTTACGAGGAAGCCAAAGCGAAAGATAAAGCCGCAGCCGAAGCGTCGCCCCTCCGCTACGCCTCGGTCGAAGTCGTCAACCTTGCCGACGAGGCTATCGAATTCGAGCCGATTTACCGCGTACTGTTCGGGGTGGAGCCCGAACGCGTGATTTCCGATTTCCAAGCCTACGCCAAGGCGCAAAACGGAACGCGAAAAGCGCAAAGAGTCGAGTGCCTTTTCGGCACGCAAAAAACCGACGTCGAGATTTTAACGCCGACCAAAGATTTGACGGTTGCCACCCTGCAGGATTTCCTCGACGCCTATCTCAAAGAAAATCCCCAAATCAAGATTGACTACGTTCACGGTCTGTCGGACGTAGAGGCACTTTCCAAGCAAAAAGGCACCCTTGCCTTCGTGTTTGACAGCATTCAAAAATCGGCGCTTTTCCCTGCCGTTATGCGCGACGGCGTCCTGCCTCGCAAGACGTTTTCGATGGGCGAAGCCACCGACAAGCGATACTATATCGAAGCCAGAAAGATCTAATAATCTCATAGAAAAAGCGGTTATTTGCACATAATTGTTGGCAAATAACCGCTTTTTCTTATGTTGTTCAGTCGTAATAGCCCTTGGCAATCAACTCGCCGATGGCGGTTTTCACTTCTGCCAAATCCTCACGATAGGTGATGCCGTACCACTTGTCTTTGTTCTTGTAGGCTTTGACGGTTGCCGCACCTGCCTTGACCGCATCGCGGATGACGAGGGGGATATAGAACTCGTCTTTTTGCAGGTCGGCGGTTTTGAGGAAGGTTTGATATTCCGCCCTCAAAATCGGAAAAATGTCGGGGGTGACGCCCCAAAGATTCATCGAAACGGGGGTATCCTCGGGGAAGATTTTGCGCGTATTCCCATCGAGATACGAGCCGTCCGTCGCTATGTTGTGGGTTTCGCGAAGTTCAAAAAGATACCCGTCGCACAGTTCGCAAACGCCGCGGGTGACGTCGCCGTTTTTGCTGAGGGTTTTATAAAGTTCGTAGGACGTCATCGCCCACTCGCCGTGCTTGGCACTTCTTAGGTGCTCTGCCATTTCGAAAAACGCGTTTCTGCCGTAATAGTCGTCGGCGTTGATGATGGCAAAGGGGGTATTGACGGTGTCTTGGCAACAAAGAATCGCCTCGGCCGTGCCGAAGGGTTTGGTTCTTCCCTCGGGCAACGCATCCGTCCTTTGGGTGACGTACTTAACGGGAACTTTTTCGGCAATGCGGTTGCCGACTGCCGCCCGGAACTCCTCTTGCTGTCCCTCTCGGACGATGAAGACGACGTCCGTAAAACCGGCGCGCAGGGCATCGTATACCGAGAAATCCAAAATGACTCTGCCGTCGATTGCCACCGGGGTTTCCTGTTTCGGTCCGCCGAAACGGCTGCCCATACCTGCCGCCATGACGACCAGTGTAATATTCGTTTGCATAATACTTCCTTTCGGATACGTACTGGTGGTACTATACTAAAAGTATAGCACTTTTTTCCGAAAAGTGCAATCGGTTCTTTTTTCGCGCATTTTTCTTGATTTCTTTCTTATTAGATAATATTCTCGGCACATATTTTTTCTCTTTATGCTTGACAAATGAAAACGGGTATGTATAATTGTATACATAAATACATTTATTCACTTATGCAGGTGTGCAGGAAAGGAACTCCCTATGCTCGAAATCTCCCCTCAAACCAATCTCTTGGAGCAAAAAAGCTACAAATATTCTCTGCAGGACGTGGCAGAGCCGAATCTCTACCGCGACGTTTACCCCTACACGGGCGTGCCGCGCATCGCGTTTAACCACCGCCGCGTGCCGGTGAATATGCCGAAGGATATCTGGATCACCGATACCTCCTTCCGCGACGGTCAGCAATCGGTCGAGCCCTACACCGTCAAACAGATCGTCGACCTTTATAAGCTGATGTCGAAACTCGGCGGTCCCTACGGTCTTATCCGTCAGACGGAGTTCTTCGTGTACAGTGAAAAAGATAAGGAAGCCATCGCCGCCTGCCAATCCTTAGGACTTGAGTTTCCCGAAATCACGACTTGGATTCGTGCCAGCCGCGAGGATTTCAAGCTCGTCAAGGACCTCGGCATTCGCGAGACGGGCATTCTCGTTTCCTGCTCCGACTATCATATCTTCAAGAAAATGAAGATGACGAGAAAAGAGTGCATGAATCACTACCTCGCCGCCGTGGCAGACGCGTTTGAAGCCGGCGTTATGCCGAGATGCCACCTCGAGGATATCACCCGTGCCGACTTTTACGGTTTCGTCGTTCCCTTCGTCAACGAACTGACCAAGATGAGCGAGGACGCCGGCATTCCCGTCAAGATTCGCGCCTGCGACACCATGGGTTTCGGCGTTCCCTATACCGAAGTCGCCCTGCCGCGAAGCGTGCCCGGCATCATTTACGGTCTTCAGCACTATTCCGACGTGCCGAGCGAGATGCTCGAATGGCACGGCCACAACGATTTCTATAAAGCCGTCGCCAACGCCTCGACCGCTTGGCTCTACGGTGCGTGCGGTGTCAACTGCTCTCTGCTCGGCATCGGCGAGCGTACCGGCAACGTGCCCCTCGAAGCCATGGTCTTTGAATACGCGTCGCTGCGCGGCTCGTTCGACGGCATGGATCCCACCGTCATCACCGATATCGGCGACTATTTCCGCCACGAAATCGGCTACAAGGTGCCGGATATGACGCCGTTTCTCGGCAGAAACTTCAACGTCACCCGTGCCGGCATTCACGCCGACGGACTTCTCAAGGACCAAGAGATTTACAATATTTTCGATACCGAAACCCTCTTAAAGCGCAAACCGTCCGTCATGATCGGCAAAGCCTCCGGTCTTGCCGGCATTGCCTATTGGATCAACGAAAACTATAAACTGTCGGCAGAGGCAGCCGTCGACAAGAAATCCGACCTCGTCGTGGCGCTCAAAACCTGGATTGACGAAGAATACGCCGACGGCCGTCAGACGACGCTCTCGACGCGGGAACTCGAAGACAAGATTCTTCTGCTCTCGGGCGGCAAGCTTCGCGTAGAAGATTAAGGAGGAGTTATGGAACACAGAACCGTATCCCTGGCGGATCAAGTTTTTGAACGCCTGGAAACCGATATTTTGAGCGGTAAATACAACCGCGGCGACGTCATGACGGAAGGCAAGTTTGCCGACGACCTCGGCGTCAGCCGTACCCCCGTGCGTGAGGCACTGCGCCGTTTGGAGCAGGAACACGTCATCGAGATGACGGCGCGCGGTATCATGATTCTCGGCGTCACCGAAAAAGACCTCGCCGATATATACGAAATCCGCCTCTCCATCGAGGGGATTGCCGCTTCGCGTGCGGCGGTCTCGGATAACCAAGAGATTTTCGCGCAACTCAAAGAGGCGCTGGATTTGCAGGCTTACTACGTCGAGAAAAAAGACCCCGACCGCATCAAATTTCAAGACTCGCTCTTCCACGAAACGCTCTACCGTCTTTCGGGCAGTACCGTGCTTTACGACACGCTGTTACCTTTGCATAAAAAGGTGCAGAAATTCAGACGCGTGGCGGTGCAGAGCGAAAGCCGCGCCGAGGCGTCCTTAGCCGAGCACCGCGCCATTTTCGAGGCAATCGAGAAAAAGGACGCGGACGCCGCCGCCAAGGCGATGAAAGCGCACATCGAAAACGCGCGAAATCATATTTTGGGGAGATAACGCCATGGGAATGACTTTGGCACAGAAAATCATCAAACGGCATCTTGTGGACGGGGAAATGATACCCGGCACGGAGATTGCTTTGCATATTGACCAAACCTTAACGCAGGACGCGACGGGCACGATGGCATATCTTGAATTTGAAACCATGGGCATCGACCGCGTCAAAACCGAGCGCAGCGTGGCGTATATTGACCACAATACTTTACAATCCGGCTTTGAAAATGCCGATGATCACCGCTATATTCAATCGGTAGCCAAAAAACACGGCATCTATTTTTCCCGTCCCGGCAACGGCATTTGCCATCAAGTCCACCTCGAACGCTTCGGCATTCCCGGCAAAACCCTTATCGGTTCCGACAGCCACACCCCGACGGGCGGCGGCATCGGTATGCTTGCCATGGGTGCCGGCGGTCTTGACGTTGCCGTCGCGATGGGCGGCGGTGCCTATCACATCACCATGCCTAAAATGACGAAAGTCAACTTGACGGGAAAACTCACCCCCTTCGTCACGGCAAAGGACGTCAGCCTTGAGATTTTGCGCATTCTCTCGGTCAAGGGCGGCGTCGGTCATATCATCGAATGGGGCGGCGAAGGCATCCAAACCCTCTCGGTTCCCGAGCGTGCCACCATCACCAACATGGGCACCGAACTCGGCGCCACCACCTCTATCTTTCCCTCCGACGAAGTCACCCGTGCTTTCTTGAAGGCACAGGGACGTGAGGACGCGTTCGTGCCGCTTTGCGCCGACGCCGACGCGGTTTACGACCGTGTCATCGACATCGACCTTTCCACCCTCAAACCCCTCATCGCCTGTCCGCACAGCCCCGACAACGTCGTGACCGTCGAGAGTTTATCCGGCACCAAAGTAGACCAAGTCTGCATCGGTTCCTGCACCAACTCCTCGCTTTACGATATGCTGAAAGTCGCGGCGCTCTTAAAGGGTAAGACTATCGACCCGTCGGTCAGCCTGTCGGTTTCTCCCGGATCGAAACAAGTCTTGACCATGCTCGCCGACTGCGGCGCGCTTTCGGATATTTTGGCGGCAGGGGCAAGAGTTCTCGAATGTGCCTGCGGTCCCTGTATCGGTATGGGATTTTCCCCGAACTCCGCCGGCGTGAGCCTCAGAACCTTCAACCGCAACTTTGAAGGCAGAAGCGGAACCGCCGACGGAAAAGTGTATCTCGTCTCCCCCGAAACGGCGGTTGCGGCGGCTCTGACGGGGGTTATTACCGATCCTACCACCCTCGGTGAGTGTCCGAAGGTGGAAATGCCAAGCGCCTTTCTCATCAACGACACGGCGATTTTGCCGCCGGCACCCGTAGATGAAGCCGACAAAGTCGAGATTCTGCGCGGACCGAATATTAAGGAATTTCCTTCGACAAAACCCCTTGAAAAAGACGTCAGCGCCGAACTCGTTTTGAAAGTCGGCGACAACATCACGACCGACCATATTATGCCGGCAGGTGCCAAGATTTTGCCCTACCGCTCCAATATTCCGTATCTTTCGCAATTCTGCTTCGGCGTTTGCGACAAGACTTTCCCCGAAAGAGCCAAGGCGGCAGGGGCGTCTGTTGTCGTCGGCGGTTCCAACTACGGGCAGGGTTCCTCGCGTGAGCACGCGGCGCTCGTGCCGCTTTACCTCGGTGTCAGAGCCGTCATCGCCAAGAGCTTTGCAAGAATCCACGCCGCCAACCTCATCAACGCCGGCATTTTGCCCCTCACGTTCCAAAATCCCGAGGATTACGACAAACTGAAAGCGGGTGATACGTTGATTCTCTCGGATATCGCCAAGGGACTTTCCGGGGGCGTTGTCACTCTGTATGACCAGACCGCAAATCTCTCGATAGAACTCGTTGCCGATTTTACCGAAAGACAAATCGAAATCTTGAAAGACGGCGGTCTTCTTGCCTATACGAAAAACCGTTAATCAAGGATTTTGACTACTGTTCTTTACAAATACACAGAAAGAAGAATTACCGTGTTGAAAATTGAGATGAAAACGCCGCTCGTTGAAATGGACGGCGACGAAATGACGCGCGTCCTTTGGCGCATGATAAAGGACATTTTGATTCTGCCCTTCGTGGACTTGAAAACCGAATATTACGACTTAGGTCTTCCCGAGCGTGAGCGCACCAAGGACAAAGTGACCGTCGATGCCGCCGCCGCCAACAAAAAATACGGCGTTGCCGTCAAATGTGCGACGATCACCCCCAACAAACAGCGCGTCGAGGAATACCAACTCACCGAAATGTGGAAAAGCCCCAACGGCACCATCAGAGCCGCCCTTGACGGCACGGTGTTCCGCGCGCCTATCCTCATCCCCTCCGTCAAACCGGCGGTGCGCACTTGGGAAAAACCCATCACCATTGCCCGTCACGCCTACGGCGACGTGTACCGTGCGACGGAATACCGCGTCCCCGGCGAGGGGAAAGCCGAACTGCTCTTTACGGGCAAGGACGGACAAGAATACAGGCAGACGGTTTACGATTTCGAGTGTCCCGGCGTTTTGCAGAGCCAGTATAACAAGGATTCCTCGATTCTCTCCTTTGCGCATTCCTGCTTCCGCTTTGCCATCGCCACGAAACAGGACCTTTGGTTTTCCACTAAGGATACCATCTCGAAACAGTACGACCAGACTTTCAAACTTATTTTCGAGGACCTCTACGAAAAAGAATACAAAGCGCAGTTTGAAGCCCTCGGCATCACGTATTTTTATACCTTGATCGACGACGCGGTTGCCCGTGTCATCCGCAGCAAGGGCGGTTTCATTTGGGCGCTGAAAAACTACGACGGCGACGTGATGAGCGATATGGTTTCGACGGCATTCGGCAGTCTTGCCATGATGACCTCCGTCCTCGTTTCGCCGGACGGAAAATACGAATACGAAGCGGCGCACGGCACCGTCACGCGCCACTATTACCGTTATCTCAAGGGCGAAGAAACCTCCACCAATCCCATGGCAACCATCTTTGCCTGGTCGGGTGCACTGCGCAAACGCGGGGAACTTGACAATCTTCCCGCCCTTGTCGATTACGCCGACAAACTCGAGGCGGCATCCCTCAAAACCCTGAACGACGGCATTATGACGAAGGACCTCGTCTCTCTTTGCGATCCCGAACTTCACCCCGTCAGCGTCAACACGGAAGACTTTCTTTTGGCGATCAAGGAAAGACTTTGTGCCCTTCTTTCTGCATAAATATTAGTCTTTTCGGCTATAATATAATAATTTTCAAAAAAACGGTTGACTTCTCAAAACGCGTATGCTATAGTATAGACGGTGGATGTTAGGAAAAGATTGTCTTTTCTTAGTGCATTCCGCCGTTGATCCGTGCCGTTTTGGCAAGGATACGAAATTTTACGAAAGGACGACTGACCATGAAAGAATTTTTCGCTAAAGTTTGGGGCGGCATCGTAAAGGCTGCTAAAGCCGTTGCTAACTTCTTTGCAAACCTTTTCGGTGGCAAGAAAGAAGAAGCTGCTGAAGAAAAGAAAGAGGGCTAATTTTTAGCTTTCGCGTCGGTGTTTCCGACAAAAACCGAGATTCCGGTGGAACGGAAGTTCGCTGTGTTTACGGTTCAAAATAGGGTTGCCTGAAAGAATCGGTAACCCTTTTTTTACGCTTGCCCGCGGCCGTTGCCGCTTGCTATATATTTACACAAAAAATGGTAATTTTCAAAGAAAGGTCATTATGAAAGAAGTTATTCTTTGTAAATACGGTGAGTTGATTCTCAAGGGAGCCAACCGCCAAAATTTTGAATCCATGCTCGTTAAAGAGTGCAGAAGACGCGCGTCGGTGCACGGCATTTTTAAGATTTATTATCTGCAAAGCACCGTGTATATCGAGCCGCAAAACGACGAGTGCGACATGGACGGCATGTTTGATACGGCGAGAAAGATTTTCGGTTTCGTCGCGGTCGGACGTGCCGCCGTGTGCGAAAAATCGATGGAGAGTATCGAAGAAACCGTCAGAAATTATATCGGCGACAAACTCGACGGGGTGCGTACCTTCAAAGTAGAAGCCAAGCGCTCGGACAAGCGCTTCCCCTTGAAATCTCCCGAAATTGCAAGAGAAATCGGCGGTGTCGTGCTGTCCCTTATGCCCCGTTTGAAGGTGGACGTTCACCATCCCGACGCCGAAATCACCGTCGAGGTGCGCGATGAATCCGCCTTCGTCCGTATCGGGCAAAAGCCCGGCGCCGGCGGTCTTCCCATCCGTTCTTCGGGTCGCGGTCTTCTCTTGCTTTCGGGCGGCATCGACTCCCCCGTTGCCGGTCTTATGATGGCAAAGCGCGGCTTGGATATCGAGGCTCTGCACTTTGAATCCTTCCCCTACACCTCCGAACGCGCCAAAGAAAAAGTTTTATCCTTAGCCGAAGAAATGTGCGAGTTCACCTCGCGCATTCACGTGCATATTATTTCTCTCACCCACATTCAAGAGGTGCTTCGCGATACCTGTGACGAGGACAGTTTCACGGTTCTTTTGCGCATTTTCATGATGAAACTCGCCGAGCGCTGTGCCCGGGCGTACCAGTGCGAATGCCTCATCACCGGCGAAAGTCTCGGTCAAGTGGCGTCCCAAACCATGAGCGCCATCACCGTCACCGACAGTTTTGCAAACCTCCCGGTCTTCCGCCCCTGCATCGGTATGGACAAAGAGGAAATCGTCCGCGAGGCAAGAAAATACGGCACGTTCGACACGTCGATTTTGCCCTACGAGGATTGTTGCACCGTCTTTACGCCGGTACATCCCAAGACCAAGCCGAAGCGTGAAGACATGATGAAAGAACTGGAAAAAGTGGACGTTGACGCATTGGTAGAAGAAGCGTACGCCACGATGTATACCGAAACGCGAAAAGTGTTTGAAAATTACCGCTGACCCGAAAGGGAGAGCGACAAAAACCGCCGAGGATTCCCTCGGCGGTTTTCTTTTTGGATTTTAGTTTATTTTGCGATAGTATAAGTGCCGGCAGGTGCCGTAAAGGTCAGCATGCCGCTCTCGGCGGTGGTGCTGACGGTGGCGACCGTCGCGCCGGAGGCGTTTTTGACGGTGTAGGTACCGGCTTCCATACCGCAGACGGAATAGCGGATGGAACTGCCGCTGCCGTCGCCTTTGACGGTGCAAGAGGAAAGTTTCGTCTTATTCATGTTGAAGAAGGCGGCAACTCCGAGGTCGGCGATATAAGCGCCGAGCACTTTGCCGTCGGTATACTGCGTGGCAGTGTGCTTGGCGGCGCTGTTTGACGTATCCGTCACGTACATGACGTTTAACATCTTCGTTGCCGTGGCGGTGTTGGATATCTCGACGTGTCCCCAACCGTTTTCGGCAACCGTCACGTCGGTATTGTACTTGGTCGAAGAATAATCGACGGCGGTTTTGGTAATGGCGGTGAGTTTTCCGCTCTCGGTAAAGGCTTGGTCAACGAGAACGCCCGAGAAGGTCGTGGTCTTGCCGCTGTTGTTCAGCGTTTGGGTATTGGTAATCGTGACGGTATTGTCACTGACCGTCGGCTCCGCTACCGACTGAAGAAGGAACGAAGTCTTCCTTGAGAGTGTGGTTTTGACGTCGTCTAAGACGAAGAAGCAAAGCGGTGTACTCGACGCCGAGCCGTCGGCGTTGTAGTTATAAACGGCAAGCATATAGCGCACGGTTTCTTTCGTCTGCGTATACGCCTTCGTCAAATCGCCGGCGAGGTAGGCGTAGGTGGGCTTGCCTTTGGCGTTATAGAGAAGCTCTTCGCCGATGACCGACGCAACCTGCGAGGCTGCCGAATAAGTCGTAGGCTCTGTGGAGGTAAGACTTGCGCCGGAACCGCCGACGAGAAGGACGTTGTGGGCGGTGGCTGCTGTCGACTTGCTTTGAAGCGTGCCGCTGTAACTCTCGTAGAAGCCGGCGTCAATGGCAAGGTTGCCTTTGTAATAAATCCCGAAAGAACCGATGTCTTTATGCTCGTGGTTGGCGGTGTACACCTCGCCAATCTTCATATAAACCATGGCGGCGTTTGCATCCCACGAGTTTCGCACGATCATACTGCCCGAGGGAGAACCGTAATAGTTGCCAAGCGCCAAGCCGGTAGAAGCGGCTTTTTTCTGTACCGTCGGGTTGTTGAACATGACGAACTGCACGCGTGTCAAGGAGTTATCGTCGTCGCAGGTAAAGAAGCCGGTTTCCCAGAAATGGTTGAGATAGGTGTACGCTTCGTATTTGGCATAGGCGTTGCCGGTAAAGGCAGCCGCCATGAACATGGTCTTGCCGTAGGTTGCCGTTTTGTATTTCGGCGTGGAACTGCCCGAAACGCGCTCGTTTTCATCGTCTCCGATACGCAGAAGCGTACTGTCGGGACGCATATAGTGAATGATGCCGACGGCGACTTTTTCCATATCGAAGTCAAAGAGTTTCGAAGGGCTTGCCGAGCACTGCATGGTTTCATACAGGCGCTGTGCCATCATATCGAAATAGAAACGGTAAACGCCGTAACCGCTTCCCTGCGAAACGTTGCCCGACGCGTAGTATGCATTGCGGGAAGGCACGTGCTGTGAAAGAAGGCGTCCTGCCACGTAGTTATAATACTGAGGATACTCGTCGTAAACGGCGATGGAAAAGGCGAGCCAGTCGCGCAGCAGCTGTGCTTCCGAGCCGTGTCCGACGAAGCCGCCCTGAGCCGACGGCGTCGGATCGGTCGCGCTGTTTGCCACTTCCAAATTGACGGCGAGATACGAGGTGACACGCGCCACGATGTTTTCTTTATCTTTTTCGGTCAGAAGGTCGTAGCACCAGTCGTACACCTCGGCGGAGATATACATGATATAGCCGCAGGTGCGGTACGCAAGGCTGTCGCTGCCGACGTTGTAGGTGCGAAGATAATCGAGAAGTCCCGCGACGGCGCGAAGTCCGTAAATCGTCGCTTGGTCGTTGACGGCGCCTGCCTCGTGCTCGAGGGCATAGCGGAACGCCAAAGCCTCGATTGCCACGAGTTTATCCGATTTGTAATTTTTGGTATCGCCCGAGGCAGCGGCGAGTTTTCCGAAATCGAGAGACGCGTAATCGGCGTGATCGGTCATTTCGGTCGTAATATAGTTCCAAGGAATGCTGTTTTCACCGTACGTATAGGTTGCACACCCGGTGGTTCCGACCGTCTTTTTGAGGTCGGCGATGTTCGTACCGTTGACGGCAACGCGGGGGTGCGTGTTCGCTTTCGGGAATACGGTGGGTGTCGCCGAAGCGGTCTTGGTAAAGGATTTTACGGTACCGTAACTTTCGGTACGGATGGCGGCGATGTACGTATGGATTTCCGCGATTTTATCCGCGCGCACTTTGGCGGCGGCTGCCTCTTCGGCTGCCTTGTTATCGGCGGCGATTTTATCGAGTTCGGCTTTCGTCACTTCCTCGATTTTCATCATGTTGTTATCCGCCGTAAAGGTCGAAGAAGACAGAAATTCGCTCTTAAACGCCTCAAGGCACTTCGACCACGCCGAGACGCCCTCTTTGGTATCGTCCTTGGCGTAAATGGCAAACTGTCCGCCCTCGCAGGCAAAGCCCCAGGCGAGACCTTTGTTGCTTGCGGCCTTGGCGTCTACCGCCCCTTTGAGTTTGGCGGAAAGGGCGCGGTTGGTGGCACCGACCAAAATCTCGTATTTGGTTTCGGTCTTGGCGGTGTACGCCGACGCCGACAGAGTGACGTGATATTTGTTATATACGGCATTGACGACGTCGGTCTTCCAAGCGGTGTTGGCGAACACGACGGTGTATACGTTCGTACCGTTCGGAACGATAGTGTAACTTGACGGTTCGACAGGGTCAACGGGATCGACAGGGTCAACGGGATCCACAGGGTCGACAGGATCCACGGGATCCACGGGATCCACGGGGTCGATAGGTTCCGTCACGTCCAAATGATGCGTCACGAACAGTCCGTCGGTGACGGTGAAGGTGTCAAGAAGATAATCACAGACGAGCATCTCAAGGCACTTATCCCACGCGGAAGTTAAGCCGACGGTCTTATCCTTTGCGTATATGGCAAACTGACCGTCACGGCAGGCAAAGCCCCAGTTGAGACCGCCCTTGTCGGTATCCGCTTTATCCACTTCCGCTTTCAGTTCGTTGGAAAGCACGCGGTTGGTGGCGCCGAGCAAAATCTCGTTGCCGGTAATCGTCTGTTTCGCGGCGTAGGGTTTTGCCGAAAGAATGACGCCGTATTTGGTTTGAATGGCGGAAATGAGCGCTTGATAGGGCGTGCCCGTCGCCATGACGACGGTATACGCATGGGCGTTCGGAACGATGGTGTAAGTGACGGCCGTCGGTTCGTCGGGCTCATCCGGCTCTTCCGGTTCGTCGGGTTCTTCCGGCTCTTCGGTTTCGTCCGAAGGGTCGGCAGTCTTTTCGGTATCCTGCGTGTTTTGGTTGGCTTCGTTACCTTTGTTTTTGTCATCGGACGGGGTGGCAATCACGCTGCAGGAAGACAGTGTCAAAGCAAGGAGCAATATCCATGCGATGACGGATATCCAAATTTTTCTCTTCATTTTGGACCTCTTTTCGTTTATTTCGTAATCGTGTAGGTGCCGGCAGGAGCCGTGAAGGTCAACAGACCGCTTTCCTCGGTAACGGTGACGGTTGCCACGGTGATAGAGGCGGCGTCTTTGACGGCGTACGTACCGGCAGCCATACCGCAAACGGAGTAGCGGACGGTACCTTCGCCCTCGCCTTTTACGGTTGCGGTGTCAATTTCCGTCACGTTCTTATTGAAGAAAGCGGCAACGCCGAGCGCGGGGATAGAAGCGCCCATGACGTTATCGTTGCTGTACTTGGAAGCCGTAAGAACCCCCTGTGCCTCGTCGGTGGCGGTATCGGTGACGTACATGACGTTGAGCATCTTGGTATTCGTGCCGGTGGTCTTGATCTCGACGCGTCCCCAACCGGACTCAACGGTGGTGAGGTCTTCGAGCCATCTGCCGTCGGAGGTGGGATTCGACGTGCCGTATCTGCCGGCGAGTTTATCGATGGTGACAGTGCCGTCATCCACAAACGCCTGGTCAACGAGTACGCCGTCACAGTCGTAATCGTTCCAATAATTGATAACTTCCACGGTATTGGTGATTTTCACGACGTTGCCGGACACTTCCGGCTCCTGCATCGGCTGAAGGAGAAATTCGATTTCTTTGGACTGAGACGTCTTGACGTCGTCCATGACGAAGAAAGCAAGCGGCGTACCCGTCGGGTTGCCGTCCGCGTCGTAGTTGTAAACGGCGAGCATATAGCGTCCGACTTCGGTCGCATAGGCGGCTTTGTAAATTTCCGTCATGTTGCCGGCGAGATATGCGTAAAGCGGATTGCCGCTCTCGTCGTTGATAACGTCCTCGCCGATGACGGTACCGCCGACGCCCATGGCGTCAAAGTTGTTGGGTTCGGAACCGTTCGTGTCCTGATTGTTGTGGTTAATGAGAAGAACGTTGTGCGCCAAGGACGATCGGTTGTGCGACTCTACGGAAGAACTGTAATTGTCGTAGAAGCCGGCGTCAATGGCAAGTTGACCGTGATAGAAGATTTGGAAAGAACCGAAATCGCGATGTTCGTGGTTGGCGGTGAATCTTTCTCCTATCTTCATGTAAACCATAGCGGCATCTTCTCCCCAACCGTTTCTCGAAATGAGAATGCCGGCAGGATACGGATAGTACATGGAAAGATCAAGGGTGTCTTTGCTGACTTTCAAAACGGTGGGGTCGTTATAAATAATCAAATGAACGCGGGTCAGCGTGTTATCTTCGTTGTCGAATCTTGTGAAAGATTTCGTGAAGTGATACGCTTCGCTCTTGAGAACGCCGTTGCCGGTGGCGGCATACGCGTAAAACATGGTTCTCGCATAGTCGTCCATCAAATACTGCGGTTCCATGTTCCAAGATTCTTGCAGTCTTTCGTTCATTTCGTCGCCGATATGAAGAAGCTGATCGTCGGGACGGGTGTTGTAAACGAGACCGAGCGCCACGTTTTCAATGCTGAAGGAGAAAAGTTTCACGGGGTTTTCCGTGCACTGCATGGTTTCAAAGAACAGAGCGGCGTCGATATCGAAATTGAAACGGTAAATGCCGTAGCTGTTGCCCTGCCCGACGGCACAGCTTTCGTAATACGCGTTGCGGAAAGGCACGTAGTCGGCGGTGATTTTACCGGCGATGTAGTTATAGTATTCGGGAAATTCATCGTAAACGGCGATGGAGAAGGAGAACCAATCGCGAAGCACCTGTGCCTCGGCGCCGTGACCTGCGACGGCGGCCTGTCTGTTCGGGGTGATGTCGGAGGCGTCACGGGTGATTTCCATCTCGGGAATCACGCGGGAGGTGACGGCGTTTACGATATTGTTTTTCATATCGTCCGTCAAAAGGTCGTAGCACCAGTCGTACACTTCCGCCGCCACGTACATGGTTTCACCGGCGGAACGGTATTTGAGAGAATAAGAACCGTAGTTGACGGTTTTGAGGAAATTGAGTATACCGTTGATGGCGCGGTAGCCGTAAATCTCGGCGGCGTTGGTGCCCTCTTCGCGCTCCAAAGCGTAACGGAAGGCGCAAGCCTCAATACGCTCCAAAATGGAGAAATCACAGTTGAAACCGTCCTGATCGGCGTTGCCGGCGCCCAAGATGCCGAAAGAGGCGCTCTTGACGGCGGAACTGTCGGACTGCGATACGATTCCTTTATAGGCGCTTTCATTTTCACCGTAGTTGTAATAATGAAGCGTCTTGGAGCCGACGGTGACTTCGGTCTTCATCTTTTCAAGCGTTAAGCTGTTGATTTCGAGGCGCGGGTGGGTGTTGGCTGCCGGATACGCCGTCGGCGTTGCGGGGGCGGCGGATGCGATGGTCTTTCTCGTGCCGAAATTCTTTTTATAATTGGCAGTCGTGGTGGCGGCGTTTGCCGTTTTCCCCATATTGTTGTCTATCGTTGCTTTCATGGCGTTGATTTCCACGGCGCGCTCGGCATTCGCCTTCGCGTCTTCCTCGGCTTTCTGTGCGTCTAGCGTTGCTTGTGAGATGTTTTGAATATCAAGGGTTCCGGTGTCTACGATAAAACTGTCTTTGAGCATGTAGGTTCTCTTCAAAGTGCTCCAGCACTTTTCCCACGAGGTCGTGCCGTCGTATGCCTTGGCAGAGGTTGCGTAAATCGCAAACTGACCGTCGCGGCAGGCATAGCCCCAGGTCAAACCGCCGTCGGCCTCCGCCCGTTCGTTGACCGCCGCGATGAGTTCGGCGGAAAGCGCGCGGTTGGTGTTGCCGAGCAAAATCTCGTACTTGGTTTCCTCGGTCTCGGTATCAATAAAGTAATTCGGTTGCAAACCGTAAATACTCATCATTTCGGGGATGAACTTTGCCATCAGATTCGAGTTGGCGGAAGCATATACGACGTAGTAGCAAGTCGAAATTTCGTCCTCCGGCACGATGACGGCGTCAATGGGTTTGCTCGTCGGGGTCGGATCTGTGTTCGGATCGTCGGTTGGGTTATCGTCGACGGGATCGTTTCCCTGTCCAAACGGCAAGTCAAACGGCAAATCGGCAAGCGAACAAGCCGAAAGGCAGAGTGAAAAGAGCAAAAGAAGGGCGACGAATGTTCTCTTCAAATTTTTCATACTTACTCCTATCCACCGACAACGTCGGTTTTGCATTTTGGGAATGCAAACCCATTTTTTCTTATTATACCATACATATATTGCGCGTTCAATTGTGAGTTTTACCGAAAAATTTTATAAAAATATAACAATAGTCACAAAAAAATGCGTTTTTTCTCTCCGAAAAGAGAGGCAAAACCCTTGCATTTTCCGTTTTTTTGTGCTATAATGAGTTAGCAGAGGCTAATTCCTGCCTTACGGAGGATATTATGAAACTGAGTGAACTACCCATCGGGACGGCTGCCGTCATCACGAAAGTCGGCGGCGTCGGCGCTTTGCGCTTTCGTTTTCTCGATATGGGAATTATCCCGAAAACCAAGATTAAAATCGTCAAAGTCGCACCCCTCGGCGATCCCATTGAGATTCGCGTACGCGACTACGAGTTGACGCTGCGTTTGGAAGACGCGGCGAATATTGAAGTCAATGCGGAGGTGCCGGTATGATTTTTGCACTCGTCGGCAACCAAAACTGCGGCAAAACCACCCTCTTTAATCAACTGACCGGCTCCAACCGCCACGTCGGCAACTTCCCCGGCGTCACGGTAGACGGCAAAGCCGGCGATATCCGCGATATGAAAAACGCATCCGTCGTGGACCTGCCAGGCATCTATTCCATCCGTCCGTACACGAACGAAGAGATCGTCACGCGAGACTATATTCTGAATCAACGTCCCGACGGCATTATCAACATCGTTGACGCCACCAACATCGAGCGCAATCTGTATTTGACGCTGCAGCTGATCGAACTCGGCATCCCCATGGTGCTTGCCCTCAATATGATGGACGAAGTCCGCGGCAACGGCGGAACCGTCGATATCGTCGGTATGTCGGAGGCGCTCGGCATTCCCGTCGTCCCGATTGCCGCCGCCAAAAACGAAGGCATCGACGAACTGATACGGCAAGCCGTAAACGCCGTCAAAACCGGCGCCGAGCCCAAGAAAGTCGACTTTTGCAAAGACGGCGCCACCCACCGCTGTATCCACGCGGTTTCGCACTTAATCGAAGACCACGCGAGAGCCGCCAAGATTGCGCCGCGTTTTGCCGCCACCAAGGTTATTGAAGAAGATTTCGACATTCTCGAGCGGTTGGGACTTGACCAAAACGAAATCGAGATGATCGAGCATACCGTCATTGAAATGGAGCGTGAGGAGGGACTTGACCGTCACGAAGCCCTCGCTTCCATGCGCTACGATTTTATCGAAAGCGTGACGGCGAAGACCGTCGTCAAATGCCGTGAAAGCCGCGAGCATTTGCGCAGCGAGAAAATCGACCGCGTTCTGACGCACCGCATTTTCGCCATTCCGATTTTCGTCGGCATCATGTTTTTCGTCTTTGCCTTGACCTTTGCATGGGTCGGCAACTTCTTTGCCAATCTCCTCGAAGCCGGCATCGGCGCTCTCGGGGGTGCGGTTGCCACGGGGCTTGACCGTCTCGTCCTCGACGGTATCACCGTCAACCCCGCCGTCAAAAGTCTTGTCGTCGACGGCATTTTCGGCGGTGTCGGTTCCGTCGTTTCCTTCGTTCCCTATATCGTCGTTTTGTTCTTCTGTCTTTCCATTCTCGAGGACACGGGCTA
>DCHY01000023.1:29494-42927 GCA_002315715.1 Clostridiales bacterium UBA1740 | reverse complement strand
CCGGAAGGTTTTCACCTCGTTCACCCCCGACGGTACCCGTCGCTCGAGTCCGCTCCCCTTCTCCGCAAAAATAAAAAACGCTACCCTGCGGTAGCGTTTTTTGGCGGAGAAGGAGAGATTTGGACTCTCGCGACGGTAAAGCCGTCCTACACCCTTAGCAGGGGCGCCTCTTCGACCTCTTGAGTACTTCTCCATGGCAAGCCGTCGTTTCTTAACTTGCGGAGATATTATATCAAGTTTTCACGTCAATGTCAAGGGCTTTTGTCAAAAACGCAAACAAAAAACTGTTCAATCCCATTTCACCGAAAACGCAAAGCCGCAAAAAGAAAACTCCCGGAAAAATCCGAGAGTCTTCCCTTTTTCGCCTTACGGCAATTGCAGGTCATTGTATTTTTGAGATATTTGGGCTGCCGTTAACGGCGAGGAATAGACGTTGACAAGCGCAATTTCTCCGGTCATAAAATGCCCCGATTTTCCTCCCAGGTCGGCGTCAGCACCGATGGAAAGATAGCGCGCACTTTCTTTAATCGGGAACCAAACGCTTCCGCGTGCCGTTCGACTGTTTGCTTTTTCACCGTTCAGATACAGCACGAGAGAGTGTCCGTCGTAGGTTGCCGTCAAGTGGAAATATTCGCCGACCGGGAGCATGACGTAGGTTTTTGCGTAATATCCCGTTTTGTCGGACGCCAAAACGTATACGTAGATGAAGAGTGCCCCGCTCTCGGCATATTCAAAGCCGAAGCCGCCCGTTTCCTGTCCCGAAACGAGATCCACGTAGGGGACGGAGGGGACGGCGGGCACTTTTCCGACGATTTCAAAGGTGAATCCGTCGGTCATGACGTCGAGATGATCTGCCCATCCCTTAAAATCGTAGGAGCCGGTGCCGTTGAAGGATGCGACCTGTCTATCTAAGGTTTCGTCATATTGAACGGAGGGGGTGCCGGTCACGGTCAGTTTTTCGCCGGATATCGCGTCCGTCACGGTTCCGTCCGAAAGAATGGACATTTGGAAAACGTCGGGAACGGTTTCGTCCTCCGCCGTCTTGACCGAAAGCGAGATGGGTTCACTGACTTTGCCGTAGGCGTTATAGGCATACGCTTTCACTTCATAGTCGGTATTGGGGGTTAAATCCGAGAATGACGCGGTAATCTCGATAGGCAACGGCAACTGATTTTGGCATGCCAAACGGTAAATCTTGTCAACGAGAGTGCCGTCCTTATAAAGTTCGATTTTGTAATTGGCGACGTAATCGTCGCATGCCGCATTGGGAACATTCACGATTACGGAAGTTGCCGACAGAGATCGAACCGAAAGCGCACTTGAAAAGGCAGGCACCACGGAATTGTCTTTTCTATTTGAAGTAAACGTAAAATCTTCGGTTTTTCCGATGGAATCGATGATGACGGGGGATCCGACGAAAGTGTCGGTATCGGCATTGTAATATTGGATACGAAGGCGATTCTTTGCGTCCAATTCCATAATCATAAAGATGCAGGATTCTCTGTCGCCGTGTTCGTTATAGTCATCCGACATATCGGTTTGATAGGTGCCGTTCGTGCTGAGCTGAATACCTTCAATCCAACCTTCATCGGTGAAAATCGGATAACCGCCGTAAGTAAAGGTACCGGTATCCACAGCCGTAAAATACTCTTGATAAATACTCAAGGGATTGTTCACCGGTGCGTGAGAATGTCCTGCCATAAACACGACCTGAGGATACTTTTGCAGGACCGCATCCATATATTCCGTCCTATAAGTTTCCTTTCCGTTGCCGACGCCTATACTGCCGATGGTCGTGCCGGAGGAAGGCAAATGACCGAAAACCATAATCGGTTTTTCCCCTGTTTTATCGGCTTTTGCCGCTTTGGCAATTTGCTCGTCGAGCCATTCCGCTTTTTCCTCGGAAATGCCGCGGCCGCCGTTGATATCGGCACTGACACCGATAAAGTAATAGCCGCCGATGACGTTGACGCTGTCGGCATCAAAGCCGAAATAGTCAGAAAATCTGTCATAGGTCTTGGTAACGGAATTGTTTTGCGTGCCGTTTTCCTTGGTATCGCGGAACTCGTGGTTGCCAAGGCAGGCAAGAAGTTTCGTTTCGCTTGGCAAATTGCCGTTTACGATATCAAAAAAGGATTGATACTGTTGCTGTGTTCCGTCGTCGGTGTAATCGCCTGCAATCAAAACGGCATCCAATCCTTTATAAGATTGCGTTTGTGCATAGGCGTAAGAAGAAGTGAAAAAGCGTTCCGTGCGACGGGCGGCATCGTCGATTTCATCCTGTGTCGCGTCGCTCTCGGAGATGACGCGGGTATGAATGTCCGAAACGACGGCAAAACGAACGGTCGGATTAAATTCCGCATCGTCCTTCTCCCAAAACTTGAGATCGTCTATGGACGGCAATTGACAGGATGATAGGAAAGATAAGACAAGGCATAAAAGCAAGATAAAGGAAAGAAAGCGTACGCGCATATTTTTCACGGTATTCTCCTCCAAATAGTAAAATCTTTGTTTGATACTATGATACCATATTCACTCTGCACTGTCAAGCCGAGCCGAACAAAGAAAAATCTCGGATGGCTCCGAGATTTTTCTTGGTTTTCTTTATTTTTTCAAGATTTCGTTGTACTTATCGACGACGGTCGGCAAAATGGTATCCCACGATCTTCTGAGTGTCTTTTGGGCGTGCTCGGCGACTGTCAGGCGTCTTTCTTCGTTTGCGAAAATCTCCATGATTTTGTCGGCGGTCTCGTTTTTGTCGTTTTGACAGTGGAACGCGTTGTACCCGTCAACGGTCGGCTCGGCGGCGTTGGAACCGCGAAGCAAAAGCGCCGGCAATTTCATAGCGGCAGCCTCACGCAAGACGAGCGGCGCATTGTCGTAGAGGGACGGGAAGAAGAAAAGATCCGAGGCAAGTTCCACCTCCATCAGTTCTTCTTTGCCGAAGGTGCGGTTGAATATCTGCACTCTGCCGGGGGCAAAGTCCAAATCTCTCGCGTATGCGTCGATTTCCTTTTCGGCGTAGCCCGAACCGACGATCAGAAGGTGAAAATCAAAGCCGCGGTATTCGAGTTCTTTGGCGGTGTCCAAAATGAGTTTCAGATTCTTTTGCCAAATCTGATGCCCGACGAAGAGGATGACGGGGGCGCCGTCTGTTAAGTTATACTTTTCTCTGCCGATTTTACGGATTTCCGAGGCGTTTTCGGGATAGACGTAATCGGTGCCGTTGTCCATCACCGTCACGTCACCCTTGAAACCGTAAGAACGGAGCGTTGCCGCCGTGCCGTTGCTGCAGGTCCAAACGGCGTCACAGGCGTTGTAAAAACGTACGATGCGGCGCACGAGGAGGTTGGCAAGCAGATGAGATTTCGTCAAGGTGACGGCGTCGTCGCGATATTTGGAATGAAACGTCGTGATGACCTTCATACCGCATCTTTTTGCCTCTCTTATCGACATCAAACCAAGCAAAAAGGGGGAATGCACGTGGAGGATTTTGACGCCCTCCTTCGACAGTTCACGAATGACGGATTTGGCGTGATAGGCAAGCGGCAAACGGTATTCGGCAATCGGCGTCGGCAGACTGCGAATACGGAAAATGCGATAGGAAAAATCTTTGTCGTTTTGGTTTTTCTGTGCCGGGGCAATCACCGCGGAATAGGACGCGCGGTTGAGCCATTTGGCGTAATTATGTACGGTGCGGACTACGCCGTCCACCGTCGGAAAATAGGTGTCAATCATTTGTGCCGATTTCGGCACTTCTCTCTTTGTCTCCATGAAAATTCCTTTCCGCCGAGCGACGAGTAAGGGCACGGCAAACGGTTAATATAATACCGGCGAGGATAAAACCGTAAGACGTCAAAAATCTCCAAATCAGCATCGCCCAAAAAATCAAGCCCTCCGATACCGCGAAAAAAACGGCATAGAAGGTACCTTCCGCCGCGCCCATGTTGCCGGGGGTGGGGATAAACGTGACGGTGGCGTATATTGAAACGGTGGTGCAAAAGCAAGTGAAGAAGTCAAGTTCGCCCCCGAAGGCGCGAATCACGAAATACGGAATGGACAAAAGCAGGGCTTGATAAAGAATGCCGTATGCCAAAAGTTCGACGGCAAAGCCGCGCGTCTTGATAATACTCTTGTTGCATTCGACGTATTCGTCAAACATTTTTAGGGTTTTTTCGACTGTTTTTTCTTTGTTTTTTACTATTTTCAAGCGGTGCAGAAGCGAAACGAAGAAGGATAATACCCGCGAAGAAAAGCGAGGAAAATAGGTAAAGAGGATGATGCCGCTCGGAAAAAGCGCATACAGAAACAGACCGAAATAGCCGGCAATTCGCGTAAAATCACTGCCCATATTTTCACCGCCGAACAGGAAGGCGAAAAGGGCGAGCACGACGAAGCCGTACTGCATCGACATAAAGCCCGAAAGCGGTATGGCGGCTGCCGCTGCAGCGGGAACGCCTTTGTCTTTGAGATAATAAATTTGATAAGGTTGCCCGCCGATGCCCGACGGCGTGATATTGTCGTAATACCTGCCGAAGATGACGGTTGACAAACACACGCCGAAACGGCAATAGCCGCAACTGTTTTGCATGAGTCGCATATATTTGGCGGTCTCCACAAAGATTGCCAAAAGCACGCAGAGGAAAGCCGGAACCAAAGAGGCGGTGCGGATATGAATCTTCGTCACGTCCTCGGCGCTTTCACTGCCCGAAAACTCGGAAACGGCGGCGACGGCGATGACGGCGACGTTCAAAAGCACCAAAAGAAGCGTCAAAAACAATTTTCGTTTCTTCTTTTTTTCCATGCAAAACCTCCTTTTTGAAAACTCAACAAAAACAGTATAACACCTCGTTTTGCCAAAACAAGTCGTTTTTGCGGTTTTGACTAAAAAAATACCTGTTTGTCTTGTTCAAACTAACAAAAAAACCGAAGCCGACGTCAACAAAAAACCGAAAAGTTTTGGCGTTTTGCAGAACAGTCGGCAAAAAAGGAGCAGATTTCTCTGCTCCTTTTTGACTTTCGCTTTTGCAAAGCCGAAGATTTCAAAGAAAAATGACGAAGGTTAGCCGCGTGCGGCATAAATCCTCATTTTTCCGAAAGATTAAGCAAGTTCAGCGAAATATTTGATGGTTCTGACCATCTGGCTGGTGTAGGAGTTTTCGTTGTCGTACCAAGCAACGACCTGAACCTGATAGGTTTCGTCGTCGATCTTGGTAAGCATGGTCTGAGTAGCGTCGAAGATGGAACCGTAGGTAGCGCCGATGATATCGGAAGATACGATTTCTTCTTCATTGTAACCGAAGGATTCGGAAGCCTGTGCCTTCATAGCGGCATTGATCTTGTCCTTCGTGATGTCCTTGCCCTTAACGACGGCTACAAGAATGGTGGTGGAGCCGGTGGGAACGGGAACACGCTGAGCAGAACCGATGAGTTTGCCGTTGAGTTCGGGAATAACAAGGCCGATTGCCTTTGCAGCGCCGGTGGAGTTGGGAACGATGTTCACAGCAGCGGCACGAGCACGGCGAAGGTCACCCTTTCTGTGAGGGCCGTCAAGAACCATCTGGTCACCCGTGAAGGCGTGAACGGTGGTCATGATACCGGAAACGATGGGGAATGCATCGTTAAGTGCTTTAGCCATAGGAGCCAAGCAGTTGGTGGTGCAAGAAGCCGCGGAGATGATCTGATCATCAGCGGTCAAGGTATCGTTGTTTACGTTGTAAACGATGGTCTTAAGGTCATTGCCTGCAGGAGCGGAGATAACGACTTTCTTCGCGCCGGCTTTGATGTGAGCCATCGATTTTTCTTTAGAAGTGTAGAAACCGGTGCATTCGAGAACGACGTCAACGTGAAGTTTCTTCCAAGGAAGGTTCACAGCGTCCTTTTCTGCGTAGATTTTGATCGTTTTTCCTGCAACGGTCAAGGTGCCTTCTTCATCATTCGCGGAAACGGTGTCGCCAAGAGCGTATCTGCCCTGTGCGGAGTCGTATTTGAGAAGATGAGCGAGCATGCTGGGTTTGGTCAAATCGTTGATGGCGACGATCTGATAACCTTTCGCGCCAAACATCTGACGGAAAGCAAGACGTCCGATTCTGCCAAAGCCGTTAATAGCAACTTTTACTGCCATTTTTTGAGTCCTCCAAATATATTATTTTTGATTTTAACCGATTCACGGAAAGATTCTCTCTTTCCAAAATGGCATTATATCATACTTTTTTGAAACTTACAATAGGTTTGCTCAATTTTTAACAATATTTTTGTTTGGCGTATCTATAGATACGGTGAAAGTTTCGCTTTTCCCCCTTCCCCGAAAACGGCGAAAAACGCCCAAGACGGAAGCGGCGGAAAAGAGCAAAAGGCGCGGAAGATTTTTGAGTCTTTTCGGCTCTTTACCCATGCGATAGAGCCATTCCAAACCGCATGTGCGAACCGCCCTCGGGGCTCTTTGCCTATCGCCTGCCCAAACGTCAAACGCACCGCCGACGCCCACGTAAAGGGCGAGGGGGTATGCGTCGTACAGTTTTTGCATTTCTCTTTCCTGCCTCGGCGTGCCGAGCGCGACGAAAACGAGATCGGGCTTTTGCCGGTGAAGGGCGGCTTCAACCTCTTCCCTTTTCGTTTCAAAACCGTCAAAAAAACAGGCGGTCGGTGCGTTTTGATGCTTTTTCGCGAGAGTCTCAAACGCTCTTTGCGCAACGCCCTTTTCAGCGCCGTAAAACACGACGGATTTTGCCTTTGCAAACAACGTTTCGCATAGGTCAATGCCGGGATAAACGTCTGTTTTTTCTCCTTTTAGGAGAAAAGAAAGTTTGATGCCGACGCCGTCGGGCATATTGACGCCGTCGCGCAAAACGCGGCGAAACGATACGTTCGTCAAGGCGTAGGAGAGCATCAGGGGATTGACGGTGTGCAATATGCCGTGGTGTGAGAGGCATGTTTCCGCCGCTCTTTGCAATTCCGCCCTTTTTCCGAGCAGGATAGGCACGCCGAAGAACCATCCTTTTTTCATCTTTTCTCCTCTTGACAAAGTGGCATTTTTGTGGTAATCTATGACAAACTGAACGGGACAATCGCGCCGTATGTTGCCGAAAGGTATTACGGTGAGGAAAGTCCGGGCTTCATAGGGCAGGATAACGGATAACGTCCGCCGAGGGTGACCTCCGGGAAAGTGCAACAGAGATATACCGCCGTCGCAAGACGGTAAGGGTGGAAAGGCGAGGTAAGAGCTCACCCGAACCCACGGTAACGCGGGCTCGCTGTAAACCCTATCCGAAGCAACACCCAGAACCCATCGCAAGATGACGGCTGCCCGCCGTATTCGGTTCTCGGTGGCAGAGCGCAAGCTCAAACCGCGAAGCAATTCACGGTGAAGATAGATGATTGTTGCGGTCAAACGTACAGAACCCGGCTTACAAGTTCAGTTTAACAAAATAACAGGGAGTCGATTGCGACTCCCTGTTATTTTATGCTCCGTATTCGAGAAATTATCCGTCCGAATCAACGAGATATTGAATATGCGTGTTGTCCGTTGCCTTGGAAAGGCTCCCGACAGTGTCGCGCAGGATGCCGGATCCCCCCTTGCCGTGGTCGTTGACGACCGTGCGGGGCACTACCTTGGAACTGCCGGACGGTTCTTTGCAAAAACCGACGTGCAGGCGCGTGACGACCGACTGAAAGCCGTTCGGGGCATCAAAGATGGTTTCCGAGTTGATGATGGGATCGTTTGCGGTGTACCAAAATGCCCAGCAATCCGTGAAGCAGGAAACGCCTTTCACCTTGAAAGCCGTAGCAAACTGATCCGCATAGCAATAATCGAAGGTGTTGGAACCGCTTTCATCCCAGAATCCGACGCCGGACTGATAATCGTCGTGCGCCATGCAGTATAACGGATGGACGTTCCGCAGGACGTTGCCGCTACTGCTCTGCAAACGGACGCCGACTTGACAGTGTCCGATACGAACGTTCGTGAAGGTGTTGTCGTTGGCTTTGTTTAAGTAGATGCCGACGGACGTTTGCGTAACGTCGGAACCGATGATGGTGCAATCCATAATATCCGCATCGGAAGAGGTGCTGTTCGCCCCGTCGTGAATATAGATACCGTAAAGGCAGTTTTTCATCGAAAGATTGCGAATCCGCGTTTCTCTGCCGGAGGAGATCTCCACGCCGTTTGCCAGATGGTTGCCATCCAAAATACCGCCGTCAATGCCGTAGTTGGAACCGCAAGAGGTGACGTTGTTATATTTTTCGGCACCGCCGAAATTGACAAGGGAACCGCCCTGCCAATTCTCCGATGCCCGAAGCACGGCGTAATTGGAAAGCAACAGATGCACACTTTTGCTCGGATTGGCGGAGGTCAACAGCGGTTTGTCGAGAAGGTAAACGCCGTCCGGAAAATACAGCGTTCGGTTGGGGTTATTGTCAATCAACGCCTGAATGCCGTCGGAAACGCTCTCACTCCCGTCGTTTTTGACGTATTCACTGACGATGACGTAACCGAGTTCTTTGATATCCATCGTTTGTGCATCCGCTCCGTCTTCTCCGTCTTTGCCGTCTTCTCCGTCTTTACCGTCGACGCCGTCTTTACCGTCTTGAGCCACGGCTTTAGTGTCGGTCTTTTCGCCGAAAATCACCCAATAGCCGTCGCCGCTGATGGCGATGATATCGGATGTTCCGCAAGAGGAAAGAAACAGCGTGACAGACAGAAAGAGTGCGAGGATGACCGTTATCTGTTTTTTCACGGTTTTGCTCCCTTTCGTTTTTTTCTATGATAGCATATCCGACGCCGCGTGGCAAGCGTTTTTCCTCGATTTTTACATTTTAGTGGTTGCAATATAACCTTCTTCGCATTATAATAGAATAGATTACAAAGCGAGGTTAAAATGTCGTTTTCCTTTCTTTCTTCCCGGAACGGACGTGAAAAGATAGGCTTTGTGGGAGTCGGGCGCTCCAATATCGGCGTATATCGGTATTTGTTCGAGCGCGGCTTTCGAAATTTCGTGTTTCGCTCGCAAAATCCCGTCGCGCTTCCGAAGGACGTTCACGCGTCGCTTTTGTGCGGCGGCGGGTATTTGTCCGACATCGACGAGGACGTTCTCTTTCTGTCTCCGTCGGTGAAAGAAGACAAGAAGGAAATCGCCGCTGCCAAAGCGCGGGGGATCCTCATCTCTTCCGACTGTGACCTCTTTTTCCGAGAGGTCGCGGGCGAGGTCTTTGCCGTGACGGGTTCCGACGGAAAAAGCACGACGGTTTCGATGCTGTCAAGACTGCTCGAAAACGGCGATTTTCCCGTTCGCCTCGGCGGCAACATCGGCGTGCCGCTTTGTCCGTATCTTCTCGACAACGAAAAGACGGCGAAGTACACAGTGGAACTGTCCTCCTTTCAGCTTTCCAACCTCACGCCGCGCACCAAGCGCGCCGTGATAACCACCCTTTCCGAAAATCATTTGGATTTCCACGGAAGTTTTTCCGCTTACAGCGAAGCCAAATCTCATATATACACATACGCCGAAGAGCCGGTGCTCAATGCCGATTCTCCGCTCTGCCGATCGTCCCTTTCATCCAAGCCCTTTGCCGTTTTTTCTCTCGAAAAAAGCCGAAAAGAACACAAAAGTATCGGGGCGGACGTGACGGTGTTCCGCGCGGGCGAGGACGTCTTTTTGAACGAAAAGAAGATTTTCCGTATCAACGATATGAAAGTGCCGGGGCTTTACAACGTCGGCAATCTGATGGCGGCGGTGGCTTTGGCATACGGTTATTTTGACCTTTCTTTTGCGGCAACGCTTGCCAAAACCTTTTCGGGTATCCCCCATCGGGCACAGACCGTCGGCGTGGTTGACGGCGTTACCTACGTCGATTCCTCCATTGATTCTTCGCCTGCCAGAACGATAGCGACCCTCGGCACTTTTGCGCAAAAAACCATCGTCATTCTCGGCGGACGGGGCAAAAAAGTCCCCTTTGATTCCTTGGTGCCGGTTTTGGCAAGCAAGGCAAAGGGCGTTATTCTCACGGGAGAAACCGCGACGGAAATCGGAACGCTTTTGTCAAAATCCGATGCGTTTTCCCAATGCGGCGCGTTTATCGAGTACGCCGATACTATGAAAGAAGCGGTGAAAATCGCAGCATCCTTCGCCCTGCCCGGCGACGTGGTGCTTCTCTCCCCTGCCGCGACCAGTTTCGACGCTTTTCGCAATTTTGAGGAGCGCGGCGAGGCTTTCCGAAAAGAAGTGAATAAGTTAACATAAAGGATGTCAACATGAAAAAAATCGCACTCATTCTACTCGTTTGCAGTTGTCTATGCTGTTTATTCTCCTGCTCGAAAGAGTCGGCACCCGACGGGATGCAACTCTGCCGCGGAGGGGAAGATTACGGCTTTGACTTTTACGTTCCCGAAGGCTGGACCAACAGTTATTTCGGCGATATTGCCGGCGCCTACGTGACGGCGGTCAACCCGACCTCGGTCACTCTCGTCAAAATCGAGCCGGACGACGCCGACAAAGTCGCCTATTTTGAGGCGCACAAGGCGGAGTTTCCCTACGCCATCACCGAGATAGCCATGGGGGAATCGGTGAATTTCGGCAACGCGGACGACGCTAAGTCTTTCCTTTACACCTACGAATACGGGGACAACGCTTTTGAATGCTTGCAAATCATCGCCTCGTACGGCACCGACACCTATCTTTTCACCTACAACAGTTTCAACGAGCCGTACGAAGATACCGAAGAGACCTGTTTCTCTCACTACTTGACCTACGTTAAAGATATTTTCACTTCGGTGAATTTCTACGAAAAGCGCGAAAAGGCGCAGGCGGTGTATGAAAAGGATGCGGACGGCTACTCGCTCGTTTCGGACAAGGTCGTCAACCGCTTTGATTTGTGGATGGCGCCTGCCTTCACGCTTTATGCGAACGACGGAATGGTGACCGCCAAAACGGCGGACGGCGCCACCCTCACGATGGGGGAAGCCACCTCCACGGGCGTTGCCGTTGACGAATATTTTAACAACCGAAAAACCGCGCTCGAAGGGTTTGTCGACGGGCTTACCGTCATTCGCGAAAACGAAACGACCTCCTTCGGCAATGCCAAAAGCGCTTTGGCGTATGAATACACCTACGAATATCTCGGCACGTCCCTGCACGTTTACCAAGTCATTCTCGTGGCGAAAAATCACGGCTTCGTTTATACCTACACGGCACCCGAGGCGGTGTACGAAACCTATCTTCCCGCCGTTTTGACAATGGCAGAAAAGGTGACTTTCTGATGATTTATCTCGACAACAGCGCGACGACGAAAATCTCGGACGAAGCGCTGAAAACCTATATCGACGTCTCACAGACGCACTTCGGCAACCCTTCTTCCCTGCACACGCTTGGGGTGGATGCCGAGGCGATTCTGCGAGACAGCCGCAAGACGATTCTCAAAACGCTCGGCGCCAAGGACGGCACCCTCGTCTTTACCGCGAGCGGAAGCGAAGCCAACAATTTGGCGATTTTCGGCCGTGCGTATGCCAAAGAACGCTTTGCACACGGTAAAATTTTAACGACGGACGGCGAGCACGCCTCGGTCGGTTCGCCGCTTGCCCGTTTGGTGAAAGAGGGATTTTCCGTCGTTCGGATTCCGACGGTGGGGGGTGTCCTCGACGTGGACAGGCTGAAAAAAGAATTGACGCCCGACGTCATCCTCGTCAGCATGATGATGGTCAACAACGAGACGGGGGCGCTCTACGACCTTGCCGCCGTCAAGCGCGAGATGAAAAGCCGTTGCCCGCATGCGCTTTTGCACGCCGACGCGACGCAGTCGTATCTCAAGGTTACCTTTTCGGTATCGACTCTCGGTGCCGATCTGATAACGCTCTCTTCCCATAAAATCGAAGGGCCGAAGGGCGTCGGCGCTCTTTACGTATCGGGCGCCGTCATCCAAAACAAGGGCTTAGCGCCGCAGATTTTGGGAGGCGGACAAGAGGACGGTTTCCGTTCCGGCACCGAAAACGTGCCGGGCATCGCCGCGTTCGCAACCGCCGCCTCGGTCGGTTTTTCCGCGCAAAAAGAGCGTATTGCCAAGATGGAAGCCTTAAGAGAGTGCACTTTGAGAGGGGTTTTGGACAATCCGGCACTTTCCGCCGTCTCCGTGACGTTGCCTCCCGTGCACGCGCCGCACATTCTGAATATAACCCTGCCCGGCATCAAGAGCGAAACGATGCTGCATTTTCTTTCGGCGGAGGGCATTTGCGTTTCGAGCGGTTCTGCCTGCTCTTCGCATCACGCGGAAGTCAGTTCCGCCCTCGTCGCTTTCGGCAGAACGGCAAGTGAAGCCGACTGCTCTATCCGCATCAGTTTCTCCTACCGCAATACGGAAGAGGACGTACAAGCGCTCTTGTCGGCACTTGAAAAAGGGCTTCAAAAACTCGCCCGTATCGGAGGGAAACGATGAATATCACCCTTATCACGGTCGGCACTTTGAAAGAGAAATATTGGTCGGATGCGCTGTCGGAATACTGCAAGCGCATCGGTGCGTATGCCAAGATTGAGGAATACAACATCAAGGAAGAACGCATCAAGAACGAAGATAATCCGTCGGAAGTCAAGGCGGCACTCGAAGCCGAAGCGGCGAAAATTCTTCCTAAAATGGCAAAAGACGTTTATAAAATCGCCCTTTGCGTCGAAGGCAAAATGCTTTCTTCCGAAGAATTGGCAGCGGAAATCCGCAAGGCGGAAAACTCCACCGGCAAACTGCTTTTCGTCATCGGTTCTTCCCACGGTCTTTCCCCCGAGGTCAAGGCGGCTGCCGACCTTAAACTTTCGGTATCCCGTTTGACTTTTCCCCATCAGTTGATGCGCGTTATGCTGTCTGAGATGATTTACAGAGCCTTGACCATCAACGCCGGAAAATCGTATCATAAATAAAACGAAAGAAAACCCCTTTGGATGGATTTCCAAAGGGGTTTTCGCTATGAGACGGTGATGTCACCGCCTTTTTTTCATAGGAAGGAATCGACAAATATTACGCCGTGACGATGCCGTTGGCTTTTTGAAGATTGAGTTTTTCGACGGCGGCTTCTCTCATTTTGAATTTGAGAATTTTGCCGGCGGCGTTCATCGGGAAGGAATCGACAAACTCGATGTAGCGCGGCACCTTGTGACGGGCAACGAGCCCGGCAATGTAGGCGCGCATTTCGTCCACCGTGGCGCTCTCGCCGTCTTTGAGAATGATTTGTGCCATGACTTCCTCGCCGTACTGTTCGTCGGGCACGCCGATGACCGACACGTCCTTGACTTTCGGGTTGGTATAGATGACTTCCTCAATCTCTTTGGGGTAGATATTTTCACCGCCGCGGATAATCATATCCTTTAAGCGGCCGGTAATGCGGTAATTGCCCTCGGGAGTTCTGGCGGCAAGGTCGCCGGTATGAAGCCATCCGTCCTTGTCGATAGCGGCGGCGG
>DCHY01000023.1:0-29400 GCA_002315715.1 Clostridiales bacterium UBA1740 | reverse complement strand
TCTTTGCCGGTTTCGGGATCGACGATTTTACACTCGATCTCGGGGAGCGGACGACCGACGGTGCCGACGCGCACTTCCAAAGGATCGTCGGTGGAACTCATGGTGCAACCGGGGGACGCTTCGGTCTGGCCGTAAACGATGGTGATTTCCGACATGTGCATTTTGCCGACCACGTCCTGCATCGTGGAGATGGGACAGGGGCTGCCCGCCATAATGCCGGTGCGCATATAGGAAAAGTCGGTTTTCGGGAAATCGGGATGCTCCAGCAACGCGATAAACATCGTCGGCACGCCGTGAAAGGCGGTGATGTGCTCGTTATGAATACAGGAAAGCGCCGGTTTCGGAGAGAAATACGGCAAGGGGAAAAGCGATACGCCGTGTGTCATCGAGGCGGTCATGGCAAGCACCATGCCGAAACAATGGAACATCGGCACCTGTATCATCATGCGGTCGGCGGTGGACAGGTCCATGCGGTCGCCAATGCATTTTCCGTTGTTGACGATATTGCGGTGCGTCAGCATAACGCCCTTCGGGAAGCCCGTCGTGCCGGAAGTGTACTGCATATTGCAGACGTCGTCGGGATCGACCTTTGCCGCCATGCGGCGCACTTCGGAAAGCGGCACTTTGGGGGCTAAAGCTCTTGCTTCTTCAAAGGTCATGCAACCCGTCTGACGGAAGCCGACGGTGATGATGTGACGCAGAAACGGCAGGCGTTTGGCGTGAAGCGCCTCGCCCGTCTTGGTGTTTTCGAGTTCGGGACAAAGTTCCGCCATAATCTTGCTGTAACTCGTGTCCTTGGCGCCCTCGGTCATGATGAGCGTATGGGTGTCGGACTGTTTTAAGAGGTACTCGGTCTCGAAAATTTTATAGGCGGTATTGACGGTGACGAGGACGGCACCGAGTTTGACCGTCGCCCAAAAGGCAATATACCACTCGGGAACGTTGCTCGCCCACACGGCGACGTGGGTGCCGGCCTTAACGCCGAGCGCGATAAGGGAACGGGCAAAGGTGTCGACGTCATCGCGGAATTCGCGGTAGGTTCTCGTATAGTCGAGGGTGGTGTACTTAAAAGCATATTGGTCGGGAAAATCCTCCGCCATACGGTCGAGAACTTCCGGGAAAGTTTCGTCGATCAAGGCGTCTTTCTTCCAGACGAATTTGCCGGTATGCGTCTTATTGTAATAGAAGGTTTTTTCGCGCTTGGAGGGATCGCCGAAGGAAGTAACCACGTCCCTAAACTGCGACAAAATCATTTCCATGTCGGACAGTTCGGGACACCAAGACGGATCCCAAACGAGCGACAGAAAACCGTCGTAGTTGACGGAGCGCAAAGCCGACATCATATCGGCAAGGGGGAGTTTTCCTTCGCCGAAGAGGCAGTATTTGACGCCGTCGCCGACTTTTTCGGCATCGTTGATATGCACGTGGCAAACGTAAGCACCGAGGTTTTTGATAACCTCCTCGGGCGTTTCGCCGCCTTCGAAATAGGCGACGGAAAAGTTCCAAAGAGCGGCGAGATGGTCCGAAGCGAAGTCCTCGAGAAGATCGCGCAAAACGGTTGTTTTAGCAAACGGACCGGAAGTCTCAATCAAGAGGGTAATGCCTCTCTTTTGAGCGCTATTCAGCACTAATTGCAAATTATTCTTTACATTTTCAAGTGAAAACGTCGGTTTCTGTGCGACGCGAAGACGCACGAAACGGGCGCCGATGTTCTCGGCAACGCTCATGCAAGAGGTCATTTCCTCCAGCACGGTTTGCGCCGGGTCGCTGCCGATATCCGAGATGGCGTCGATGACGGGAATCTCGATTTTTTCGTCATACAAGAGGCGGCGGGTGGCTCTTCCCTCTTTATCACCGAAAGCCTTTCCTTCTTCGGCAAAGAACTGTCCGTATACGTTATGCAGTTCGAGTCCCGAGAAGCCGAGGGATTTCGCGACGTTCAAAAAATCGCGCAGGGTATAGCCGTGCCAACCCTTGGTGGAAAAGGAGAGTTTCATCAAGTATTCTCCTCGTATATAATTTTATTGCAAGCGGAAAGGTAAGCACGGATGCTGGCACCGATGATGTCGGTGGAAAGACCGTTTCCGGAATAGAGTTTTCCGTTATCGCGAAGACGCACGAGCGCGGAGCCCATGGCTTCTTTTCCCTCCGTCACCGCTTGGATCTCGAAATCGTCGAGTTCATAATGGTGGCCGATGATGCCTTCAAGCGCCATAAACGCGGCGTCGATCGGTCCGTCGCCCATACTGATACCGTGGAGGAGTTCTCCGTCTTTTTTCAAGGTGATTTGGGCGCTGGAGGTGATGATATTTCCGCTGTTGACAACGTAACTTTCAAGTTTATAAGTGGCGGGAACCTGCTGTGCCGCGTTGGCGACGATAGCGTCGAGTTCCCTTGCGCCGATTTCCTTTTTGGCGGCGGCGCGCAAGAATTCTTCATAGACGTGAGCCTCGTCCTCGTCGGAGAGTTCGTATCCGAGTTTCTTGACGGCAAAAGCCAACGTTTCTCGGTCGTCCTTTTCGGTGAGATGCATATTCTCGCCGTCTTGGAATTCTTTTTTGGGTTTGACGGTTTCTTTCTTCTCGCCTTCGAGGATATCCGCCATGGCAGCCGTCAGAGAACGGACTTCCGTATAGCAAAGACCCGATGCAAGGCCGTATGCGTTTCCGCTCTTTTGGAGCGTCAAACCGAGTTTCGACAAATCGGCGACGTCACCGCCAACAGCGGTTTTCACGGCATCGGCGGCAGAGAGAAGCGCCGTCAGCGAGTCGGCAAGCGCCAAACCGCAACCGTCATAGACGCAAACGCCGAGCGGTTTTTTGACTTCCTTTTTCACCTTCTCGGTCAGTGCCGCAAAAGCGTCGGGAAGCGTCTCGCCCGTTTCGTCGGAGACAAAGAGGAAAGAAGCGCCGGCGGCTTCTGCCGTTTTCAGCGCGGTAATGAGGAACGATTCCTCGGCACGCGTCGCATCCTTGGCGCAAAATTCCACCGGGAAATGGCAAGCGGCAGCCGAAACCGTCTTGGTGACGGCATCGAGGAACGCCTGTCCCTTTTTCTTGGCGATATACTCCATGCCCACGGCGGACACGGGTACTTCCAAGCGAATGATGCCGTGTTCGGTGCGGTCGAGCGCCTTCAAAGCCAAGTCAAGACTTTCGGGCGTGAGGTCGACCGCAACCGACAAAGCGGCGTTTTTCACGAAAGAAGACAGGGTGCGAACCAACAGCGTATCCGCTTTTTCATTCTGAATCGCCGGTAGTTCGATGGTATCCACACAGAGTCGCTGTAATAGTCTTCCGAGCTCCAGTTTATCTTTGAAACTGAAAGTTTTGGGAAGCGTTTTCAGAGTGGTATCTACAATGTGAATGCTTTTCATCATGTTCTCCTTTCAATCGGTCAAAAAGTATTAGTACGCGATGCCCTGGGCAATCATGGAGTCGGCAACTTTGGTGAAGCCGGCAATGTTGGCACCGGCAACGAGGTTGCCCTTCATGCCGAATTTCTCGGCAGCGTTATAGGCGTTGTGGAAAATGCCGACCATGATGCCGTGCAGTTTCTCATCAACTTCTTGGAAACTCCAGCTGTAACGCATGGAGTTCTGGCTCATTTCGAGAGCGGAGGTTGCAACACCGCCGGCGTTTGCCGCTTTGGCGGGAGCAAAGAGGATGCCGTTTTCCTGGAATACGGCGATAGCCTCGGGCGTGCTGGGCATGTTGGCGCCTTCGCCGACGGCGACAACGCCGTTCTTGACGAGGATTTCGGCACTTTCCTTCTGAATCTCGTTCTGAGTTGCGCAAGGAAGTGCGATATCGCAGGGAACGGTCCAAATGCCGGCGCATCCTTCGTGATACTCGGCACCTTTCACTCTCTCGGCGTACTCGCGGATTCTGCCGCGCTCGACTTCCTTAATCTGTTTGACGACGTCAAGTTTGATGCCGTCTTTATCGTAAACGTAACCGTTGGAGTCGGACATGGCGACGACTTTGCCGCCGAGTTCGGTGGCTTTGGCAGTGGCGTAGATGGCGACGTTGCCGGAGCCGGAAACGACGACGGTCTTGCCTTTGAAGCTGTCGTTCTTCATACATTTAAGCATTTCGTCAACGAAGTAGCAAAGACCGAAACCGGTGGCTTCCTTACGGGCGAGAGAACCGCCGTAGGTGAGGCCTTTACCGGTGAGAACGCCGGTAAACTCGTTCTGAAGACGTTTGTACTGACCGAACATATAACCGATTTCGCGTGCTCCGGTTCCGATATCACCGGCAGGAACGTCGGTGTCGGCGCCGATGTGTTTGGCAAGTTCGGTCATGAAGCTCTGGCAGAAACGCATGACTTCCCCGTCGGATTTGCCCTTGGGGTCGAAGTCGGAACCGCCCTTGGCGCCGCCGATGGGAAGACCCGTCAAGCTGTTCTTGAAAATCTGCTCGAAGCCCAAGAACTTCATGATGGAGGGGTTGACGGAAGGATGAAGACGGATGCCGCCTTTATACGGACCGATGGCGGAGTTGAACTGTACGCGGTAACCGCGGTTGACCTGTACCTGTCCTTGGTCGTCTACCCAAGACACGCGGAAGACGATCTGACGTTCCGGTTCAACGAGGCGTTCAATGACGCCGTTCTTTTCGTATTTGCCGTCGGCAAGCACGACGGGCTCGAGAGACTCGAGAACCTCGCGTACTGCCTGCAAAAATTCTTTTTCACCGGGATTTCTTTTTTCTACCTGTTCGTAGACTTTCGTGAGATATGCGGATTTAAACATATATTTTTCTTCTTTCTAATAGAATGCGATTACAGTTTGACGGTCCAGCCGAATTCATCGGGAATCTTGCCCCATTGAATGCCGGTCAAGGTGTCGTAGAGGTGCTGAGTGAGTTCACCGATCTTACCGCCGTTTACGGTATATTTATGGTCGCGGTAGCAAAGTTCGCCGATGGGAGAAACGACGGCGGCAGTGCCGCAGCCCCACGCTTCCACGAGGGTGCCGTCTTCCATGGACTTGGCGAGTTCGTCAACCGAGAGCAGACGCTCGCTGACTTTGTAGCCTTCCTTAGTCAACAGTTCGATGATGGACTTACGGGTGATACCGGGCAAAATCGAGCCGGTGAGTTTCGGGGTGACGACTTCGTCGCCGATTTTGAACATGACGTTCATGGCGCCGACTTCCTCGATGTATTTGCGCTCGACACCGTCAAGCCAAAGCACCTGCGAATAGCCGCGGGTTTCGGCACGGTGGCCGGCGCGGTTGGATGCCGCGTAGTTACCGCCGCATTTGGCGTAACCCGTACCGCCTCTGACGGCGCGGACGTCCTCGTCCTCGATCATGATCTTAACGGGGTTGATGCCCTCTTTGTAGTAAGAGCCGACGGGAGAGGCGATGATGAGGAAGGTCGCGTGATTGACCGAGTGCACGCCGAGGGTTTCGTCGTTTCCGAACATGAAAGGACGAAGGTAAAGGGAGGTGCCGGGGGCGGAAGGCGTCCAATCTTCCTCGGTTCTGACGAAAGTCAAAAGAATGTCAAGGGCGTCTTCCTCGGGAATTTCGGGAAGGCAAAGACGCTCTGCCGAACGGTTCATGCGACGGATGTTTTCGATGGGACGGAACAGTTGAACTTTGCCGTCGGCACGACGGTAAGCCTTCAGACCTTCGAAAATTTCGGAGCCGTAATGAAGCGCGGTGCAAGCCGGGTGAATCGAAAGATTCGAGAAGGGAACGATGCGGGCATCGTGCCAGCCTTCACCGGCGGTGTAATCCATCATAAACATATGGTCGGTAAAGATTTTGCCGAAACCGAGAGAAGCAGGATCCGGTTTTTTTGCCGGATTCGGATTTTTTTCAAAACGAATTTCCATCTTTATTCTCCTTTGTAATCGGCACCGAGTTTCAGTGCTTTTTTATTGACTTCAAGCATATCTGCGTGTTTGGCGGAAATGACTTTGGCAAGGGCGCCGTCAACGCCGGTTTCGGTAAACTGTCCGAGTTCTGCAAGAATCTTGCCGACCAAAATCATATTGGCAAGCGTCGGGAAACCGTTTTCGTTTGCGAGTTTCGTCGCCGGAACGGCAACGACATTGACGTCGGTACGGTTGACTTTTCTGCCAATGAGCGTGGAATCGAGGAAAATGGTGCCGCCGGGGACGACCGCCGATTCAAAGCGGTCAAGCGACGGGAGGTTCATCGCGACGAGAACGTCGGGATGCGAAACGATGGGCGAGCCGACGGGGTCGTCACCGATGATGACGGAGCAAGAAGCGGTACCGCCGCGCATTTCGGGACCGTAGGACGGCAGCCAGCTTAACTGTTTGCCTTCGACGAGGGCTTTATACGCCAAGAATTTGCCGGCAAAGAGGATGCCCTGTCCGCCGAAGCCGGAAAACAAGAACTGAATTTCTTTCATGTCAGTTTTCCTCCTTTGCGCTTCTGTCTTTGTATACGCCGAGGGGATAGTAAGGAATCATTTTGTCGTCGATCCACTTGAGGGCGGCGTCGGGGGTCATACCCCAGTTGGTGGGGCAGGAAGAAAGCACTTCAACGAGGGAGAAGCCTTTGCCTGCGATTTGATTTTCAAACGCCTTTTTGATAGCGGCTTTGGCACGGCGGGCGTTTTTCACCGAGTTGACGGTGACGCGCTCGAGGTATTCGGGACCTTCAAGCTGAGAGAGCATTTCGCAGATTTTGACGGGATAACCGCACATCTTGGGATCGCGGCCGTAGGGAGAGGTTTGGGTGACCTGACCGACAAGAGAAGTCGGCGCCATCTGACCGCCCGTCATACCGTAAATCGCGTTGTTGATGAAGATGACGGTGATATTTTCGTTTCTCGCGGCAGCGTGAACGGTTTCCGCCATACCGATGGAGGCAAGGTCGCCGTCACCCTGGTAAGAAAAGACGATGTTGTCGGGGTTGGCGCGTTTGACGCCGGTCGCAACGGCAGGGGCTCTGCCGTGGGCTGCTTCAATCATATCGCAGTTGAAATAGTTATATGCCATAACGGAGCATCCGACGGGTGCAATACCGATGGTTTTTCCTTCGATACCGAGTTCATCCAAAACTTCGGCAACCAAACGGTGGATAATACCGTGGGTACAGCCGGGGCAATAATGGAAAGGGGTATCGGTCAAGGCATGAGGTTTATCAAAAACGACCATTATTTGTTACCTCCGTTCTTTGCGGCAGCGCGGATGGCTTCGAGTACCTGCTCGGGCGACGGAATCATACCGCCGGCACGGTTGCAAAGCGTAACGGGAACGCGGCATTCGCTCGCAAGTTTGACGTCTTCAATCATCTGTCCCATGGAAAGTTCAACGGAAATCATAGCCTTTGCGGTCTTTGCGGCACGGGCAAAGGGGGCTTTCGGGAACGGCCAAAGGGTGATGGGACGGATAAGACCGACTTTGATACCTTCGCGTCTTGCGGCATTGATGGCGTTTTTGGAAACGCGCGCGGCAATACCGAAAGCGGCGATGATGATCTCGGCGTCTTCCGTCATGTACTCCTCGTACATGGTTTCGTTCTCTTCGACGGTTTTATAACGCTCGAAGCGGGCGAAGTTCTGGCTCTCAAGTTCTTCGGGAACGAGAGAGAGGGAGTTTACGATGTTATGTTTACGGGACAGTTTCGTGCCCGTGGTTGCCCAAGGTTTCTCGGGGGCGGGATTGACTTTGAGGTCGAGGGCGACGGGTTCCATCATCTGTCCCATCGTACCGTCGGCAAGAATCATCGAGGTCATGCGGTACTTGTCGGCAAGTTCAAAGCCCTTGACGGTGAGTTCCGCCATTTCCTGTACCGATGCCGGTGCCAAAACGATCATGTGGTAATCGCCGTGGCCGCCGCCGCGCGTTGCCTGGAAGTAGTCCGACTGGCTCGGCTGAATACCGCCAAGACCGGGACCGCCTCTTTGCACGTTGACGACGAGGGCGGGAAGATCCGCACCTGCCAAGTAAGAAAGTCCTTCGCTCTTAAGGGAAATTCCGGGAGAGGAAGAAGAAGTCATAACGCGATAGCCGCAAGAGGAAACGCCGTACACCATACTGATGGCGGCAAGTTCGCTCTCTGCCTGCAAAAACGTTCCGCCGATTTTGGGCATACGCTTTGCCATATACGCGGCGATTTCCGTTTGAGGAGTGATGGGATAACCGAAATAATGGCGGCAACCGGCAATAATGGCTGCCTCGGCAATGGCTTCATTGCCTTTCATCAACACTTTATCTGCCATGTTTCTTACCTCTCTACCTTAATGATACAGTCGGGGCACATCCAAGCGCAGGATGCACAGCCGATGCAGGCTTCCATATCCGTGATTTCAACGGGATGGTGGCCTTTTTTGTTAATGGTTTCTTTGGACAGACGCAGAAGATTTTTGGGACAAGCGTTGACGCAAAGTCCGCAACCCTTGCAACTATCCGTATTAAAAGTCAGTTTTGCCATATCATATTCCTTTCTATCAGTTGGGCGTCAAAGTGCGCCTTTTTGTAAAACGAGGGGAAAGAGATTGTCGATTTTTCCCGACAGTTCGGAAAGAAGATCTTCCCTGACGGAGGTAAAGACAATCGGAAGGTTGGACAGTTTCGACACTTCCCCGGCATACGCCAAGGAGTCGAGCACCGTTTGCGCGGTCGTCTCGCCGCCGAGATTGCTGTTGTTGACAAGTCCCGTGAAGGGGATGCCCGACGCCATTTCGATTTCTCGCATGACTTCGACGGTATCTTCGGGGGTTCTCGTCAAGGGACGGTAGCCGTTGATGACCATGAGGCTTTCGTAATTGTTCTCTTCGAGAATCGCCGGCGTCAATCTGCCGAGCGCCAAAGCACCTCTGTCGTCTCCGCCGACGTCAACGACGGTGAAAACGTCCTTTTTGTCGACGATCGCGTACATTTCCTGCGGAAGTGCCGGGATATCGACGTTGCTGTTGGCATAGGGAGAACAGATAAAATCAATGCCGTTTTCTTCAAAGAGAGCCATGCTGTCTTTCGAGCGGAAATAGGGGTTGACGATGTCGAGGTCGGCTATCGCCACTTTTTCTCTTTTTTTCTTTTCCTCTACGGCGAGGTTGACGGCAATATTGGTTTTGCCGCTGCCGTAATGGCCGGAAAAGAGAACGATTCTTTTTCTTTCCATAGGCATCAGAGTTTATTCCTCATGATTTTACCGGTTACGGTCTTCGGAAGTTCGGTTTTGAATTCAACGATACGGGGGTATTTGTAGGGTGCCGTATGTTTTTTGACGTAATCTTGGATTTCTTTTTTGAGTTCGTCGGTGCCTTCTGTTCCTTTGACGAGGACGATGGAGGCTTTGACTACCTGTCCTCTGACCTCGTCGGGAGCGGCGGAAACGCCGCACTCGAGAACGTACGGAAGTTCCATGATGACGCTTTCGATTTCAAACGGACCTATGCGGTAGCCCGACGACTTGATGACGTCGTCAACACGACCGACGTACCAGAAGTAGCCGTCTTCATCGCGCCAAGCGGTGTCGCCGGTGTGATAGAAGCCGTCGTGCCAAGTGTTTTTCGTCTTTTCTTCGTCGCGGTAATAGCAGGTGGCAAGTCCCGGAGGCGTGCCGTTGTTGATACGAATCACGATTTCGCCGGTTTCGCCGGGTGCCACGGGATTGCCGTCTTCCCCGAGGAGTTCGACGTCGTAAATGGGTGCCGGTTTGCCCATGGAGCCGACCTTATGAGCGGCGCCGATAAGGTTGCCGATAACCATGGTGGTTTCACTCTGTCCGAAGCCCTCGAGAATCTGAAGCCCCGTGACTTTCTCAAATTGACGGTACACTTCGGGGTTGAGCGCCTCGCCCGCCGTCGTCATATGGCAAACGGAAGACAGATCGTATTTGGAAATATCCTGTTTGACGAGCATTCTGAGCATCGTAGGCGGTGCGCAGAAGGTCGTGATGTTGTACTTTTTGAACATCGGGAGAATCTCGGCGGCGTCAAAGCGGTCGAAGTCGAAGACGAACGTCGCGGCTTCGCAGAGCCATTGACCGTAGAGTTTGCCCCACATGGCTTTCGCCCATCCCGTATCGGAGATGGTGAAGTGAAGGCCGTTGGGATCGACGCAGTGCCAATACTTGGCCGTGTGGAAATGTCCGAGAGGATAGAGGTAATTGTGTACCGCGATTTTCGGATAGCCCGACGTGCCGGAGGTGAAATACATCAGCATATCGTCCCCTCTGCCGCCGGGGGCGTCCGTCCCTCTCTGGAAGTGGGAACTGTACATGGTATATTCATCGTTGAACGCGTGCCAACCTTCGCGGCTGCCGTTCACGAGGATTTTCGTTTTGAGCGTCGGGCACTTCTGTGCCGCTATATCCACCTGCTCCGCGACGTTGTCGTCGGCAGTGCACACGATAGCCGAAACGCCGGCAGCCGCAAAGCGGTATTCGAAGTCGTGGGAGAGAAGCTGTGCCGTTGCCGGAATGGCGACAGCACCGAGTTTGTTGAGACCGAGCATCGCAAACCAGAACTGATAGTGACGTTTGAGAACGAGCATGACACGGTCGCCGCGCTTGATGCCGAGGGCTTTGAAGTAGTTGGCGCACTGTGCGGAGGCGCGCTTCATATCGCCGAAGGTAAAGCGCTTTTCCTGTTTGTCTTTCGAGACGTAAAGAAGCGCGAGTTTTTCGGGATTCTTTTTGCCGAGTTCGTCCACGATGTCAAAAGCAAAATTGAATTTCTCGGTGTTCTTGAAGGTGATGGCGGTAGGCGTACCGTTTTCGTCTTCTTTCACGTCGATGTACTTATGATACAGACGCTCTTCGGTATCGCGGGTCTGTTTTTGTCCTTCGCGAATCTCGGGGGTCGATGCCGACAGTTCGGGGATGGGCTCGCCCGTCGGATTGAGGACGATGGCGTAGAAGATACAGTCGGCGCCGTCAACGGCGATCATGCCGTGGGGGGTTCCCGAATCGTAGTAGATACTGTCACCGGGGCCGAGCACTTCCTTATGCGAGCCGACGGCAACGAGGAGGTGTCCCTCCATGACGATGTCGCACTCCTGTCCCGCGTGGGTGGTGAGTTCGATATCCTTGTGCTGTGCCTCTTCACTGTAGGCGCATTTGACGAACAGCGGCTCGGCGATACGGTTCTGAAAAGCGGACGCCAAGTTGTAATAAATCATGCCGTGCGCCTGCTCGATTTTCTGTCCTTGGCCGTTTCGCGTCACGGTGTAGGATTTCAAGGTCGGGCTGACGCCTTCGATAATATCCGTCACGTCCACGCCGAAAGCCAAGGCGCAACGGTAGATGAAAGCGAAGTTCAAATCGCTCTCGCCGTTTTCACACGCCAAGTACTCGTCAATCGAGACGTCGGTTTTCTGTGCCATTTCGGCAGGGGTCAATCGCGTGATTTCACGAAGTTCGCGAATACGGCTTGCCATCTCGCGAATCTTGAAATCCAGTCCTGTCAAATTCATAAGACAATCCTTTCGTGGGACGAAAAAAGCACCCGTCCCAAAGTAAAATGACTTTGAGACGAGTGCTGTAAAAATCACCCGCGGTACCACTCAAATTGCGACGGTGTCGCCACTCTTGAAGTCTAACAACTTCTATGCCCTAACGCGGCAATCACGGGAGGGATCTACTACCCTAAGGGTTCTGCCCTCCGGCTCGGAAGTTACCGCATGAAACGCTCCCGCGTGGCTCTCACCGTGCCCACACTCTCTGTCTTGGCCGCTCTTTTCATGTGCTCTTCGTCTGTGCCTTTTTGAATGAAATCATTCTACCATATTATCTATTTTGTTGTCAAGGGATTTTTGAAAATTAAAGCAAATTGCGTTTGATTTTGCCGCTTATCGTCTTCGGCAATTCGGTTTTGAACTCGACGATACGGGGGTATTTGTACGGCGCCGTATGTTTTTTGACGTAATCTTGGATTTCTTTTTTGAGTTCGTCGGTGCCCTCTTTGCCTTTGACAAGGACGATGGAGGCTTTGACTACCTGTCCTCTGACTTCGTCGGGAGCGGCGGAAACGCCGCACTCGAGAACGTAAGGAAGTTCCATGATGACGCTTTCGATTTCAAACGGACCTATGCGGTAGCCCGACGACTTGATGACGTCATCGGCTCTTCCGACGTACCAGAAATAACCGTCTTCATCGCGCCAAGCGGTGTCGCCGGTGTGATAGAAGCCGTCGTGCCAAGCTTCTTTCGTGAGGGCTTCGTTGTTGTAATATCCGGCAAAAAGACCGATGGGCTTTTTGTCGTCGGTTTTGATGACGATCTCGCCCGTCGTACCGACCGGCACGGGATTGCCGTCGGGATCCAAAAGATCCACGTGGAAGAGCGGACTCGGTTTTCCCATAGAGCCGATTTTGTGGACGTCACCGACAAGGTCGCCGATGACCATCGTGGTTTCGGTTTGACCGAAGCCTTCCATGATTTGCACGCCCGTCGCCTTTTCAAACTGACGGTATACTTCGGGGTTGAGTGCCTCACCTGCCGTCGTCATACGGCGGATGGAGGAGAGGTCGTACTTGCTGATATCTTCTTTGACCATCATTCGGAGCATCGTAGGAGGTGCACAGAAGGTCGTGATTTTGTACTTGGCAAAGAGCGGCAAAATCTTGGCGGCGTCAAAGCGGTCGAAGTCGTAGGTGAAGACCACCCCTTCCGAGAGCCATTGACCGTAGAGTTTGCCCCAGAGGGCTTTGCCCCAACCGGTGTCGGAAATGGTAAAGTGAAGACCGCCCTCCTCTACGCCGTGCCAATAATGCGCGGTGATGTAGTGTGCCAAGGGATATTCGTAGGTATGAGCGGCAATCTTCGGATAACCCGTCGTGCCGGAGGTGAAGAACATGAGCATGAGGTCTTCGCCCGCGGGGGAATTTTCGGTGCGGTAGAAATGGGTGCTGTATAGGCTGTACTCTTCGTCAAAATCGTGCCAGCCGTCGCGTTTGCCGCCGACGAGGATTTTGTTTTTCAGGGTAGGTGCCTTTTGTTCCGCTATCTCGACCTGCTCGGCAACGTCGCCGTCGGCGGTACAAACGATAGCCGAAACGCCCGCCGCCTCGAAGCGGTATTCAAAGTCGTGCGAGAGAAGCTGTGCCGTTGCCGGAATGGCGATAGCACCGAGTTTATGCAAGGCGAGAATCGCAAACCAGAACTGATAGTGGCGCTTGAGAACGAGCATGACGCGGTCACCGCGCTTGATGCCGAGGGCTTTGAAGTAGTTGGCGCACTGTGCGGAGGCGCGCTTCATATCGCCGAAGGTAAAGCGGCGCTCCACCCCTTCGCCCGACAGATGAATCATCGCGAGTTTATCGGGTTCGCGCTTGGCGATGGCGTCGACGACGTCAAAGGCGAAGTTGAAGGTTTCGGGATTTTTGAAGTTGACTTCCGAGGGACGTCCCGTCTCGTCTTTTTTGACTTCGACGAAGCGGTCGCCGACCGTCTTCTTCGACTCGTTTTGCGTCGGGAAGAAAGTTTCTCTGACGACGGTTTCTTTGATGTTTTCGCCGGGCAGGACCACGGCGATGAAAAGGCAGTCGCGCCCGTCCACGGCGATCATGCCGTGCGGGGTTGATGAGTTATAATAAATGCTGTCGCCTTCGTTGAGGATCTCGACGTTGTCGCCGACTTGGACCTTAAGACGTCCGCTGACGACGAAGTCGAACTCCTGTCCCGAGTGCTTGGACAGATGAATCGGGGCGTTCAGAAGGTCGGGATTGTATTCATAACGCACCCAATACGGCTCCGCAATCTTCTTGCGGAACATGGGCGCGAGGTTTTGAATCTCGATGCCGTCTTCCTTTGCCGTTTCTTGCCCTTCGCCTCTGCGCGTGACGGTATAGGACGAAAGGTGTGCCGACTGACCTTCGAGAAGATCGGTGATGCCGATGCCGAAGACTCTCGCGCACTTATGAAGAAACGAGAAAGGAAAATCCGTTTTTCCCGCTTCATAGTCGAGATACTCCGCGAGGGTGACGTCGCAGCGCTCCGCCATTTCGCTTTCACTCAGACCGACGACGTCGCGCATATCCTTGATACGTGTCGCGACTTCCCATAGTTTTTCCGATGAACTTTGTGTCATAACGTCCTCTTTCCCTTGAGGGGATTTAAAAACAAAAACCCGCCTCAAAAAAACTCTTTTTTGAGACGGGTGAAACTCATCCGCGGTACCACTCAAATTGCGACAATGTCGCCACTCTTGAAGTCAAATAACTTCTATGCACTGACGCGGCAATCACGGAAAGCGGTACTGACCGAGGTGTTCCCTCTTTCGGCTCCGAAGGGATGTGTCAGCCACACTTCCTACCGGTTTACACCAACCACCGGCTCTCTGCGAGGACGTTGTGAAGACGGTCTTCATCACAGCCTTTATTTTTGATTGTAATTCCATTATAGCCATATCGTATTATACTGTCAATAATATTTTTAAAAAATAGCGTTTTGACAAAAAGAGACAATTTCGCGCTTTGACTTTTGGTTAGTTTGCACAATAAAAATGTCTACAGTTGAGCAAAACGAGAGCGGTCGGAGATTTCGAAAGCCATCGGAAGAAAAAAGAGGCGTCATCATCACAATCCGGAGTCGCATTTCAAACTTTCTCTTATTTTTCGCGAAAGGTGTTGACAGTTTCATGCCTTTATCTTATAATACTCATTTGGTAAAAATACTCGTATTTGAGGCGTAATTATGGAATTGTTACTTTCTCTTTCCATTGCTCTTTTGGCAGGGCTTTGGCTTTCACGCGTGACGAAGCTCGGCAACCTGCCGGCGGTCACGGCGTATCTCTTGGCAGGTATTCTCATCGGGCCCTACGTTTTGGGACAACTCGGCGTTTCGGGGCTCGGTTTTATCAACAAAACCGAGGTTGACGCCGTTTCGCTGATTTGCGACGTGGCGCTCGGCTTTATCGCTATTGCGATGGGCAACGAATTCCGCATCTCGGAACTCAAAAAAATCGGAAAGCAGGCGATGGTCATCGCCGTTTGCCAAGCGGTGGCGGCTACTTTGTTCGTCGACGTGGCACTTATCGTTCTTCACTTTTTGATTCCCGACGTGCTCCCTCTCTCCGCCGCCGTCACTCTCGGCGCGATTGCCACCGCAACGGCGCCTGCCTCCACCTTTATGGTTGTAAAACAGTATAAGGCGGAAGGTCCCGTCACCAAGATTTTGCTCCCGATCGTTGCGCTCGACGACGTCATCGGTCTTATCATCTTCGCCATTTCCTTCGGTATTGCCAACGCCCTTGAAAGCGGTGCCGTCAACGTCGTTTCCGTCATCATCAATCCTTTGATTGAAATCGTCGGTTCTCTGTTGCTCGGCGCACTTCTCGGTCTCGGGTTCCATTATTCGGAACGTTTCTTCCACTCGCGCAGCAAGCGTATGAGCATTTCGGTGTGCTTCGTTCTTCTCGCCGTGGCGCTCTCCAAACTGGAATTCGTTCTCGGGGAAGTCGAAATCGGCTTTTCTCCCCTTCTCGTCTGCATGATGCTCGGCACCGTCTTTTGCAACCTTTGTGACTTCTCGGTGGAACTCATGGACAGAATGGACCGTTGGACGGGTCCCATTATGGTGCTTTTCTTCGTCATCAGCGGCGCGGGACTTGAGTTGAAGGTCTTTACGGATTGGCATATCGTCCTCGTCGGCGTCGTTTTCATCGTCTTCCGTACTGCCGGCAAGATTCTCGGCGCCATGGTCTCCGCCAAATGGGCAAAGAGCGAGCCGACCGTGCAAAAGTATCTCGGTATCACCCTGCTTCCCCAAGAAGGCGTTTGCCTCGGTATGTCCCTCATGGCAATGTCCTTGCCGCTTGGCGGACAACTGATCCGCAATATCGCCCTCTTCTCGGTTTTGGTGTATGAGATGGTAGCCCCGCTCCTCACCAAGATTGCCCTGCAAAAAGCGGGAGAAATCAAAGAGAAACCCATTCCGAAGCGTGTGCGCGACGGAATGAAGCATATGTAAATACAATAAGCCGAGGCGGTTTGCCTCGGCTTTTTTCATGATTTTTCTTCGGGTTTCAAATTGGCGTAGGTCGCCATGAGTTTTTTGACGACGCCGGAATCGAAGCGAATCTCGTAGAGGATATCGCCGCCGAGTTCCTTGGCGGAAAGAATCTCACCGGCACCGAACATCGCGTGCTCCACACGGGTGCCGGATGCCATTTTCGAAATACCGTAGCCGGCAGGTCCTGCCGGTTTTTCTTTCGGTTTCGGAGCCGAGAAGAGTTCGACGGGACGGGAGAAATCGGGATCGCGCAGGGGGCGCTTGGATCCCATACCGAAAGAAGAATAGCCCGAGGGAATCCCGCGCGGCGGTTCTTTCTTCTGAAACTCCATTTGCATAAAGTTTTTGGGGATTTCTTCGCGGACGAAACTCGACAGGGGATTATACGAAGAACGGCCGTACATCAAGCGCTCCTTGGCGTGGGTGACGTACAGTTGCTTTTTGGCACGGGTAATGGCGACGTAGGCAAGGCGGCGCTCCTCCTGCATCTCATCGGGCTCGCCGATGTTGCGTTGCGAGGGGAAAATACCGTCCTCCATGCCGGCAAGAAAGACCGTCGGAAACTCAAGTCCTTTCGCAGAATGAACCGTCATCAGCACGACGGCGTCCGCCGTGTCGTCGTATTTATCGACGTCGGCGACGAGTTCGATTTCCTCGAGGAAGCCGGAAAGGGTGGGTGTCTCGCCGTTGTCGGCACAGCGCCTTTCGTACTCGACGGCGGCGGAAACGAATTCCTCGACCGCCAAGATTCTGCCTTCTCCTTCAAACCCTTCGCCCTCCAACATTTGGCGATAGCCGGATTTGTCAAAAACGTCGGGAATCAACACCGACGGCAACGCGTCGGGGGAAAACGAGCGAATGAGGGCGCAGAACTCGCCGAGTTTATCGACGCTCTTGGCAAGTGCCACGAAGTCGGCGGCACGCTCCATCACGGTGAACATGGAAAGTCCCTCGACCTTGCCGATGGCTTCCACCGCCTCGACGGTGGCGTCACCGATTTTGCGTTTCGGAACGTTGATAATGCGCATGAGGCGCATATCGTCTTCATGCGAACGGATTAGGTAAAGATACGCTAAAATATCGCGGATTTCTTTACGGTCGGTAAAGCGTTGGGCGCCGATGATGCGGTACGGCATACCGCTTTTGTTGAAGGTGTTTTCGAGGGAACGTGCCATTTCGTTGATGCGGTAGAGGACGGCAAAATCCGAATACTTTGCCCCTTCCCTCACGGCTTTCTGAATATGCGAAACGATGAATTTCCCCTCGTCGATGCCGTCCTTGGCTTCATAGACGCGGATTTTTTCACCCTCGCCCTTATCGCTCCAGAGTTTTTTGCCGTGGCGATGGTCGTTGTGCCCGATGACGGCGTTTGCCGCCTCCAAGATCGTCTCGGTGGAACGGTAGTTTTGCTCGAGTTTGATGACCGTGGCGTCGGGATAGGTTTTGTCAAAATCGAGGATGTTCTCGACGGTGGCGCCGCGGAATTTATAAATACTTTGGTCATCGTCGCCGACAACCATGATGTTGCGATATTTGCCCGCCAACAACTCCGTCAGACGGAATTGCGCGTAGTTGGTGTCCTGATACTCGTCGACACAGACGTAGCGGAACTTATTTTGATAATAGGAAAGAACTTCGGGTTCTCTCTCAAGAAGACGGACGGTGGAAACGATGATATCGTCAAAATCCATGGCGTTGTAATCCATGAGTTTTTTCTGATATAACGCGTAGATTTTTTGGATATCGCGGGAACGTGGATCTCTCGTAATTTCAAATTGTTCGGGGGTCAAAAGATGGTCTTTGGCACGGCTGATTTCGATGGCAACCGCCTTCGGCTGTAGGATTTTCGGATCCAAGCGGAGTTCTTCCATACATTTGATAATCAGGCGTTTGGAATCGTCGGTATCGTAAATCGAAAAGCCGTCGCGATAGCCGACTCTGTCACCGAAGCGGTGAAGAATGCGCATACAAATCGCGTGGAAGGTGCCTGCCCAAATCGACTCCGAAACCGAGGGGTCGGAAAAAGTCTTGGCAAGACGGTCCTTGATTTCATTCGCGGCTTTGTTGGTGAAAGTGATGGCGAGCATCGCCCACGGAGGACAAGGCTCGGTGATAAATTGCGGCAAAATCTCGGACAGTTCCGCGGGGGGCATAGTATCGACGGCGTCGGAAAGCGCAGAGATCATGCCGGGGGAGACACCCTCGGGGAGCGAGGTGTCCATATAGGCGTTGCCGTACTGAATCAAGAAGGCGATGCGATTGACGAGAACGGTGGTTTTTCCGCTGCCGGCTCCTGCCAAAATCAAAAGCGGCCCCTTTGCCGTAAATACGGCGCGGCGCTGCTCGGGATTCAGTTTTTCGGCGTAAACCTTGTCAAACATACGGCGTTTGACTTTGGTAAATTCGATGTTCAAATCAGACATACGGCTCTCACTTTTGAGGTTTGTTTCAGTGTAAAATGAACTGTCTCATATTATTCGTAGTATTTACGAACGAAATATGCAAGATTCATTCATTGGTAAAAAGAGGAAAATCGGTCGCAGGAGAAGTTATCTCCAAAAAAACATTTTTTCGGAAAAAGAAAAAGCGTTTTCGGAAAGAGTTTTCCACCTAAAAATCGGTGGAGAAAGTGGAAAATTCGGTTTGAAAAGCCGTTAATCTCCTGAGTTTTTCGGAATTCTCCCGTCGTAAACCCCAAGTTTTCCACATTCTCTTCCAAAGATCGGGCAAATCCGCCAAATCTCTCTTTTTCCGATATTGGTAATTTTTTCTTGTTTTTTGTTCACCGCAAAAAGCGAACACTTTTGTTTTTTCTGCCGAAAATTAGCCATTTTCGATTCGTATTTTTTACGAGCAGTTGTCAAATATTTGACATTTTCTCGACAATTTTTGACAGTTCAACGGTTTCTTGCTCGCCCGTCTTCATGGAGCGAAGCTGTGCCGTTTGGCTCTCGAGTTCTCCGTCGCCGAGAATCAAGGTGTAATCGGCACCGATTTTGTCGGCGTATTTCATTTGCGCCTTCAAACTTCTGCCGACGATATCGCATTCGCAATACTGTCCGCCGCGGCGGAGTTCCTCGACGATACCGAGCGCCACGACCTGTGCACGCTCACCGAGAGCGGCGATGTAAAGGGACGGTTTTTTCTTCTCTACCGTGTCAAGTCCTTTTTCTTTCATGGCGAGAATGACACGGGTAAGCCCCATGCCGAAGCCGATACCCGGCAGGTTCGGTCCTCCGAGCGATTCGACGAGACCGTCGTATCTGCCGCCGCCGCAAACCGTGGACTGAGCGCCGATACCTTCGGCGATAAACTCGAACACCGTGTTGGTATAGTAATCCAGGCCGCGGACAATGGAGGTGTCAACCTCGTACGGAATATGCATGGCGTCGAGCGATTCTTTCAAAATCGTAAACTTCTTTTCGCAATCGGGGCAAAGATGCTCGACGGTTTTCGGTGCGCTGAGGGCAAGTTCGTGGCATTCGGGGTTCTTGCAGTCGAGAAGTCTCAGGGGATTTTTTGACAGGCGCGCTTTGCAGGTATCGCAAAGGCATTCCTCTTTGGCGCTGAAGTGAGAAATTAAGGCGTCGCGGTAACCGGGACGGCACTGTTTGCATCCGATGGAGTTGATATGCAACTTTACGTTGTCAAGTCCCAAGCGGCAAAGGACGGAATACGCCAAAGCGATGACGGTGGCGTCGGCGGTGGGGCTTTCCGTTCCGAACATTTCAGTGCCGAACTGGAAGAATTCGCGGCTTCTGCCTGCCTGCGGTTTTTCGTGGCGGAAGCAGGAAATGATATAGTAAAACTTCATCGGCATGGTGTCGGAGCATCTGCCGTTTTCGATGATGGCGCGGGCAACCGACGCCGTGCCCTCGGGACGCAGAGAAATGGACTTGTCCTCATCTCTGTCCACAAAGGTGTACATTTCTTTCTGTACCACGTCGGTGGTGTCGCCGACGCCGCGTACGAAGAGTTCGGTGTTCTCGAACATGGGGGTGCGAATTTCGCCGAAGCCGTAGCGCTCCGCCTCTTCTCGCATAATGCCTTCGATATGACGGAAAAGCGGAGTGTCCTCCGGCATAATATCCATGGTACCTTTAATTCTTCTTATCATTTTCTTCTTCCTTTGCCATTTTTTCAATCTCGCAAAACAGCGCGTCGAGGCGCTCTTCGTCTTTGATAACCGTCAGCATGCCGAACACGGCTTCAATCCCGGTTGCCTCGCGGTAATCCATGGGGCTTGCATGCTTGGGTTTATTGAGGTGGGTGGAGTTGCGCGCACGGCGGTAAACGTCACGCTCGTCCTCCGTCAGCAGCGGCTCGATGCGGCGCATAAAGGACGCCTGCTTTTCCGCCGTCACGTACGACAAGGCGCGCTTATTGAGTTCCCCGGCGTTTTCGATGCCGTCTTTGACCAGCATCAATCGGACGCGAAGTCCGAAAGCGGCGTCGCCGAGAAACGACAGCGCCATAACCGAGGGGAGTTTGGATCCTACGATAGGTTCGTGCATATTTCTTTCCTTTTCAGCGTTCCATTTCCCAAGTGATCATTTCCGTGATGACGGCATACGCGTCTTTGAGGCTTTCTTTTTTCAGCCACTCTTCCCGCGTATGGGCACCGGCGCCGACGTAGCAACCGACGTCGATGGCAGGGATGCCGAGAGACAACGGACAGTTGCAATCGGTAGAACCGGGATAGGTTTTGACGGGGACTTTCGCATATTTCGACTGAATTTCGAGGGCTTTGTTCGTCATTTGCGCCATCATCTTCGGATCCGGGCAATCGGCACAGGGACGGTCGCCGACGAGTTCGATTTTTATCTCGGCGCGCTTGGCGGCGCCGTCAAAAATGTCAAAAAACTTCTCTTTCATATACGCCAAGGCGTCCTTGTCCGTCGAGCGATACTCGCAGAGCATAGAGGCGCTTTGCGCTATGGCGTTGACCGACGTACCGCCCTCGACGGTACCGACGTTGTAGGTTGTGACTTCCCCTTCTTTTTGCGGGACTTCCAAGGCGTAGATTTTTTGAATCATCTCGGAGAGAACGTCGATGGCGCTCGTGTTGCCGAAGTTCGAGTAGGAGTGACCGCCTTTCGTTTTGACTTCAACGCGATAGCGGTGAGAGCCGACGGCGGCGTTATAAATTTCGGTGATATCGCCGTCAAAGGAATACGCACGGTCGATTTTGTCACCGAACGTTTGGCAGATATTCTTGATTCCTTTGAGATTGCCGAGCCCTTCTTCGCAGGAATTGGCGGCAAAGAGAAACGTGTGTTTCGGTTTTATGCCGATTTTCTTGAGTTCACGCGAGGCAATCAGCATGGGAACGAGGCACCCGGCGTCATCGCCGATGCCGGGACAGTATAGATTTTCTTCGTCTTCTTTCAAAGGAAGCGGCGTACGGTCGGGAAAAACGGTGTCGATATGCGCAGAGCACAGAATGATTCTGTCCGTCTCCCCTTCGATTTTCCAAAGGACGTTTTTCGCTTCGTCGATATAGGCTTCCTCAAATCCCCAAGACTTGAGAAGCGGCAAAAGAAACGCCGCTCTTTCATCCTCAAAGCCGGAGGGCGAGGGGATGACGACGAGGGTTTTCAAGAGGGTGAGCATTTCTTCGTATAATTCGTTTGTGGCAACCATACGGCACCTCTATTCCTATTTTTCCTTTTATATTATAGCATAGCAGAAAGTAAAAATCAAGGAATATATAGAGAAGAGTCGGCTTGATTTTTCCCGTTTTTTATGGTAAGATTAGGGTACTATCAAAAGAGGTTGCAGTATGATTTCCATTTCCACCGAAGATTTATCCCTCTCGTTCGGCACCGTCAGCGTCTTGGACGGCGTTTCGTTTGCCGCCAACGAAGGGGACAAAATCGGCATTATCGGTGTCAACGGCGCGGGCAAAACGTCGCTTTTCCGTCTGTTGACGGGGACGTATTCTCCCGACCGCGGCAACGTGTATTTGCAAAAAGGATTTAAAGTCGGGATGCTCGAGCAGAATCCCGACCTTTCGGCGTTGCCGAAAAATCTATCAATGCTCGAATACACGTACACCGCTTTTCCCGAACTTTTGAAGGCGGAAAGGGAGATTTCCTCGCTCGAAGCGCGCCTATCCTCTTTGCCAACCGACCGTCACGCGGAAATCTCTTCCCTCTCGGCGGCGCTCGACAACGAAAACCGCAAGTATCACGACGGCGGCGGTCTTGAATTCCGCGCGCGTTGCCGTTCGACTTTGCTGCGTCTCGGCTTTTCCGAGGCACTCATCGAACAAAAAATCGGAACGCTGTCGGGCGGAGAATATACCCGTCTGTCGCTGGCGCGTTTGCTCTTGACGGAGCCGGACGTACTGATGCTCGACGAGCCGACCAACCACCTTGATATCGACGCTTTGACCTGGCTTGAAAACTACCTAATCGGTTATAAAAAGACCGTTCTCGTCATTTCCCACGACCGTTTCTTTCTCGACCGGGTGACAAACAAGACCTTGCTTATCGAATTTAAGCAGGCCCGCCTTTTTAACGGCAACTACTCGCAGTCCAAAGAGCAACGGGATATGGAGCGTGCCTCGCAGGAAAAGCGATACAAAGAACAGCAAAAAGAGATTGCGAAAATCCGTGCCAATATCGAATTTCAGCGCCGCTGCAACCGCGAACACAATTTCGTGACCATCCGCGCCAAAGAAAAACAACTGGCGCGCATGGACGTTGTCGAAAAGGTCAAAAACGCCCCGAAAGATATCCGTCTTTCCTTCTCTTCCCTCGGTGAAAGCGCCGGCGACGTCATCGTCGCCAAAAATCTCGGTTTTTCCTACGGCACAAAGCCCTTGATCGACGGCTTGACCTTTACGGTACAAAAGGATGAACGCGTGCTTTTCCTCGGCCCCAACGGATCGGGAAAATCCACCCTCATGAAACTCTTGAACGGAAGGCTCGCCCCCACCGCGGGAAAACTCACCCTTGGGTATAATATCGAAATCGGGTACTATGACCAGGAAAACCGCGGTCTCTCCGAAAACGAAACGGTGTTCGGCGAAATGCGCGCGGCGTATCCGCAAAAAACCGACCTCGAACTCCGTTGCACCCTGGCGCTTTTTCTCTTCGGTGCCGAAGATATGGACAAGCCGATTTCCACCCTATCGGGCGGAGAACGGGCGCGTTTGACGCTTGCCAAATTGATTCTCAAAAAGGTTAATCTCCTCGTCATGGACGAGCCGACCAACCACCTGGATATCGGTTCGCGCGAGGCGCTCGAAACGGCGCTGACGGCGTTTGACGGGACCGTAGTCGCGGTTTCGCACGACCGGTATTTTATCAACCGCTTGGCGAGCCGAATCATCGAACTTGCCCCCGGTCACCCCTACGGCTGTGTCGATTATCCGATTGAAAACGGAGACGAAGCCTTTTCGACGTATCTCGCCATCCGCGAAAAACAAAAGGAGGCCGAAGCAAAGCCCGAAGCAACCGTCAGTGCCGGTAAAATCGACTACGAACAGCAAAAGCGCGAAAACGCCGAGCGTCGCAGCCGTGAGCGAAAAATCGAGAAAGCCAAGGAACGCATTCCCGAGATAGAAGCCAAAATCGACGCACTTGACAAAGAACTCTTCGGCGATGCCGCCTCCGACTATCTGCGAGCAGCCGAAATCGAAAAAGAAAAAGCAGTCCTCGAAGAAGAACTGCTCGAATTATATGATTTGACTATGTAAGTTTACAAATTACGGTGCTTTTAGGCGAATTGGTCTAAGAGCACCGTTTTTGTTATGGATAAAATTACAGACGAGACACGCCGGTTTTATGTGCCGCTTCAATCACGGCAGCGGCAACGACTTTTGCCACGTCTTTGTTGAGTGCCGACGGAATGATGTTGGTCTTGGACAATTCGTCGTCGGGAATCAAAGATGCCAAAGCGCGTGAAGTCGCCACCTTCATCTCCTCGTTGATTCGTTTGGCGCGGCAATCGAGCGCACCTCGGAAAATACCGGGAAATGCCAAAAGATTGTTGATTTGGTTCGGATAATCCGACCGTCCCGTTCCGACGACGGCGGCACCGGCACGGAGTGCCGCATCCGGCATAATCTCGGGGGTGGGATTCGCCATCGGGAAGACGATAGCGTCCTTTGCCATGGTTTTGATCATGTCTTCGCTGACGACGCCGGGCGCCGATACGCCGATAAACAGATCGGCACCGACGAGCGCTTCGGCAATTTTTCCCTTGATTTTATCTTTGTTGGTGATCTTTGCCATCTCGGCCTCCGCCTCGTTGAGCATAGGATCGCCGTCCCACAAAATACCGTTGATATTGACCATGACGATATTGCCGGGCGTCGCGCCGAGGCGAATCAAATGTTTGGCAATCGAGATACCGGCGGCGCCGGCACCGCTCATGGCGATTTTGATATTTTCGATGTTCTTGCCGACGACTTTCAAGGCGTTGATGAGGGCGGCGCCGACTACGATGGCGGTTCCGTGCTGATCGTCGTGAAAGACGGGGATGTCGCACGTTTCTATCAAACGGCGCTCGATCTCAAAGCAACGGGGAGAGGCAATGTCCTCGAGATTGATGCCGCCGAAACTGTCGGAAAGAAGGTAGACGGTTCTGACGATTTCGTCAACGTCCTGCGACTTGATGCAAAGCGGAAAAGCGTCCACGTCGGCAAACTCTTTGAAAAGCAGGCACTTTCCCTCCATCACCGGCATACCGGCAAGTCCGCCGATATTGCCGAGTCCCAACACGGCGGAACCGTCGGTGATCACGGCGACCATGTTTTTGCGTCTTGTCAACTCATAGGATAAATCGGGATTTTTTTGAATTTCCAGGCAAGGTTGTGCCACGCCCGGCGTGTAAGCTAAGGACAAGTCCTCTCTCGACTTGACGGGGACGCGGGGAACGACCTCGATTTTTCCGCCCCATTCGGCGTGTTTTTTCAGGGATTCTTTTGCAATATCCGTCATACTGTCTCCTTATTAAACCATCTTCTCGGGATGAAAGTGCCGATCAAATGTTTCGCCGTCCAAAAAGCCGAGCGTCAGTGCGGCTTCTTTCAGCGTTATGTTATTTTGATAAGCGTACTGTACCGTCTTGGCGGTATTCTCGTAACCGATGACGGGCGAAAGCGCCGTAGCAAGCATCAAAGAGTTTTCGACGTTGGCTTTCATTTTTTCACGGTTCGGCGTGATGCCGCGGACACAGTTTTTCTCAAAAGAAACCATCACGTCGGAAAGCAGGCGCACCGACTGAAGAAAATTCGAGATGCAGACCGGCATATAGACGTTGAGTTCGAAATTGCCCTGTGAAGCGGAGAAGGATACCGCCGTATCGTTTGCCATGACCTGCACCGCCACCATCGTCACCGCCTCGCACTGAGTGGGATTGACTTTGCCGGGCATGATGGACGAGCCCGGCTCGTTTTCGGGAATCGAAATTTCCCCGAGCCCGAGACGCGGTCCGCTCGACAGCCAGCGCACGTCGTTGGCGATTTTCATCAAGTCCGCCGCCAGCGCCTTGAGTGCTCCGTGTGCGAAAACGAGTTCGTCCTTGGAAGTCAACGCGTGGAATTTGTTTTCGGCGGTGAAAAAAGGAATGCCCGTTTCTTTTGCTATCTTTTCTGCCGACAGTGCGGCAAATCCCCTCGGCGCATTGAGTCCCGTTCCGACCGCCGTGCCGCCGAGAGCCAAGTTTGAGAGGGGTTTTACGGTGCTTTCAATCATTTCTCGGTCGCAAAGAAGCGAATGCTTCCAACCGCTGATTTCCTGTCCGAAGGTGATGGGGGTGGCATCCTGAAGATGCGTTCTTCCGCATTTGAGCACGTCGCGATTTGCCTTTTCCAACCCGTCAAGCGTGTGAATAAGGTTGTCCAAAGCCGGCAAGAGAGTCTTTTGCATGGATTCGACTGCCGCTACGTGCATGGCGGTCGGGAACGTGTCGTTGGATGACTGTGACATATTCACGTCGTCGTTGGGATGGAGAAGTTTCGCCCCGGCGAGGGCGTTGGCACGTCCGGCAATCACCTCGTTGACGTTCATATTGGTCTGCGTGCCGCTCCCCGTTTGGAATACCGAAAGCGGGAATTCATCATCGAGGGCGCCGTCCATGATTTCCTTTGTCACCTTTTCGATCAGCGTCAGTTTTTCCGCCGTCATTTTTTCGGGGCAAAGTTCGAAATTGGCACGGGCGGCAGACACTTTCAAAACGGCAAATGCCCTCAGGATTTCTTTTGGCATTTTCTCGGTTCCGATTTTGAAATTTTCAAAACTCCGCTGCGTTTGCGCGCCCCAATAATGCTCGGCAGGCACCGCAATTTCGCCCATGGAATCGTGTTCGATACGCGTTTTCATCTTCCGACCTCTTTCGTTATTTTTTCACACCATATTATATAAAAAAAGCAGTCGGTTGTCAATGCCGACTGCTTTTTGTGTCGTTTTTTATTCTGCATCCGCCGAAACGGCTTTGTCGTAAATGGCGGTCACCTCGTCACCCGTTTTGGTGAAGAGAGTGACAGCGACGGCAACTGCCATACCGACGATGAAACCGGGTACGATTTCGTATACGCCGGTCTTGGCGGAAAGAGCGAAGAGCCATACAAGGTCAACGACGGCACCCGAAATGATGCCTGCCAGTGCACCCGCATAGTTGAATCGACGCCAGAAGAGCGATAAAATGATGGCAGGACCGAACGCTGCACCGAAGAGGCCCCATGCGTTTTCCACCATTGCCATAATGTTGCTTGCCCAAGAATCGGTTTTGCCGATACCGCTGGAAGCGATAAAGAAGGCAACGACTGCCACGACGGCAACGACGATACGGCCAACCCAGAGGGTTTCTTTTTCACTCGCTTGGTTCTTTCGAATAAGCGGTTGATAAAGGTCGCTCGTAAAAGATGAGGAAGCCACGAGAAGTTGTGAATCGGCAGTACTCATCGAAGCGGCGATGATAGCGGCAAGAAGAATACCGGCAATGAATTTCGGGAAGAGGGCTTTTACGATAACGATAAAGACGTTTTGCTGACTGCCGGTGGGAAGCAAAGTCTCTGCCAAGGAAGAACCGTCGTGAAGGATGAAGGTTCTGCCGAGAATGGCGATGACGGCAGCGGCAGCCAAGGTGATAACCACCCAAGTACAGGCTACAGTCGCGGATTTCTTAACCATTTTTGCATCTTTAATGCCCATGAAGCGGACGAGGATGTGAGGCATACCGAAGTAGCCGAGTCCCCAGCCAAGACCGCTGACGATGTCACCGAAACTTGCCGTGAAAGGATTGGAACCAAAAGGTTTAATGCCTTCCGCAAATGCGCCGGCATAGGTACTATCGAAGTTGCCGCAAGCCATAACGATGGGAACGAGCAAAAGCGCGCCAAGCATCATGAGACCCTGGAAGAAGTCAGTCCAACAAACGGCTTTGTAACCGCCGAGGAAGGTGTAAGCCAAAATCAAAGCGGCAAAAATTGCCATGGCAAGTTGCTCATGTCCTTTGAGACCGGGGATAACGGCAGTGAATACCGCAGTGCCGGCGTTGAAGGCGGATGCAACGTAGATGGTGAACGCAATCAAAAAGATGACAGCGCAAATAACTTTCAAAATGGGATTTTTGGTGGCAAAACGGTTGGTCAAGTACTGCGGAAGGGTGATAGCGTCATCCGATGCGCTCGAGAAACGGCGTAGGCGTGCCGCAACCAAAATCCAGTTGGCGATAGTACCGATGGCAAGACCGATACCGATCCATACTTTGCCCATACCGAAAGCAAGAATACTGCCGGGGAATCCCATAAGAAGCCATCCGGACATATCCGATGCCTGCGCTGACATGGCGGTTACCCAAGGACCAAGGGAACGGCCGCCAAGGAAATACTCACGATCGCCACCGTTCTTCGTTTTCAAGAAGAAGTAAATGCCGATAGCGAGAATCAACACGAAATAGAGAATAAATGCAAGTAACATAATGATACCTCGTTCTTTTGATGGTGCTATTGTAGCACACTATTTTCCGTTCGTCAATAGAGAATGCATAATAGTATATAGTCTGTACTATCTTTCCGCAAATAAAGAAAAACGCCTTGATTTTCAAGGCGTTTTTTAGTAGAACGATAATAAGAACTGTTTTAGGATTTTTTTAGAATTTCCGTTCTTCGTCACTTTTTGTAGGAGGAAAGGAACATCGGCATCATTTTGTCGGCGTAGGCGGTGAGCGAATACTCGCCGTTGCACATACAGAAATCCGAAAGGAGTGCGCGCTCGCAAAGAGCGTAGGTTTTGACGATGTCGTTGACGGAGTCATCCTTTGTGATTTCCCCGCGCTCCTGTCCTTCGATGACGATTTTTCGCAGGAGTTTATAGTAGGTTCTGTTGCGGTCGAGCAGGTGCTTATCGCCTTTTGTGATAATCTGCGAAGAGTACATGCGGGCGAGAAGGTCGATTGCCACCTCGTTTTCCACCATATGGAACAGTTCGTGATTCAAGAGCATCAGTTTATCAAAACTGTTCATCTCGTCGGGGATGCCGGGCATGAGTTCCTCGTATTTTTCGTCAAAGAGGACGGAAAGAGAACCGAGAAGCGCGTCTTTCCCTTCAAAATAATGATAGAAAGACCCTTTGGACGTTTGACTTTCGGCGACGATGTCTTCGATCGTCGTGTCTTCGTATCCTTTTTGATAAAAGAGTTTCCAAGCCGCCGAAACGATACGGCTCTTGGTATTGGCGTTGTTTTTCATACGTCCCTCCTATAAGAAAGCAGGCGAAAATGAATCGGGGTGGAAAGCACTTGCAGAGCGGCGACGCGGGCTCTGCCCTCCTCGCTCGTACGGTAGGCGTAAGGGGTCATCATAAAAAGGTCGCGGATGGCGTCGTCTTTCAGGGTGACGGTATCTTTGATTTCACGGTTGCCGATGAGAGTAAAACCGGGAAGCGCCGTGTCTTTGACTTCATTGTAATACGGGTGGTCGTAGACCGCGGCTTTGAGACCGTACAGATGTTCACGCTCGGGAATTGCCATGATAAAAACGCCGCCGGGTTTGAGAACGCGGAAAAGTTCCTCCGTGGCGAGCGGGGCAAAGAGATTGAGCGCCACGTCGACGCTTGCCGTTTGAATAGGCATATGATAAACGCCGGCAACGGCAGATTCAACGTGGGGATTTTTCTTTGCCATCGCACGCACGGCGTCTTTGGAAATATCGAAAGCGGCGATTTGCGCCGTCGGATTTTCGGCGAGGACGGCATTCGCCACAATATCGGTGTAGTATCCCTCGCCGGCGCCGCCGTCAAGAACGACACCGCCCGTCGGCAGGTGCGCTTTGACTTCTTCGGTCAATGCCTTTGAAAGCGGAGCATAATAGCCGCCGTCGAGAAAGCGGCGACGCGCAAAAACCATCTCTTTGTTGTCGCCGTGCCCCTTGGCACCGGTGCCGAGCAACAGGTGAAAATAACCTTCTTTGGCTCTGTCGTAGGAGTGACCGTTTTCACAGCG